>NZ_DATCWX010000074.1:0-21347 GCF_036566125.1 Intrasporangium sp.
CGGCGCGGTTGATGACCGCGCTCATCGTGGGGGCATGGCCCCCCGCCACGACGACCTCATGGCCGCGATCAGCCTGTGCAGCCGCCAGTACGGCGACGTGTCTTTCCACACCGGCGAAGGCGTCGGTGCACACCGCATGGACGATTCTCACGTGACAGCGCTCACGAAGCCTTGCCGATGGCCGCGGAGACGAGCCCGCTTGGGTGCACGGCGCGCTCGACCTTGTCGAGCAGGTGCTGCCGGTCAGCTTTGGCGGCCTCTGAATGCGCAGCCGCCCCGAGGCAGATCCCCAGGATCAGGAAGGGCAGCGACACCTGGACGGAGACCCAGAAGAGGTCGAACTCGCTCTGCACGAACCGTGCGAGCAGGACGAGCTCAGCCAGAATCCCGTAGGCCGGGTCGATCCGTCGTGCGACGAGCCAGGTGCCGATCAGCAGAATGAGGAACGCGGCAAGTCCCACGAATCCAGCCGCGGTCGCGGTGTCCATGAGCGCGTTGGGCGGTTGGAACGCCTCAGGGAAGCGGTCGGTGTACCACCAGCGGAGGCCCACCCCGAACCACGGGTCGGTCTGCCAGATGGCAACCGAGTCCGCAAACCAGGTGACCCGCTGGAAGAAGGAGTTGAACTCGTTGCCCGACCTGATCTGGTCCTGCACCATCACGCTGACGCCAACCAGCGCCGGGATGATGGCGAGCAGAATGCCCTTGGACCGGCGGTGCGTCGTCGTGCGGCGCATGACAAGGACCGACACTGCGACCGCCAGCGCGATGACGGACTGTCGGGACTGCGTTGTCAACAGGGCGGCGACAAGAGTCCAGAACCCGAGCAGGGCCCAGCCGCGGCGCCACCCGGCCCAAGCGGGTCGCACGTAAAGGACGACCGCCATGAGAGCGAAGACGGTCCCGATGGCGTTCTTCTGGACCGCGTATGGCCAGCTCATCTCGACCGGGCCGAAGTCGCCCCCCGCATACTGGAACGCTGCATGAACCATCGTGATCAGCGCGAGCAGCAAGGATGTCGCTACGAGGACGTTGAGACCGAGCACCGCGTACCCCCGCCGCCCAAGAGCCCAGCCGGCGACCACCGCCCCGAGAACAAGCAGGCCGGCGTGGAACCACTCCACCAGGTTGGCGGGGTAGGGATTGCGGATCACGGTGAACAGGGTCGCGACCTGGTAGAGCACTCCGAGCCACATGACCTGCCGCATGGCCCGTGACGCGCCGCCAAGGAGGACAAGCAGCGATGGCACCAGTGCAGCGGCGAGGAGCGCGTCGGCGATGGTGAGGTCCACTCCGCCGGCTCCTGTACGAGCAGTGAGGAGGAGGAACGGTAGGCAGACGATGGGCACCAGGGTGGGGTCAGCGGCCACGAGCCCGACGAACAGAATCACTCCAGCTACGAAGAACGGCAGCACCGGGTCACTGGCGAGTTCCCGACCCATGACGAGCAGGAGCCCGAGCAAACCCGCTGTGAGCACGGCCCGCGTGATGAGTGAAGGGATGTGTCCGCGCGTCACCGCCCCGCCGCTCCTCTGTAATCGGCCTCGACGCGTAGCGGGCCGCGGATGTAGGTCGACACGCGTGCCAACGCTGCCCGTCCGGCCGGACCGCCTCGGAGCCCCCGCACGGCTGATCCGGCTATCTGCGCAGCCCGAGCGACCTGCCAGCCCATCGGGCCGAAGTGCTTGCGGTAGTACCGTTCCTGGCTGGCGTGAAAGTGGGCCTCGCGCCGCCGCGGGTCACTGCTCGTCCCAGCTCCGACGTGGCTTGCGGTCACCTCAGGCACCATGGCATGGCGCCAGCCCCGACGCGCTGCCCGGTAGGCCCAGTCGGTCTCCTCCGCGTAGAGGAAGAATGATTCATCGAAGCCGCCCAGCTCGGCGACTGCCTCGGCGCGAAGGAGCAGGACCGCGCCGATGGCGAAGTTGACTGTTCTCCAGCGCCCCAGTCCGACCGCGTCGAGCCACGCGCCAACGGGAGACGGGAAGGGCCACATCGCCCTTTCCTCGCCACCCTCGGCGTCTCGAATGCGGGGGCTGACGCTCGCGAGGTCGGGGCTGGCGCGCAGCGCGTCCTGAAGCTGCCGTATGCCGCTGGGCTCGATCACCGCGTCGGGATTCAGCAGGAGCACATCGGAGTTCTCAAACAGTCGCTCCCGAAGGCCAAGGTTGACACCGGCGGCAAATCCGCCGTTGCGGCCAGGATCCATATACCGGATTCCGAGGCTCGCACACACGTCACGCACCGCGTCGGACGACGAGTTGTCGACGACAGTGACCGCCTCGTCTCGCAACGGCTCGAGTGCGCGACGCAGCAGCTCTGGGGCGCCATAGGCCACTACGACGATCTCGATGGGCGGAGGAGGCATGCCCGCACCGGGCACGAGTGCGTCGGCCGACTTGGGTCCGAGTGCTCTGTGGTAGAGCGCCTCCTGCAGTCCGGCAACGGCAGTCCAGCTCGTCTTCGCTGCCCTCGCCAAGCCCGCCTCGCGCATCGCCGCGGCCGTCTCGGGCTCGGTGCCGATCCGCAGGAGGGCCTTTCTCAGGGCGCTCGAGTCCCCCGGAGGGACCAGCAATCCCGCGCCATCGACGACCTCGGGCAAGGCGCCGCTCTCACTCGCCACGACTGGCGTGCCGCACGCCATCGCCTCGACGGCGACTCGTCCGAACTGCTCGACCCACGACGGCGTGGTCAGCGATGGCACGGCGAGGACGTCGAGCGTCCGGTAGAACGCAGGCAGGTCGGTCTGCCCGAGCGGCCCGGCGAACTCGACCCGGTCGTCGAACCCACCGGCATGAACGCGTGCCCGCAAGGACTGGACCAGCGATCCTGCACCGGCGATACGGAGCGACAGACGAGCGTCACCGGCCACGGCGTCGAGCAACACGTCGATGCCCTTGTGCGCCTCCAGACGACCGACGTAGCCGACGCGAATGCGATCCGGCTCCGGCGCGCGCTCACGCCTCGCCTCGGAAAGGGAGAAACTCGCGTCCGTTCCCAGTGGGATGAGAGTCGCCGCGGACGCAAGGCCTTTCCGCTCGACGATGCGCCCAGCGGCGACGTTGCAGACACTCACGCCAGAAGCATGGCGCAGTGCCCAGCGCTCCAGCCAGCGAAAGGGGATCGGATACCTCTTTTCGAGGTTCTGAGCGGAGTACAGCACGTAGGGAGCCTTCTTCCGCCGAAGCGCACGCAGCAGGAGGATCTCGGCCGTGCTCAGGGCGAAGGGCTCCTCGTGGATGTCGATGACATCCCACCGCTCACCCATGGCACGCCAGACCGGCCTCGGGTCGTAGACGAACAGTGCCGGATGTCGCCCGAAAGTGCGCACCCCCCGTACCGACTCACCCGTGCGTGGCTCCAACCGGATCGTCGAGCCGCCCTCGTTCCATGCGTCGGCCGACAGGAGCGCAACCTCGTGACCGCGGGCTCGCAGCGCCCTTTCTCGCTCTCGCCATGCGTCGACGACGGCGCTGTGCGACACCCGCAGAACGCGCAACCGACAACTCCCCATCGTGTGGCACAACGCCGTGAGCCAGCCCGATACTGCTCAACGCGACTTCGCCACGCAGATGATATGGGAGGATTGGCCGTCAGTAAGCACCTTCACACGTAGTCTTGCCGTTCGCTTGCCCGAGGGGGGCCCTTGACCATTCGTGATCTCCTCGGTGTCATCCGCACGAGATGGAGGCTCATCGCCTTCTGCATGCTCGTCGTCATCGGCGCCACCGCCGCCACGTCCATCGCGACGACACCGGTCTACGAGGCCACCGCCAGGATCTACCTCGCGACGGTCAAGGCTTCGGACAACGAGCCCGGTGGCGCCTATGCGATCACTCAGAAGGATCTCAACACCTACGCCGAGATCCTCGATTCCCCGGATATTCAGGAGCCCCTGCGCGAGCGGCTCGGTCTGGCTGCCGGCACTCCTCTCAACGTGAGCGCCACTGTTGCCGAGCTGACGAACATGCTCGACATCAAGGCACACAGCTCCAACCCGCAGTTGGCGGCCGCCGTGGCGAATGAAGCCGGACCAGTCCTCGCCGAGGCCGCGAAGAAGTTCTCGCCACTGCTGGCCAACAACAACCAGATCGTCACCGCGGACGCCATCATCCCGGCGTCGGTGCCGAGCGAACCGATCTCTCCGAACGTCAAGACGAATCTTGCCCTGGCCCTCCTGGCTGGCCTCATCGTCGGCGTAGGGGTCGCCCTCATCCGGCACATGTCGGACACGAAGGTGCGTGGCGAGGACGACATCCGCGAGCTGTCCGATCGTCCGATTCTCGGCACCATTCCCCTCGTCAAGAACGCCAACGGCACGGTCCTGTCGGTCGCTGACGACCCACACTCTCACCATGCGGAGTCGATCCGGCGGCTGCGCACCAACATCCTGTTCGTCGACGTCACGACCCAAGGGCACTCGTTCGTCATCACGTCGTCGAACCCTGGTGAGGGCAAGACGACCACGTCGGTGAACCTCGCTATCGCGATGGCAGATGCGGGATCGAAGGTGCTACTCATCGACGGAGACCTGCGCAATCCCACCGTGGCCAAGACCATGGGCATCGAGGGTGGTTCCGGTCTGACCACGGTGCTGCTCCGGCGAGCAGAGCCGCTCGACGTGGTCCAGCGCTGGCGCGACACCAACCTGTACGTCCTACCTGCCGGCCAGATCCCGCCGAATCCGAGCGAGCTGCTCGGTTCCGAGGCGATGTCCCTGCTCTTCCAGAAGCTTTCCCAGGACTTCGACTACATCCTCGTCGACAGCCCACCGATCAACCCGGTCATCGACGCCGTCTTGCTCAACCAGCTCACGCACGGGCTCCTCATGGTCGTTGCGGCCGAGCGAACGAGGCGGCGGGAGCTCGAGGCGGCACTGCGCTCCCTGAACACAGTCGACGTCCCGGTGTCCGGGTTCGCGCTGAATCTCGCGACCACCGCCAACTCCTTGGCCTACCGCTACGGCACGTACGGTTACGGTCAGACGGCAGCCGTGCACAGCAGCCGCACAGAACGCGCCTCGAGGCGCAAGGCGACACGTCGACCGAGTCGGACTCGCTGACACGGCTGAGCGCCGACGCGGCTTCCCCCGGGCGCCATACCTAGCCGCCTGGGCAGACCTCCACCAAGCCCTGCCGCGCGAGCTCGTCAACCAGTGCGCTGACGGCGTCGTCGATCGACCCGTCACTGGGCGGTCCGAAACGTGCAAGCAGGTCCCGGCCGATCGACCGCATCGCCGCACCGTCCCGAGCGAGCGTCAGCACCATCAGGGCTATCGCCGACACCTTGAGGACGCGAGCGTGGTCTCCGCTCCCGACCAGGACCACTGCTCCGTCCTCCAGCTCCAGCTGGTCGACCAGCGGTGTCGCACGGACGACTGCAGTCTTCATCTCGGTGCTCCCACCGTGTCCCCCACGAGCCCGGCGAGGTCCGCAGCCTCGGCATAGCGCACGAGCCGGAAGCCCCCGGTTGCCTGGCCCAGCTCGGCGAGTCGGTGCAACGGACGCTCCAGCCGCGCGAGGGATGACGCCTCGGGGGCAAGAAGGAGTAGCGCCTCCCCGGGGTCCAGCGGTTCGACCGACACGCCGACGACGGAGGGGTCTCGCCGGATGAGCACAACACCGGCGACCCACGGATCGGCTCGTGGCGCCAACAGACCGAGGTCATCCGGGGCGTGCTCAATCTTGGCCCGACCTCCCGACGGACGGCGCAGCGTCAACGGCTTCGGGTACGGCAGGATGCGACGGTCCTCGGTGATCCCTACGGTTTCGTCTGTGAGATAGGCGAACTCGCGACCTAGCGCTCGGCTCAGTGTTGTCTTCCCCGTTCCGCCTGGCGCCACGTACACAACGGACGCACCTGTGTCGGGATGACACAGTGCACCGGCATGGAGCATCAGCAGCCGCCCCGCCTGAGCGGCGATGAGCGCCGCAGTGATCCGCTGAGTGGACCGTGTCAGCGCCCGCGCCGCCACGTCACGACTGGCCTCGGGTGAAATGCGCGCGACCTCGGCCGCCATGTCGATCGTCCCCGCATCGATCCCTGTCGGCTCTGCAGACCTGGGCAAAGGCGTGAGACACCGACGCCACACGCGGTGGAACTCTTCGACGAGCACGGGTGCCGCGCCATGGAGATCCACTCTCACCCGGGCGCCGAGAGCGTGCAGCTCCACGATCTGGTCGGCGGCGGCAGGAAACGTGTGGGACATGGTGGCTGCAGCGTATCCAGCCGTCGGCGACATCGTGGGTTCAGACATCGTGACGCACGAGCACCCCGTGGGCGACGAGCTCATCGAGGAAGGTCTCGACATCGCCGATGATGTCTTCGGCCGATATCCCGGCCACGACAGCAACGCGGCTGGCGATGTCTCCGACCGTGCCTCCCACAACGACCTGCATCCAGATGAGCGCGGCGGAGTCCTCCAGGACCATCGGCGGGCCCTCAGGCAGCCGTGCGACGTACGACCGACCTGCGTCGTCCACGTGGCCGACATTGGGAGCGATGCCGTATGCCGCTGAGCCCCTCACGCTTGGTCCTTGGGTTTGCCGCCGCGTCGGCGACGTAGCGCGCGGCCCTCCTCGGCCAAGCCGCGCAGAGGTCGAGCCACGAACTCCCTCAGGGTCTCGGTCTTGGACGGTGCATGACCCAATCGGACCGCCAGGTGATCGGTGTTGACCAGCGGGGCTCGCATGGCCACATGGAGCCGGTCCCGCCACTTGGGGGCAGCCTTGAGACGTGCGAGCCACTCCTCGAGTCGCGTGCCACCGTCGCGGGCGATCCGCCACAGGTCGTAGTCCGGGGCACCTCGAAAGCGCTCCAAGTCCCCGGTGGCCGCAGCGAAGGCGACCTCGGCTCCTAGTTCAGCGACCAGTGCCTTGACTTCCTGGCGACGCTCGTTGGTCGCATTTCCCCACACGGCGTCGACGTCGAGCCTTCTACCGTTGAGGCCACTTCCTCGGGCGGCATTGAGCACCAAGATGACTGACTGACCCACCTCACCCGGCACGGGGCACGAGACACCGGCCAACTGACGGCTCCTGCGACTCGCCCAGAGCCGGTCAAAGGCGGCGTCGGGTTCCGCGGTGATCCCCGGAAACGATCGGTGAAGATCCGCATGACCCCAAAAGTCATGCTGAAAGGTCGCCGCGTGCCCGAACGGGGAACCGGTCTCGAAGGTGGTGATCCGGTGCCAGCCGTGTGCAGTGAGGCGCTCGATCAGCGGCTCGACATGCCGAGGACGGACGAGCAGGTCCGCGTCGGTACCCGACTGGCGATTGCTTCGAAGGGCCGGGTCGACGGCAATCCCCTTGATGTGCAGGACTTCCATCCCTGCCTCATCAGCAAAGACCTGCAAAGCTGCGTGCGCCATGGCCACACGCACGCGGATCGGCAACACGACCTCGGTCAACGTCGGCCTCGCACCAAGCGGACACGGATGAGGGCCGCGGCAGGCTCGACGCTTGCGCGGCCCTCGTCCGTCGACGGAGCTATAGAGCGCAACCAGCCGCAGTGGCGCTGGGCGGCGTGAGGCACATGCTCTGCTTCGGGAAGGGGAAGTCGCAGGAGCCACCACCCTGCGGGGTGGTCCACGGCTGGCCGACCACACTGCCTGACGTCACGCCGGTCTGTCCCGATCCAGCCGCGCCGCACGAGGACTCGTTGACCCAGTACTCGATGGTGACCGCAACGTCGGTGCTGCTGCTGTCGGTGCTGGCGTTCGAGAACACACCGTAAATCTGCTCCTCGCCGGGCGCCAGGGTGATGCAGTCGATCGTCTGCGGCGGGCAAGGAGTCGCGAGCGCCGGGTCGGTCACGCCGACGAGACACTGGTCGACGCCACCAACGACGATGTTCGTCACCCGGAAGGAAACCGTCGTGTCCAAGGTGTTGACGAACTGCCCCCACAGCACGTAGCCCTTGTTGTAGCCGGCGGATCCCCAGGAGTTACCCGGGATCTTGCAGGCCGAGCTGTCGCCGAAGTCGATGATGATCGGAGGCGAGGCGGCCAGGGCCGGCGTGGACTTGGCGATCAGAACGGCTGGTACCGACCAAGCGGCCCCCTTGGCGACCGTGCGACGCGAGATCGTGCGTCCGGCACCGCCCGGCTCAACAGTGTCTGTCATAACTTCAATCTCCCCACAGTCGTGAGTCCCGCAGACCTGCGGAACCAGCGCACAGCCTAGCAGCGTCAATCGCCAAGGCTGGGGAGGTTCCTCACATTCTCACAACGATCCCGCCGGCGCCCCTCAACGTACGATTCGGTCGTGACCACGGCCGCACTTGTCTGTCCACTCCTGCTCTCCTTCGTCCTCGCCCTCAGCGGGGTGTCCAAGCTCCGCGCACCCGGCTCGTCGGCCGCCTTCGATGCACTGGACGTCCCCCGTCTGTTCTCCACTTCACTTGTCCGGCGGGGACATCCTTGGCTCGAGGTCGTCCTTGCCGTCGCGCTCCTGATGCTGCCCGGACCCTGGCAACTGGCCGCCGCCGTCGCCGTCCTTGTCCTCCTCGTGGTGTATCTATCGCTCATCGTCCGGGCGCTGGCCTCGACGGAACCCGTCGACTGTGCGTGCTTCGGCGCCATCGGATCCGACCGGGTCACACGGTGGACGGTCCTCCGCAACTCGTGGCTGGTCCTGCTCGCGATGATCGGCGTTCGGGTTGCGATGAGTGAGGCATCGGTGCTCGCTCGCCTGGTGGAGCTCGGGTCCGAGGCTTGGTGGTTGGCCGCCGTTGCCGCCGGTGTCGTGACGATCGCCCTCGTGATGGCGCGCCCGGGTCAATCGGAGCATCCCAACGATGACATCACCCCCGCTGCCTCCGAGGGCCAAGACGAATACCTCCGGCGCCCCACCCCTCACGTGCCCGTGTCCCTGGCGGACGGCACGACCGTGAGCGTTCGAGCGCTTGCCGAGCACAGGCCGCAACTGCTGGTCCACGTCTCAGAGCTGTGCGGGAGCTGCTCCGCGACGGTGGCCGCGGTTCCGGCGTGGCGTGCGGCGTTGCCTGAGGTCGACGTCCGGCTCCTCCTGCGGTCCGGAGTCGATTCCTCGCCATGGGCATCGGTCAATGAGCCGCAGACGGTTCATGACGTGGCGGGCTATGCGGCGGTGACCATGGAGATGCCACGGACACCCTCCGCCGTTCTGCTCGGTGTGGACGGGCTCCTTGCGGGTGGACCCGTCACCGGCCCCGACGCGATCCAGGCCTTCGTCGAGGACATCACCCACGAACTCGAAGCAGCCAGGCAGTCAGCGGCCACCGACGCGACAGAAGAGCGCCAACACGTGTGAGCTCAGGACACCGAACGCACGAGCACGGCCCAAGCGATCACGGGTGCTCCCACGACGAGGACGATGCCGAGGACGCGGAACGCCGCGGCGTGGCTGTAGACGCGGACCATGATGGCGGCGAGAACGCCGATGCCGAAGATGCCGATCGACCAGTTGGCGAACCGTGCGCTCAGCTCGACGATCTCGGCTGACTTCGTGATGTTGGCGATGGTGGCGGCCTTGCCCGCGGGGCCCCACGGCGCCGGCAGCGGCACCTGGGCGAACAGCAGCAGTGCGATGCCGATGATGTCCGTCTTCACGAAGGACCTGCGCCGCGCTGCCAGCTGGCGGCGGGCGCGGACGGACGGCTGAACCGACGGCGGAGCGGGCGCCAGCGCGCGAGGCAAGGTCAGCAGGCACCCGGGCAAGGCGACCAGCAAGGCGAGCAGAGCGGCATACAACTTGGGACGGGTGTCGCTCGCGAAGGCCAGCGTCGTGATCACGGGAACGGTGGCCTGAGTGAGCAGAAAGACGTAGAGGATGAAGGCGAGAGCGGCGCCGACGGCGAGGGAGACGTCTCCGTTCCTGTGCACCCGCCTTCTCGACATGACGGCCAGTGTAAGCAGGCCAATCCACCTACACTTGGCGGGTGGACCCCACCCAGGGACGAGCCGAGCCGGACTTGTTCGATCCGCAGGATTCGGACGACGAGGCGTCCCAACCCGCCTCGCGCCGCGATGGCAAGGAACGCCGCCGCAACCGCAGGATCCTCGTGGTGGCGCTGGTCCTCCTGCTCGTGCCAGTGCTGGCGATCGGCGGTTACCTGGTCTGGCTCAACCAGATCGTCACGAACAACGTGAAACAGGCCATACTGCTGCCGGACTCGGGCCCCGACGCGCAACCATTGGACAAGCAGGGCAACCCGGTCGCGCAGCCGGCTGGCAACGGGACGAACTACCTGCTCATCGGCAACGACGCCCGCCCGGGCGACACCGGCTCGAGGTCCGACGTCATGGTCCTGGTCCACGTGCCGGAGGACCGCCGTGACGTCACGCTCATTCACTTCCCGCGCGACCTCTGGGTCCCGATCCCAGGAAGGGGCGAGGCCAAGCTCAACGCCGCCTACGCCTTTGGGGGCGCGCCACTGCTGGTCAAGACGATGCAGAACATGCTCGGCATCGAGATCGACCATGTCGCCATGGTCGGCTTCGAGGGGTTCAAGAAGATGACCGACGCGGTGGGGGGAGTTGACGTCCAGGTCGAGGAGGGCTCCGAGGGCGATGGGAAGGTCTTCCGCGAGGGCACGATGCACATGGACGGCGAGACCGCCCTGGTCTTCGTCCGGCAGCGCATGCAGCTCAGCGAAGGTGACATCTCCCGCGGCAAGCGGCAGCAAGCCTTCATCAAGGCCCTCATGCTCCAAACCCTCAGCGCGGACACCCTGACCAACCCGATTCGGCTCAAGGACTTCCTCGACGCCGCCACCAGCAACCTCACGGTCGACCAGAAGCTGGACGTGGGCACCATGCGCTCCGAGGCCTTCGCCATGCGCAGCCTCCGCGGCCGCGACGTGCGCTTCATCACAGCGCCGTTCACCGGCTTCGGCTGGAGCGCGGATGGCCAGTCCATCGACATTGTCGACGAGGTTCGGATGCAGGAGCTGGGCGAGGCCATCCGCACCGACTCGCTCGGCTCCTACGAGTGAGACGGACCCTCAGGCCTGCTCCCAGGCCGTGAGGTCAGCGCCACTCACCCAGGCCTCGTCGCCGACGATGAGCCAGCCGGCTTCCGGCGAGGCCGAGATTGCGACACTCCCAGGGGTTGGCCTGACCGACTCGACGCAGGCCATCTCTGTCGGCTCCTTCCCCCTGACGACTTTGGCGACCTGCACGCCGTCACATCCCTCGGCGCCCGCTCGGGCGGCGTAAGTGGTGAGGACGCCGTTCTCGAGCCGATTGGAGAAGGCGAGGGCCCCCTCGGCCTCACCGGACTCGGTCCAGGTGGCGCCGCTGTCATTGGTGACCTTCACCGAACCATCCGCACACAATGCCTCGGCCTGTTCGGCCGAGGTCCGAGAAAGGTCCAGCACGTTCTGGTCACCACAGGGCCGGGAGTTGCCGTCCTGGGGAGTGACGATCGCGTTCGGTTGGGAGAGCTTCCTCGCCCAACCGCCCACCAGTGGCCGTGGCCCGGTCCACGTCGCTCCGTCGTCGTCCGTGGTGAACTCGTTCTCGTCACAGCCTTGGTCGGCCCCGACGATGAATCCCGTTCCTCCGGCCAGGGCCTGGACTCTGGAGATGGTCTTCGCAGGAACGTCCACCTCATCCCAGCTCGACCCCCCATCGCGCGTGATGGACAGCGTGGCGCCGCCACCCTTGCAGGTGCCGGTCGTCGCTCTCCACGCCACGTCGGAATCAAGCCCGACGAGGAGGATGCCGACCGGCCTCGGCTGCAGACTCCCGGTCTCGGTGGGTCCCGTGGTGCCTGGACTCTTCGGCGGCGTTGAGGTCGGGGGGGTGGTGGGTGCCTCCCCGCCCGTCGTAGGTCCCGTCGTAGATCCTGTCGGGGCTCCTACGGCTGCCGGGGTCACCGGTGGGGGACGCAACGCCCAGTACACCAGGACGATGTCCAGCAACAGGAAGGCGATCAGCCCCGCCGTGATCAGACCCCGCTTCATCCGCGAACCGCTCCTCGCTTCCCGCCAACCCGACCGCCCACGTGCTGACATGGTACGAGTGACTCAACTCAGCGGCATACGAAGTCGTGGTTTGGACCCGTAAGGGTCGAATGGGTGATGTGCGAGGCTGGCGTCTCGAGACAGCCGCGGAGACCGAGGGCAGGTGTGAGTGTGACCACGACACCGACTCGTCGTGAGCTCCTGATCTGGTCGGCCTGGGCCGGAGCCGTGGCCGCCGGCGCCCTCGTCGTCGGCGTCCTCACCAAGCCGGGACAGATCGCCGATGCGGAAGTGGCCTCCCTCATCCAGGAGACGATTCCGGCCCCCGCGCGCCACCTGCTGAATGACCTGGCCCGGCCGCTCCTTCCCTATCTCCTGGCCCCGCTTGCTGCCCTGCTGTTCCTTCGCGGGCTCGTGCGCCGCCAGTGGCGCAGGTGCCTGGCCGCCGCCGCAGCTGTGCCCGCCATCCCGTTGTCCATCTGGGTTCGGGACGAGGTGGTGACTCGGCCACAGCTCGGTGTCCCCGGGTACGGTTGGAACACCTTTCCGTCCACACATGCGACCGCGGGATTCGTGGTGCTCGCCGCGGTGGTCCTCTTGTGGCCGTGGCGACGCGGCCGCCTCGGCGTTGGTCTAGCGGGTCTTGCCGTGGCCGCTGGCCTCGTCATCGCGGTCGGAAACGTCGCCTGGTATGCCCACCGTCCGGTCGACGTGATCGGGTCATTGGGCCTCGTGAGCGCCCCGGTTCTGCTGACCTTGGGCCTCACACACGGCGTCCTCGCCCGTCCGACACAAGGGACGCCAGTCCAGAAAGTGACCAATGTCGTGGCATGATCGTGGCCCATGGTGGTATTGACCAGCCTGCGCCCGAAGGTCGCGATCGCGCACGACTACTTGACGCAGCGCGGCGGAGCCGAACGGGTGATCCTCGCGATGCTACGGGCGTTCCCCGACGCCACGGTGCACACCACGCTGTACGACCCAACGGGGACGTATCCGGAGTTCCGCGACGCCCGGGTCATCACATCTCCCATCAACCGCATCCGCCCGCTCCGCCGGGACCACCGCCTCGCACTCCCTCTTCTCCCTGGCGCCATCAACCGCCTCCCGATTGACGCCGAGGTCGTCATCGCCTCGAGCAGTGGCTGGGCCCACGGCGTGCCGACGACAGGACGCAAGCTCGTCTACTGCCACGCTCCTGCCAAGTGGCTGTACCAGCCCGCGGCGTATTTGGGACATGAGCCGTCGGCATCGATCAAGGGGCGGGCGCTCCAGACCATGACCCCGTGGCTGCGCCGGTGGGACCGTCTCGCCGCCGCGAGCGCCGACCGTTACCTTGCCAACTCAACGGTGGTGCGCGACCGCGTCAAGGCCGCCTACGGAATCGACGCGGCGATCGCCTTCCCGCCGTTCGGCGTGGGCGACGACGGACCCCAACGCGAAGTCAACGAGGTCGCGGATTGGCGGGATGGATACCACCTGATCGTGTCGCGGCTGCTCCCCTACAAGAACGTGACCGAGGCGATTGCCGCCTTCCGCGGCTTGTCCGGCCAGCGCCTGGTGGTCGTCGGCCACGGGCCGTTGGAGAGCGAGCTGCGAGCCGACTTCCCGTCCAACGTACGGCTGGTGAACGGGTTGGATGATGCCGGCCTGCGATGGGTCTACGCCCATGCGACGGCCCTGATCGCGCCCTCGATCGAGGACTTCGGTCTCACGCCGCTCGAGGCGGGAGCCTTCGGCAAGCCCACCCTCGCCCTCCGCGGTGGCGGGTACCTCGACACCGTCGTCGAGGATGTCACGGGGATGTTCTTCGATGCGCCCACACCCGACGCCATTCGTTCCGCTGTCGTCGCCGCCTCGCTGCGTCGCTGGGACGGCGAGGCGATCACCAAGCACGTGGACCAGTTTTCCGAGCCGAGGTTCCACGAGCGCTTGACCGCTGAAGTCGAGAGCCTGCTGGCTCTACGACGTTAGGCCGTATGCCGCTGAACCCGTCCCGACGGGCGGTGGCCTCTTGCGGTGGGTTGGGTCCGGGTCGCCTCCCCCATCCTCAGCACTTCCGCGCACCTGCACGGCCACGCCGGTAGATTGATGAGCGGGTGGCCAGCGCGGTGGGAGGATGAATGACGGAGGGGGAAGTCCGGTTCAGGGTCTTGACCGTGTGTACCGGCAACATCTGCCGCTCACCCGCGGCCGAGCGCCTGATCCGCCGCGACTGGGCAGCCGGAGAGCCCACGATCCAGGTCGTCAGCGGGGGGACGAGTGCGATGATCGGTGAGCCGATCCAGATCTCCATGGCGCACCTGCTCGAGCAGTCCGGCGCGTACTCGGGCGAGTTCTGCGCCCAGACCGTGACCGCTGAGCTCGTCAACAACGCAGACCTCGTGCTCGGGATGACGCGGCGGCACCGGGCGGCCGCGGTCGCCCTGGCACCTGCCGCCACGTCGCACACCTTTACGCTGCGTGAGTTCACCCGCCTCGTGGTCGACGGCGTGGGGGACTTCGCGCCCAGCCCGGATCGCGCAGACTCGTTGCGCCGGCTCGTCGAGGTCGCCACATCTCGGCGGGCACCCATCACGGACCCCGAGCTGGACGACATCGCTGACCCCTATGGACGGGACCTCGATGCCTACCAGCTGGCCTTCGCCGAGATCTCCGACGCGATCGACACGGTTGGGCGCGTGCTGGACGGTTTACCGATGGCGGAGTCCGACTCTGCTGCGCCGTCCCCTCCCGACCGCGAAGACACGTTGCCGCTGCGGCGCCGCGGCTGGGGACGCCGCCGCTGACCCGGAACTCCGGGCGCCCTCAGCTCCCGACCAGGCTCGCGGTGTAGGCCAGGCTGGCCTCGAGGGTGGGAAGCAGGCCCTGGTCCGCTGCTGCCTCGAGCGTCGGGGCGGCGGCGTCCTTGTCCGACACAACCGGGAAGAAGCCCTCGGGCAGCACCAGGCCGATCTCGGGATCGAGCGGGTTGAGGCCGCGTTCACGGGCAGGGTTGAACAGCTCCGAGCACAGGTAGAACGCCACGCCGTCCTCGACGCACGCCAGCGCGTGACCGAGCCCCTCGCCGACATACACGGCCCTGCGGTCGATCGTGTCGAGCCGGACGCTGTCCCACTGCCCGTACGTCGGTGAGCCAACTCGCACGTCGACGACGAAGTCGATGAAGACACCGCTGGTGGCCGTCACGTACTTCGCCTGCGACGGAGGGACGTCGGAGTAGTGGATGCCACGGAGCGCACCCGCCGTCGAGACCGAGATGTTGGTCTGGCGGACGTGCAGCTCGTGGCCGATCGCCTCGGCGAGACGGTCGATCCTGAACCCCTCGGCGAAGGTGCCCCGGCTGTCCTGGAACTGGCGCGGGGTGATCTCGAAGGCCCCCGCAATGCTCAGGGGACGGATGTCCACAGGCTGCTCACCGACCGTCGCCGAGGAGCTCGAGCAGGTAGCCGCCGTAGCCACTCTTGAGCTGTTCCTCGGCGTGCCGGCGGAGGAGGTCGTCGTCGATCCAGCCGTTGCGCCACGCGACTTCCTCCACGCAGCCGATCTTCTGGCCTTGCCGCGCCTCGATGACGTGGACGTACTGGCTGGCCTCGATGAGCCCGTCGAAGGTGCCCGTGTCGAACCACGCGGTGCCGCGAGGCAGGACGCTGACGGTCAGTGTGCCGCGGGTCAGGTACTCCTCGTTGACGGCCGTGATCTCGAGCTCACCGCGTGCGCTCGGCCCCAGTCCCTTGGCGATCGCCAGGACGTCGTTGTCGTAGAAGTAGAGGCCGGGGACTGCGTAGCTCGACCGGGGGTGGGCGGGTTTCTCCTCGATCGACAGCACCCGGCCGGCGTCGTCGAACTCGACGACGCCGTAGGCAGTCGGCTCCGCGACCCGGTAGGCGAAGATGTGGCCCCCGGTGACGCCCGCGTTCTCGGCGAGTCTGGTACCCAGGCCAGGACCGAAGAAGATGTTGTCACCGAGGATGAGGGCGACGCTGTCCGAGCCGACGAAACCGGCACCGATGATAAACGCGTGGGCGAGGCCCTCGGGCCGCTCCTGCGTCGCATAGGACAGTGACATGCCCCACTCGCGGCCGTCTCCGAGCAGCCGCTCGAACTGGTCCCGATCCTGCGGCGTCGTGATGACGAGGACCTCCCGGATCCCGGCCATCATGAGCGTGGAGAGCGGGTAGTAGATCATCGGCTTGTCGTACACCGGCATGAGCTGCTTGCTGATGCCGCGCGTGATCGGGTGGAGCCGAGTGCCCGTGCCACCGGCAAGGATGATCCCCTTCATGGTCGCCCAGCCTATCGACGGCCAGGCAGCAGTCCCTGCTCCGCTGCCGTTCCGGTTGCGGTCCACACCGGTTGGTGCCGCACGCCCGACTGCTCGACCGCTGCCAGCGCTCGCGGTCCCTTTGGAAGGATGTGGGACGTGATGACATCACCACCGCGCTGGAGCCGTAAGGCCTTGGCCACGTCGGGCAGGCTGACCGCATGACGGTCCGCACAGGTGCCCCTCGCCGCGTCAAGTCCGCCAGTGGAACTCGAGTTGTGGTCGACCTGCCCGCCGGCGAGCTTTGGTTCGAAGTCGATACTGAGCACGAGCACCTGCTCAGCCACCGCGCTGATCACGTGGCGGTGTCGTTGATCATGCCTGCCATGCAGGCCGGATCCAACGTTCACGTCGGCGGTGTAGTGACCGACGAGCTCCTCCACCACCTGAATGGCGATTTTCAGGCGGTCATCCGACTCCTGCATCCCACATATGGCCAGATCGAGGTCTCCGCGGACGAGGTGGCGCCTGCAGACTCCCGCAAGGCAGGAGTGGCTACCGGATTCTCGGCCGGCGTCGATTCGTTTGCTGTACTGGCCGAGCACTTCCACGACGAGTCGGTCCCCGACTCCCTTCGCGTCACTCACCTGCTGAACAACAACGTCGGCTCCCATGGCATGGGAGGCGAGGCCCTGTGGAAGAAGCGCCTGATCGGCGTCCATCACGTTGCCGCCGAGATTGGCCTACCGCTCGTCGCCGTCAACAGCAACCTCGACGAGCATTACCCATGGACCGGTTTCGTTGAGTCCCACACCGCCCGCAACGCAGCAGTTGCCCATCTTCTCGGCGGCGGGATCGGACGGCTGCTGTACGCGTCCGCCGTCCACTACCGCGAGGTCCACGCCTATCCGGGGGCAGGTATCGCCTATGTCGACCCGATCACGCTCCCGCTCCTCTCGACGAGCGGTCTTGCCCTGACCTCCGCTGGGTCCGCTCAGACGAGGGTCGACAAGACGCTCGCCATCATCGACACACCGCAGGTCAAGCTCCTCGATGTGTGCATCGACTTCGAGGCGAGCCGGGAGGGGAACTGCTCCCGCTGCTGGAAGTGCCTCAGGACGATGTTCACCTTGGAGGTGGCGGGCCGGCTCGACGACTTCTGCCCGACGCCGTTCTCGAAAGGGCCCTACCTGGCGGAGCGTGCAGCGTTCCGCAGGGAACTGTTGGCGACCAACGATCCTCTCGTGCGCGAGGTCGCCGAATTCGCCAAGGATCGGGGCTGGACATGGTCGGCCCAGGAACGAGCGCTGGCCACGGGCTTGCGCGCCAAACGCCGAGGACGAAAGGCATTGGGCTCGTTCAAGCAACGCCTGTCCCGACCACTTCGGTCCGTGTGACCGAACGTGCACTGATGAGACTGCCAAGGTGGCAACCGCATCCCGTTAATCTTCAGCCATGCGTGTACTCGTGACCGGCGGGGCCGGCTTCATCGGGTCGAACTTCGTGCTCCGCGCCCGCGAGGTCCGCCCGGGCTGGAAGCTGACCGTCGTCGACGCGATGACCTACGCGGCCAACCGGGCCTCCCTCGAGCCGGCGCTGAGCAACGGCGAGGTCACGCTCGTCGAGGGCAACATCGCCGACGCCCCGCTCGTCGACGCACTGGTCGCCGCGACCGACATCGTGGTCCACTTCGCCGCCGAGTCGCACAACGACAACAGCCTCGACACGCCGTGGCCGTTCGTGGAGTCGAACGTGGTCGGCACCTTCCAGCTCCTCGAGTCGGTCCGCCGCCACGACAAGCGCCTGCACCACATCTCGACGGACGAGGTCTACGGCGACCTCGAGCTCGACGACCCGGACCGCTTCACCGAGCGCACCCCGGTCAATCCCTCCTCCCCCTACTCCGCGACCAAGGCTGGAGCCGACCTGCTGGTGCGGGCGTGGATCCGCTCCTTCGGGATCAGGGCGACCCTCAGTAACTGCTCGAACAACTACGGCCCACGCCAGCACGTCGAGAAATTCATCCCCCGCCAGATCACCAACATCCTCGAGGGCACCCGTCCGAAGCTCTACGGCTCCGGGCTCAACGTGCGCGACTGGATCCATGTCGACGACCACAACGACGCCGTCATCGCGATCCTCGAGCAGGGCCGGCTCGGCGAGACGTACCTCATCGGTGCGGAGGGCGAGCGCAACAACCGCGACATCGTCACGATGCTGCTCGAGCTCATGGGCCACCCCGCCGACGCGTACGACCACGTCAACGACCGGCCGGGCCACGACCTGCGTTATGCCATCGACGCGTCCAAGCTGCGCAGGGAGACCGACTGGCGCCCGTGCTACCAGGACCTCCGCGACGGCCTGAGTCAGACGATCGACTGGTACCGCGCGAACGAGTCGTGGTGGCGCGACGCCAAGGTCGCCGCCGAGCGCACCTACGCGCGCCTTGGCCGGTGAGGGGCTCCCTTCGCGTCCTCGTCACCGGCGCGACGGGCATGCTCGCCCACGACCTGGTTCCCGCCCTCCGCACCGCCGGCCATGTGGTCACCGCGTTGGGTCGGGACGAACTCGACGTCACCGATCCCGGTGAGTGCGTCGCCGCAGCGGCCGGGCACGACCTCATCGTCAACTGCGCGGCCTGGACGAGAGTGGACGATGCCGAGAGCCATGAGCGGGAAGCCTTCGCCGTCAACGCCGTCGGGGCCGCCAACGTCGCCCGTGGCGCCGCCCACGCAGGTGCCCGCCTCGCGCAGCTCTCCACCGACTACGTGTTCGACGGACAGGCCACCATGCCGTATGCCGCTGAGCACCCTCCCAGCCCACGATCGGCCTATGGGCGCACCAAGCTCGCAGGCGAGTGGGCGGTGCGCGCGTTGTGTGCGGACAGCTGGGTCGTGCGGACCGCGTGGCTCTACGGGGCCGGTGGGCCGAACTTCGTCACGACGATGCTGCGACTCGCCGAAAAGCGGGAGACCCTCGACGTCGTCGACGACCAGCACGGCCAGCCGACGTGGACCCGAGACCTGGCCGACCTCATCGTCCGGATGGTTGCCGCCGACGCGCCGGCCGGTATCTACCACGGCACCTCCTCCGGTGAGACGACGTGGCACGGACTGGCCCGGGCTGTCTTCGAGGCACGTGGCCTCGACCCGGAGCGAGTGCGGCCGACGACGACCGACACCTTCCCCCGCCCCGCCCCACGGCCGGCCTACAGCGTGCTTTCGCACGCCACTCTCGAGGCGGCCGGCGTCATCCCGATCCGCGACTGGCGTGCAGCACTCATGGACTACCTCGCGGACAGCCCGATCGAGTGAACAGCTTCTGGGGCGTTCCGCCCCAGAAGCTGTTCACTCGATCGGGGTTAGGGGGCGCTTGTGGGCGCTCAGTCCGGGAACGATGGCACGAAGGGCGATCTGACGCGCTCCCTGCAGCGACGACTCCAGCTCGCGGATCGTGGACCCTGCACCGGCCAGCTCAGTCGTGAGCTCCTAGATGCGCTTGCCGTCCTCCTGCTGACGGTGGACGAGGTATCCGAAACCGGCCGTGTTCGCCACGAGAAGGGCGATCGCCAGGGCGAGGACGATTCGCTTCAGGGCCGGCCTCGTGCGGGTGGGCCGTTGGGTCGGAGGTGGGCTCTGCTCGTTCGGGACAACCTCCGCCACCGGTACCGGAGCTTCGGCCAAGATTGGCGCCTCGGCCACGAGCGGCGTTTCAGCCCCTGCCGACGCTTCAGTGTCAGAGCCATCCACCCGCTGCTTCGGATCCGAACGGTTGAACGTGGAGCCCCTGTCTCGAACGTCGCTCGTCCAGCGCATCGTAGTCAGTTCGAGGGTCCCGATCCGATGTGATGGGATGCGGGGATGGGCAGAGCCGGGGCGTCCCGCGTTGAGGGCCACGGAAGCCTGCTGCTGACACTCGGGCTGGCCGCCGGTCCGCTCGTCGCGCTGGGTCTGGCGCGCTTCGCCTATGCCCTGTTGCTTCCGGCGATGCGCGCCGACCTGGGCTGGTCCTACGCCGAGGCCGGCGCACTGAACACCACGAACGCGGCTGGCTACCTCATCGGCGCGCTGCTCGCGGCGCCGCTCGCCCGGACCGTCGGGTCCCGCCGCTCCTTCCTGCTGGGCACCTCGATCACCACGGTCGCAATTGGGCTGACGGCGGCGACCAGCGCGTTCGCCGCTCTGCTGACCATTCGCTTCGTCGCGGGGCTGGCGGGCGCGCTGGCGTTCATCATCGGTGCCGCCCTCGTGGCCGAGGCCAGCCATCGGGGATCGCGGGGTCGGGCGGCGCTCTTGCTCGGGATCTACTTCGGTGGGTCGGGTACCGGGATCGTCCTCGCCGGCCTTCTCGTGCCGTGGGTGCTCGACCTGACCGACGGCACAGGATGGCGCCAGGGCTGGCTCGGTCTCGCCGCGATCGCAGCCTTGGCCACTCTCGCGGCCATCGTGGCCGCGCGTCGCGTGGACGACCCAATCCCGCCGGAGGACCACGCCCGGCACTGGAACCGACGGCGCATCAGCTGGCTGGTGGCCGCCTACACCTGCTTCGGCATGGGCTACATCGCCTACCTGACGTTCATCAGCCAGTACCTCACCGACAACGGCATCGTTGGACCAGTCATCGCCGGATTCTGGGCCATTGTCGGAATCGCCGCTGCCACCTCCGGGCCGCTGTGGGGGCCGGTCATCGGCCGCCTCGGGGGGTCCCGTGGAATGGCCGTGGTCATGGTCGTGCTCGCCGTCGGCACAGTGCTGCCGGTCCTGCTCGGCGGCGCCGCGGCAGCCTATCTGTCCGGGCTCGTCGTCGGTGGCAGCTTCCTCGGCGTCGTCACCGCCGTTACCATCTCGATCCGGGAGATCCTCCCGCAGCCGCTCTGGACCTCGGGCCTGGCCTTCGCCACCATCGCGTTCGGCCTCGGCCAGACCGTGGGCCCGTCACTGACCGGCTGGGTCTCCGACCGCAGCCAGGACCTCGGGACCGGCCTGCTCCTGTCGGCCGCCCTCCTGCTGGCGGGTGCCGGCCTCGCCCTCCTCCAACAACGCCAGCTCGCTCAGGGCGCACAGGCCGGGGCCGGCGCTCCCACCCCGATCGAGTGAACAGCTTCTGGGGCGCTTCCGCCCCAGAAGCTGTTCACTCG
>NZ_DATCWX010000085.1:0-9882 GCF_036566125.1 Intrasporangium sp.
GACTCGCGCGAGGACTTCGAGGCCGTTGTCCGCATCGAGTTCGCACCGGACCACGCCGACCTCATCCTCGCCGAGCACCCGGAGGCCACGGGAGTCGACTACGCCGTCAACCTCTGGTGGCGCCGCTACTGACGACACTCGGGCGCAAGCCCCAACAGCGCCGGGTTGTGCGTGATCGGAGTCGTCATGGCAACCTCGACCACGCACACTCCCACCGCCCGGGGATCGGTTCAGGCGCTGGCGGCCCTGTGGATGGCCGCGGCGGTGAGGGGCTACCGCTCGACAGACTGCTGACATGCAACATGACGCGCGGGCGATCGACCGGCCAGAGCGCAGGTTCGACCGCCTCCTTGCGGCCAGGGTCGCGGGCCGGGCCGGGCTGGTGACCCGGTCGCACGCCCGCGCACACGGATGGTCGAAGGCCGCGATCAGGTGGCAGATCGAATCAGGTCGCTGGGCTCGAGTTCACCGCGGGGTGTACCTGACCACCCTGGCCGCGATGACTGGGAGATGCGAGCGGTGGCAGCGCTGCTGGCGATCGGCCTGCCGTCGTGTCTTCGTGGCGACAGCGCCGGAGTTGCCTGGGGCCTCCAGGCGGAGGACTCGGACGACATTCAGGTCCTCGTGCCCGTCAACCGGCGTGGCGAGCCGCTCCCGGGAGTGAAGGTGCACCGCTCACGGCGGTTTGCCGACCGTGTGCACCCAACGGAGTGGCCGCACCGGACGATGGTCGAGCACACCGTCTTCGACCTGTCGATGGGCCATGGACTCGATCGGTGCATCGCGCTGATGGCCAAGGCCTGTCAGCTTCGCCTCACGACCGAAGAGGCACTCGGACA
This sequence comes from Intrasporangium sp., assembly GCF_036566125.1. Taxonomy (GTDB): domain Bacteria; phylum Actinomycetota; class Actinomycetes; order Actinomycetales; family Dermatophilaceae; genus Intrasporangium. The sequence continues at coordinate 840 of NZ_DATCWX010000085.1, forward strand.
GGTCCTGAGGACGCGGCCGACACAGCCGCACCGTCGCCTCATCGCCGAGGCTCTGGGCCTGGTTGGTGAGGGCGCGGAGAGTGCCGCCGAGGTGCGGTACATCCGGGACGTCGAACTGGCACACGGACTTCCAACGGGCGTCAGGCAAGAGCCGGCACCCGGCTCGCGAAGCCGGGACAATGACTACCCTGAGTGGGGCGTCATCGTCGAGATCGACGGTCGCCTCGGCCACCTCGGTTGGGGCAACCAGCAGCGGGCTGGACGTCGGGATCGCAAGGCCGCCGCCGGAGGGAAGCTCACCGTTCGCGGCGGATGGCGGGACGTTGCTGTTGCGCCCTGTGAGTTCGCGTCAGACCTCAGGGACATCTTCACCACCCGGGGTTGGCGTGGCGCCGCCCACGCCTGCGGGAACCAGGACTGCGACCTCGGCAACAAGGCGGCTTGACCACTGCGCCACCAGTGGTGCGCGGTTGTGGTCGTCAGGGCAACCACGACCACGCACCCACCCAGGCAGCGCCCCGCGTCCTCAGTCGACGAGGTCGAGCGCGATGTCGACGATGGGCGAACTGTGCGTGAGGCCTCCCACGGAGACGTAGTCGACGCCCGTCGCCGCATGGTCGGCCACGACGTCGAGCGTCATCCCGCCCGTCGCCTCGATCTCGACCGGTTCACCCAAGCCCCGGAGCAACTCGACGGTCTCGCGCAGCACCGGCACGGGCATGTTGTCGCACATGATGAAGCGGGCGCCGGCGTCATAGGCCTCCTGGGCCTCAGCGGGTGTCTCCACCTCGACCTGGATGACCACGTCGGGGAACTTCTCATGGACGAGGCGGTAGGCCTCGGCCACGGACCCGGCCGCGAGTTTGTGGTTGTCCTTGATCATGGCCACGTCGTAGAGGCCGAGGCGCTTGTTCGTGCCACCGCCGGCACGGACGGCGTACTTCTCGAGCAGCCGCATGCCAGGTGTCGTCTTGCGCGTGTCGAGCACCGTCGTGCCGGTGCCCTCGAGGGCGTCCGCCCAGCGCCGGGTGTGGCTCGCGACGCCCGAGAGGCGGCTCAGGATGTTGAGGATCGTCCGCTCCGCCATGAGGATCACTCGCGTGGGCCCCTCCACGCGCGCAATGACGTCGCCCCGCGCGATGCGCGTGCCATCGGCCAGGAACACCTCGACCTTCGGCGCCGAGGCAGCGACGAGCCCGGCGACCGACTCGAGCACGATCGCGATGACTGGTCCGCCGGCGACGACGCCCGGGCCACGGGCGACGATCTCGCCGACGCGGACCTGGTCCTCGGGGATCGTCGCCAGCGTCGTCACGTCACGGCCGTCGGGTCCGAGATCCTCGCGTAGGGCGACAGTGACGAGCTCTCGCGCGGCCTGGTCAGGGAAGTCGTTCATGGTGCTCCTCGGTGCGGTGCGAGCCATCGAGACCCAACCCGATGAGGTTCTCAGGTGGCACGGGATCGGTTGCCACGGTGAGCTGCCCATCAGCCGCGCGGCGAATCACCGTGTGGTGCAGGAAGTTCTCGTCGTCGCGGTCCGGGAAGTCCTCCCTTACATGTCCGCCGCGAGTCTCCTCACGGAGCGCGGCTGCCAGCGTGAGTGCCTGGCCGACATGGAGCAGGTTCGTCGTCTCCCAGCTCTTCGGGCCCCCCTTCTTGCCGTCGTCGGCGGCCGCCAGCTCACCCAGTCGAGCTGCGGTCGCAGCGAGCGACGCGGCAGAGCGCACGGAACCGGCGCCTGCCGTCATCGCGCGCTGCACGGCCACACGGCGCTTGCCGCGGATCAGCGCAGGGTGCTCGGTCGCGTCGCTCTGCACCTCGACCGGGCTGGGGTCGGGCAATTCCCCTGCAGCCAGGCGACGGGTCAGGTCGTCGGCGATCCTCCGGGCGAACACGAGCCCTTCGAGCAGCGAGTTGCTCGCCAGGCGGTTGGCACCGTGGACGCCGGTGCAGGACGTCTCACCGCAGGCGTAGAGCCCCTCGAGACTGGTGCGACCGCGCAGGTCCGTGCGCACGCCTCCGCTGGCGTAGTGCTGGGCCGGCGCCACGGGCAACAGCTCGGTCGCGGGATCGAAGCCGAGCTCGCGGCACCGCTCGACGATGGATGGGAACCGCTGTTCGAGGAAGTCGGCGCCGAGGTGCCGGCAGTCGAGGTACACGTGGTCGGTGCCCGTCTCGCGCATCCGCGCGATGATGGCGCGCGCGACGATGTCGCGCGGCGCCAGGTCGGCGAGCGGGTGCTGCCCCTGCATGAACCGGACCCCTTCGGCGTCGACAAGGAAGGCGCCCTCGCCCCGCACCGCCTCGGAGATCAGCGGCTGCTGGCCAGACGACCCTTCACCGAGATAGAGCACGGTCGGGTGGAACTGGACGAACTCCAGGTCGGCCAGCTCGGCGCCAGCACGCAAGGCGGCCGCCATGCCGTCGCCGGTGGCCACGGCCGGGTTCGTGGTCGAGGCGTAGATCTGGCCGAGCCCGCCCGTCGCGAGCACGACGGCCGGGGCGTGCGCGGCCCCCACCCCGTCGACCTGGCCCTCGCCGATGACATGCAGGGTCACCCCGCACACGCCCCCGTCGCCGTTCGACAGCAGGTCGATGACGAGGGCGTGCTCGATGACCTCGATGCCGGGGTCGTCCCGGACCCGGTTGAGCGCCGCGATGAGCGCGCGGCTGATCTCGCGACCGGTGGCGTCGCCGCCGGCGTGCAGGATCCGGTCGCGGTGGTGCCCGCCCTCGCGGGTCAGGGAGATCTTGCCGGTCTCTCCCCGATCGAAGTCCGCACCGATGGCGATGAGGTCCCAGACCGCATCGGTGCCCTCGTTGACCAGGGTCCGCACCGCCTCGACGTTGCAGAGGCCGACCCCGGCGACGAGCGTGTCATGGATGTGCTCCTCCGGGCTGTCGTCGGGCGACATCACCGCGGCGATTCCGCCCTGGGCCCATGCGGTCGAGCCCTCGTCGAGCACCGTCTTGGTGACGAGCAGGACCCGGGCAACCCGACGTCTGAGGCGGAGCGCCGTCGTCAGACCGGCGATGCCTGACCCGACCACGATGACGTCGGCCGTGGCCGTCCAGCCGGGCGCTGCCGCGCGGAGGCGCCGTGGGATGATGATGCCGCTCGGGCTCATTCCCGCCCCCTCTCGTGGTGCGTCACGCCCACACCGTATGCCGCTGGGCCGGCTCCCGTTGCACCGCTCACTCGGGAGGGCTGGGAGGCCACGGCTGTCGGGGAGCGAGCTCAGCGGCATACGGCCTCGTCTCAGTGTTGGTAGTCGTGGTGTCGCTCCGTGACGGCCGAGGTCTTCAGGCCAAACCCGTCCGGCACGTCGCCGCCATCGTGCCCGACCTCGATGATCCGGTTGTCCCGGTCGACGAAGACGACCTGCGCCTCGTGAGCCCGCGCCTCGGCGTCATCCATGCAGGCGTAGGCGATGATGATGACCGTGTCGCCAGGCGAGATGAGGCGGGCGGCCGCGCCGTTGACGCACAGGATGCCCGAGCCCCGCTCACCCTCGATGGCATAGGTCGTCAGGCGGTTTCCGTTGTCGACGTCGACCACGTCCACCTGCTGGCCCGGCCAGAGGTCGGCCGCGTCCAAGAGGTCCCGGTCGATGGTGAGCGACCCGACGTAGTGCAGATCGGCCTGTGTCACCGTTGCGCGGTGGATCTTCGAGTGGAGCATGAATCGCTGCATGGGGTCGCTTCCTATCCATCGAGCCGGTCAGCCGAGAAGATCTCGAGCGCTCCGCCACCCGGCCCCACGAGGACCGGCAGGTTGTCGATGAGACGCGTCGTGCCGACCCTGGCCGCAACGGCGAGCAAGGCCTCACCGCGGAACCACTCCGGCACGTCCTCGAGGGTCTCCGGGTGGACGAGGACGAGGTAGTCGGCGAGCACGAGCGGCTCGCGGACGAGGACCGCGCGGGAGGCGCGCCGGATCGCGGACGGCCCTTCGGCAGCAGCAGCACTCCCCGCTCGCAGCGCGGCGGACAGCGTGAGGGCGATCTCCCGGTCCGACTCGGTGAGGTACGTGTTGCGGCTCGACATCGCCAGCCCGTCGGGCTCGCGCACCGTCGGCACCGCGACCACGCGAACCGGGAAGTCGAGGTCTCGCACCATCCGGCGGATGAGCACCAGCTGTTGCGCGTCCTTCTGGCCGAAGTAGGCCGACGTGCACCGCGTGAGGTGCATCAGCTTCGCGACCACGGTGAGCATGCCGTCGAAGTGCCCCGGCCGGGCCTGCCCCTCGAGGACGTCGCCGAGCGGACCGGCCGAGATGCGCACGCCCGGCTCACCGTCGGGGTAGATGACGTCGGGCGTCGGCGCGAAGACGAGGTCGACCCCCGCCTCGGTGCAGATGGCCAGGTCGGCGTCGAACGTGCGGGGGTAGCGGGACAGGTCCTCCTTGGGCCCGAACTGGAGCGGGTTGAGGAAGATCGTGACGACGACATGCGCGTGCGTCTCACGGGCCCGGTGGATCAGGGTGGCATGTCCGTCGTGGAGCGCACCCATGGTCATGACCACGGCGACGTCGCCGTCGTCGAGGGCGGCCCGCGCCTTGCACAGCTCCTCCCGAGTGTGAGCGACAGTCACGAGTTGTCCTCCTCGTCGGCGAGCAGTTGGAGCATGGCGTCCCCGGCGGCCGCCTTGAGGCGCCCGCTCAGCAGCGCCCGCTGCGCGGTGGCCCGTGCGAGCGCCAGGTAGGTGGGCCGGATGTCCGGCGCCACCTCGCGGAGCAGTGCCACGTGCGCGGCAACGGTACCGACATCTCCCCGCGCGACGGGGCCGGTGAGTGCAGCATCACCTTGCTGGAGAGTGTTGGCGAGCGCCGCGGACAGGAGTGGCTCGAGGACCCGGGACGGCTCCTCGATGCCCGCGTGACCGAGCAGCTCCATGGCCTGGCTGACGAGCGTGACGAGGTGGTTGGCGCCATGCGCGAGTGCAGCGTGGTAGGTGAGCCGCTCATCCTCCGCGATCCAGACCGGATCACCGCCCATCTCGATGACCAGCGCCTCGGCGAGTGGCCGCGCCATGTCCACGGTCGTGACGCCGAAGCAGCAGTCCTGCAGCCGCTCGAGGTCGACGTCCGTCCCGGTGAAGGTCATCGCCGGATGGAGGGCGAGCGGCACGAGATCGCTGCCGATGGCGGACTCGAAGACCGAGATCCCGTGGGCACCCGAGGTGTGCATGACGAGCTGTCCGGCCGTGAACGTGCCGGTCGTCGCGAGCCCGGCGATGAGCTCGGCCAGCACGTCGTCCGGTATGGCGAGCACGACGAGGTGGGCACCGCTGACGACCTCGGGGATCGGTTTGACCGGCACACCGGGGAGGAGCATGGCTGCCCGCTCCCGGCTCGCCTCGCTCACCGCCGAGACACCGGTGACGTGGTGCCCTGCACGGGTCAGCGCGGCGCCCAGGACGGCACCGACGCGACCCGCCCCGACGATGCCGACGTCGAACCGCGCGGGACGCTCGTGCGGACTGCTCATCAGGGGCACGGTATCGCCTACAGTCCCTCCTCGTGGATCCCATCCCTTGGCGTGACGCCTGGCACACCGCGCTGTATGCCGCTGAGCTGGGTTTCTATGTCACCCGCGGTGGGCCTGCGGCGCACTTCACGACGGCGACGCACGGGGTCACCGGAGCGGTCCTCGCCGACGCCCTCCTTCGCCTGTGGGGTCGATCGCACGACGACCCGCCGAAGGTCGTGGTTGACATCGGAGCCGGGCGCGGCGAGCTGCTCACCCACCTCCTCTCGGTCGAGAGCGCAGTCGGGGTGGATGTCGTCGACCGGCCCGAGGGCCTCGACCCACGCATCACCTGGGTCCGGTCACCCGGAGGTGCACTGCTGCCGGACGGGCTCCACGGTCTGCACGATGCCCTCGTCATCGCGCACGAGTGGCTCGACGTCGTCCCCTGCACGATCGCCGAGGTAGACGACCGGGGACGGCTTCGCGAGGTCCTCGTCGACCCAGCAACCGGGGACGAGCTGCTCGGCGGCGACCTCGGTCCGGAGGATGCGGAGTGGGCCGCCGCCCACTGGCCGGACCCCGGACCCGGCGAGCGGGTCGAGGTCGGCCGGACCCGGGACGCGGCCTGGGCCGACCTCGTCAGCCGGGTCCACTCCGGCCTGCTCGTCGCCATCGACTACGGGCACCTCAGGGCGAACCGCCCCACCGCCGGCACCCTCACGGCCTACCGCGCCGGCAGCCTCGTGACCCCGGTCCCGGACGGCAGCTGCGACCTCACGGCCCACGTGGCCATGGACTCCCTCGACGCCGACGAGCTCGCGCGCCAGCGAGAGGTCCTGCGCGGGCTCGGTGCCCGTGCCACCGGCCCCGAGCACGCCCGGGCCAATGACGACCCCATGGGCTACCTCCGCGCTCTGGAGCGCGTCTCGGCCGAGGCGGAGCTGATCCGTCCCGGCGGGTTCGGTGACTTCTGGTGGGCGGTGAAACACGTCAAGGGCCCCGACGTACCCTGAGGCCATGCGTCGGCTGGTCTTTGTCCTCCTCACCCTCTGCTTCACCCTTGCCGTGCCGGCAACCGCCCACGCCCACGACGTGCTCGAGAAGACGACCCCCGCGGACGGCACCACCGTGCAGCTCCTGCCCGGAGACGTCTCTCTCGTCTTCAGCGAGCAGCCGCTCGAGATCGGGCTCCAGGTCGTCATCACCGGACCCACCGGCAACATGGCCGAGGGTCTCGCGACGATTCAGGGTCGCGAGGTCCGACAGGCCATCTCCTCGGCCGCGCCCGCCGGCGAGTACACCGTCGCCTATCGGGTGACCTCTGACGACGGCCACCCGGTCAGCGGCTCGTTCCGCTTCTTTGCCATGACAGGGCTCGACGGATCGACAGCGACGGCCGGCCCGTCGGTCCCGGCGCCCCAGGCGGAGGACCCTGCGGTGGAGAGCGCCAAGGACTCGCAGTTCGTGCCTGTCGTTCTCACGGCCGCCGGGACCGTCATCGCCATCGGACTCTTCGTCTTCGTCCTGCTCAAGGCCCGACGCAGGACGCCGGCGGCCTGAGGGGGACGCCATGGTCGAGCAGAGCCAGTGGATGCAGATCGTCGAGGCCAACCCGGCCCACTCGACCTGGTTCGTCAAGCGTTTCCGTGACATGGCGGCCGCCGGCCAGGACCTCGACGGAGAGGCCCGACTCGTCGACGCGATGGTGCCCCGAAGGTCTCGCATCCTCGATGCAGGCTGTGGCTCGGGCCGGGTCGGAGGGGCGCTGGCCCGAGCCGGGCACGACGTCGTCGGGGTCGACGTCGACCCGGTGCTCATCGAGGCTGCGATCGAGGACCACCCGGGACCCCAGTGGCTCGTCGGTGACCTCGCCGAGCTGGACCTTCCCGCCCAGGGCGTGCCCGCCGACTTCGAGGTCGTCGTCGCTGCGGGCAACGTCATGCCGTTCCTTGCGCCGAGCACCCGCCGCGAGGTGCTCCAGCGCCTGCGCCGCCATGTCGCAGAGCGGGGCCGGATCGTCGTCGGCTTCGGCGCCGGGCGCGGCTACGACTTCGGCGACTTCCTCGACGACGTCCGGGCATCGGGACTCGAGCCCGACCTGCTCCTCGCCGGCTGGGATCTCCGACCGTTCAGTGACGATGACTCCGACTTCCTCGTAGCGGTCCTCCGCCCGGCCTGAGCCCCCTCGAGCCCACCGCGCCGCCCCGGTCCCCGACGGCATAGTCTCGACCCATGACCGAGACGACCACGTCGCCCCGCTCCCCGCGTCAGCGCGCCCTGACCGTGGGTGTCGGAGCCGGGGGTCTTGCGACGGCCGACATGGTCCTCAACATCGGGCCGCAGCACCCGGCGACCCACGGCGTCCTCCGGCTGCGGATCGTCGTCGACGGCGAGCGCATCGTCAGCGCCGAGCCGATCATCGGCTACATGCACCGTGGCGCCGAGAAGCTCTTCGAGGTGCGCGACTACCGCCAGATCATCGTCCTGGCCAACCGGCACGACTGGCTCAGCGCGTTCTCGAACGAGCTGGGTGTGGTCCTCGGCGTCGAGCACATGCTCGGCATGGAGGTGCCGGAGCGGGCGGTCTGGGCGCGCACCGCGCTGGCCGAGCTAAACCGGGTGCTCAACCACCTCATGTTCCTCGGCAGCTATCCCCTCGAGCTCGGCGCGATCACCCCAGTCTTCTATGCCTTCCGCGAGCGCGAGGAGCTCCAGGCGGTGCTCGAGGAGGTGTCGGGTGGCCGGATGCACTACATGTTCAACCGGGTCGGCGGTCTCAAGGAGGACCTGCCTGCCGGCTGGATGGGGCGCGTCGACAAGGCCATCGTCAACGTCCGCAAGCGGCTCCCGTCGCTCGAGCACCTCATCGTAGGCAACGAGATCCTGGAGGCCCGCACCCGCCGGGTCGGGGTGCTGCCTCGCGAGACGGCCCTCAGCTTCGGCGTGTCCGGCCCCATCGCCCGGGCGAGCGGGATCGACGTGGACCTGCGCCGGGACGCGCCCTACCTCGCCTACGGTGAGCTCTTCGTCAAGGGTGGCCCGGGGCGCGTCGTGACGCGACAGGCCGGTGACTGCCTCGCCCGCCTCGAGGTGCTGCTCGAGCAGACCCGCGTGAGCCTGGACCTGGCCGAGGCGTGCCTCGATCGGTTGATCCAGCTCAAGCCCGGGCCGATCAACGTCAGGCTGCCCAAGGTCCTCAAGGTGCCCGAGGGGCAGATCTACACCGCGACCGAGAACCCGCTCGGGTTCAACGGCTACTACCTCGTCTCCCGAGGCGAGAAGACGCCCTGGCGGCTCAAGCTGCGCTCGGCATCGTTCAACAATGTCTCCGTGCTCACCGAGATGCTGCCGGGGCAGCTCATCTCCGACATGGTGGCCATTCTCGGCTCGATGTTCTTCGTCGTCGGCGACGTCGACAAGTGACATTCCGTATGCCGCTGGGCTCGTTTCCGCGCGCCGCCGTCCTTCGCGGGGTGGCCGTGTTCGTCATCACGGCCACCGTGTGGTCGGCCGCGGCCTGCTCCGACGAGGACGTCGTCGACACCATCCCGCCACCCCGGCCCAACCGGACC
>NZ_DATCWX010000107.1:0-9040 GCF_036566125.1 Intrasporangium sp.
CGGTGATCCCCCGGCCACGATCGTCTCGCCACAGAGCAGGCTCTTCTGGTACGCGATGCCCTCGGTCACCGTGGTCCTCGTCGGCGCCTTCCTCGCCCAGGCCTACCGCACCGGGGCCTCCGGCCTCACGGCCTTCTGCACCGCCCTCGTCGCCGCGGTCGCAGCGTGGGGCGTGTCCCGGGTCCGGCGGCTGACCTACCGCCACCGGACCTGACACGAGGGCGCTGGCCCTAGAGTCCGGGGGGTGAGCGACCTGCACGTCCGAGACATCACCGAAGCCGACCTCCCCGCGGCCCTGACCATCCGATCCCGCTCCTTCGGTCCCCTCGGCCCCGGAGGCCAGACGTGGTGGGAGCGGGTCGCCAAGGAGGTCATCCCTGGCCGCATGCTCGGCGTGGTCGACGGCAACGACACCCTTCTCGCGACCGGGAGGGCGCGCCCGTACGAGCAGGTGTGGGGCGGCCGGCACCTTCGGATGGGCGGCATCGCCGGCGTCTACGCCGAGCCGAGCGCCCGGGGGCGAGGGGTGGCCACGCTGCTCATGCGCGGTCTCGTCGAGCGCATGGCACAGTTGGGAGACGTCGTGTCCTGTCTCTTCCCGACCGCGCCGGAGCTCTATCGCAGCGTCGGCTACGAGGTCGGTGGCGTCCAACCCCGTTATTCGTATGCCGCTCACGACGTCCGCGCGGCCCGAGCCCGGAGTGGTGGGTTGCGTCCCAGACCCGCGGGGCCGGGTGACGCGGAGCTCTTCCGCTCCCTCATGAGGTCGGACCAGGAGCGCCACGGGCTCAGCGGCCCGATGCTGCCGACCGTCGAGACGTGGCGCGAGCACCTCGAGGACGAGGAGCTGATCAACTACGTGCTCGACGAGGGAGATGGAGGGCGCGGGTTCGTCTCGTACTCGCTCGCTGAGGAGGTGCTCACCGTCGAGGAGCTGGTTGGCGAGTCCGCCGAGGCGACCGCCGCCCTCTGGGCCGTCGTCGGTTCCGGCTCGTCGGCAGCCCCGACCGTGCGCAGCTACCTCGACCCGCGAGACCCCGGCCGGCTCATCTTCGGTGGGATGCCCGAGGTCGACGTCCGTGAGCACGTCTGGATGCTGCGCATCGTGGACCTGCCCGGCGCGATGGCGGCCCGGGGCTTCTCGCCCCACGTGACGGCCTCGGCAGAGATCGTGCTCGACGATCCGGAGGTTCCCGCGAACTCCGCGAGGTGGGAGATCTCGGTCGCAGCCGGGGCTGGGAGGGCCCGAAAGTTGTCCACTCGATCAGAGGGGGCCGCGGACCCAGCCCCGGACGAGAGTGCAGCTTCGGGGGGAGCGAGCACAGCGGCATACGGAATGGGTGGAGGGCCGACCCGGCTGGGACCGCGCGGGATGGCGGGCCTCTGGTGCGGCTGGACCATGTCGCGGCTCCGAGCAGCCGGGCTGGCGAGCGGCGGTGCTCTCGAGTCGGACCGGGCGCTCGATGCGATGTTCGCCTGCACACCGTTCATGACGGAGTACTTCTGAGGCGCCCGGACCACCACTCCCTCGGCAACACACCCGCTTATCGACCGCTTGCCTCGGCTGCAGGTCGTGCGACCAGTCGATAAGCGGGTGTGTTGCGGATTGGGTCAGGGGCGGTTGGGCTCGCGGACGGCCGGGAGAGCCGCGAGGGCCAGCGCCGCCATGCCGCCGACGACGAGGAGCGACCGGAGGATGCCGACGTGGTCGCCGAGGAACCCGAGCAGGGGCGGCCCCGCGATGAAGGCGGTGTAGCCGATCGTCGACACGACGCTCATCCGGGCCGGAGCCCGGCGCGGTTCGTCTGCGGCGGCGCTCATGCCGACCGGGAAGCCGAGGCTCGCGCCGACGCCCCAGACGGCCGCGCCGATGAAGGCGAGCGCGGGGCCGCCGAGGACGACGAGGATGCTGCCGGCCACTGCGGCGACGTAGAGCACGCGGAGCACGGGCAGCCGACCGTGCCGATCGAGCAGGCGCGTGCCGAGGATTCGGCCGGCGGTCATGGCCGTGAGGAAGACGGCGAAGCCGAGCACTCCGGCCCAGCGCGGCAGGTCGTAGCCGTCCGAGAGGGCGACCCCGATCCAGTCGTTGGCGGTGCCCTCGGTGAAGGCCGCAGCGAACACCACGACGCCGATGAGGATCGTGCGCGGCTCGCGCCAGGCGGACGCGATGCCGGCCCTGGCGCGGCCTGGCCCGGGGTCGTCAGCCGCCCCGTCTTCCACGCCACGTGCGAGGAACGCTCGCAGGAACCACGGCGTCACGAGCAGGAGCAGGACGGCCGCGGCGACGAAGTGCATGAGGACGCTCACGTGCAGGAACGAGAGTCCTGCACCCACCAGCGCGGAGACCACGGTGCCACCGCTGAAGGCAGCGTGGAAGCGCGGCATGATCGAGCGCGACAGGTGGCGCTCGACGGAGGCGCCCTCGAGGTTCATGGCGACGTCGAAGACCCCGCTCCCGAAGCCCACGAGGAGCAGGCCCGCCATCGCGACCCCACGACTGGTCAGCGTCGTCACGGCGAGGCCCACGACGACCAGGCCGAGGACCTGGACCGTGGCAGCGCCGAGCGCCGCCCTGGCGGACCCGAAGCGGTGGACGAACCAGCCGGACAGGGGCAGGCCGACGACCGCCCCGATCGAGAGGGCGAAGAGCGTCAGCCCGAGCTCCCCAGCGGTCAAACCGAGCTCGTGCTTGATGTCCGGCACCCTTGAGGCGAGCGCAGCAAAGGCAGCTCCGTTGACCGCGAAGGCCGTGAAGACGGCGTTGCGCGCCGTGCGGACAACAGGCCCCGGCGGTGCGATGACGGACACGGGCAAGCCTCTCGGGCGGTCGGGACAGCGGGCCTCGGAGTGAGACTCGAATCGATTCGATCGAACCGATTCGAGTATGATGCCGCGCATGGCGAGTCCAGGTCAAGCCGGTACCCCGCGTGGGCAACGCCGCCAGCAGCGGCCCACGCTGCGCGATGTCGCGACGGGCGCCGGCGTCTCCGTCTCCACGGCCTCGCTCGTGTTCAGCGGCAAGGGTCCCGTCGCTGCGGCGACCGCGGAGCGCGTGCGCGCGGTGGCGTCCGAGATCGGCTTCGCTGGTCCGAACCCGCTCGCCTCCTCGCTGCGACAGGGCCGCGCCGGCGTCGTGGGGGTCGTCGTCGAGGGTCGGGTCCGGATCGCCTTCCGGGACCCGTTCGCCATCTCCGTCCTCGACGGGCTCGCGGAGGAGCTCGACGCGATCCCGACCGGTCTGTTGCTGCTCGGCCAGCCCGCCAACGACGAGGAGAACCTGCTGCCACTCATCGCCGGCCTCGCCCTCGATGCCGTCGTCTTCTCGCTCTGCGGACCGGAGTCCTCGCCTCTCGTCGACCACCTCTCGGCGCGCGGCATCCCGATGTTCGGCACGGGCGTCCCGGACGACAAGCGCGTGACCCAGGTGCGCATCGACGAGCGTGCGGCAGGAGCCGAGATCGCCCGTCACGTCAAGCGTCTCGGGCACCGCCGCGTCGCCCACGTCGCGATGTCGCTGACGGCGAGATCGGTGGCCGGGCCGGTCACGCCGGAGGATCTCCGGGGTGACACCTACCTCTCGTCGCGGGACCGGCTCGACGGCTTCCGCGACGTCTTCGGGGCACGCGCCGAAGTGGTCCAGACGGGGGACGGCTCGTCCGTCGAGGGTGGCATCGTCGCCGGTCGCGCCCTGCTCGACCGTCCCGCGGGAGACCGCCCCACCGCTGTCGTCGCGCAGTCGGACGTCATCGCTGCGGGTGTGGTCATCGCCGCCGAGGAGCTCGGCCTGCGCGTGCCGGACGACCTGTCGGTCACCGGGTTCGACGGCCTCGACCTGCCTTGGCTACCGCACCGGCTGACGACGATGGACCAGCACGGTCAGGACAAGGGCCGGATCCTCGGCACCCTCGTGCGCCGGACCCTCGGGGGCCAGCGCCCGCGAGGCGTCATCCAACCCGTCCACCTGCGCGAGGGCACGACGACAGCGCCACCGCGCTGAGCGGCATACGGGATCAGGGTTGGTCGGCACCCGGCTGGAACCGCAGGAAACGAGGACACCCCGCGTACCTGGAAGAGCTCTCCTACCCTTGCTGCATTCCTGCCCTGGGGGAGTTCGGAGAGGTACCACCACACGGGGTGCCGACGGTCAGTGTATGCGCCCGGCTCCTCAACCCGAAATGCGGGCTCCGTCAGGGGCTGCCTCGACGTCGACGGGACGGACACCGTTGACGTGCGGCGGAAGCCGGCGCTCCACCGCGAGGGAGATGACCGCGAGTACGGCGCAGCCCCCGACCAGGAAGGCGATGTAGGCGCCCCCGAGCCCGCGGCCGATGAGGAAGCTGGCGACTACCGGGCCGACGACGAAGGCGACCGAGAACATGAGTGAGCTGAGGGCGTTGTAGCGCCCACGCAGGTGGTCCGGAGCCAGGTCGTTGACCATCGCGGCGCTCGTCGGCTGCAGCATCGTCTCGCCGAGCCCGAAGATGCCGGCGCAGGCGGCCAGCAGGACGGTCGCGGCGACGGTCCCCGGGACGAGGGACGTGGCCCCTAGCAGGGCCCACGCGATGGCCCACGTGCCGGCCATGACGACCGTGACTCGGGTGCGGCGCCTACCCTCGATGCGCTGGAGGACGAACAGCTGCAGGACGACGATGACGAGCGTGTTGGCGGCGAACGCGTAACCGAGCCCCCTGGTGGAGATCTGCCCCTCGGCCCTCGCATAGGCCGGCAGGCCCGCGTTGAGCTGCGGATAGCTCACCAGGGCTGCGACCGCGACGAGGGCGAGCAGGGCCCGCAGCTCCCGGTCGCGGAGGAGCGCACGATAGGAGACCCGCGCCGCGGCAGCCTCGGCGGGGCGCCCGACCCGGTCCCGGGCATGACGCAGCGGGCCGAGGAGGATCACGAGTCCCGGCAGGTAGCTGACCGCGTCGAGCAGGTAGACCGCGGCGAACGTCCCGGGGCGGTCGACGTCCACGAACCGCGCCCCGATGATGCCCCCGATGCCGATGCCGAGGTTGAGCAGCGTGAAGTTGACACCGAAATATCGCTGGCGCAGCTCGGTCGGGATGAGGTTGCCGATGAGGGCGTTCGACGCCGGCCAGACGACGCCGAAGCCGTAGCCGAGGAAGGTCAGCGCGAGGGCGGCCTGGCCCGCGGTCGTCGCACGGGCGAGCAGCACGTCGGCGACGACGAGGGCGATGAGGCTGCTGGCATAGACGCGGCGCGGGCCGACTCGGTCGATGAGCGCCCCGACCGGCGTGACGATGGCGATGCCCACGCCGGCCTGGAGGGCGAGCAGCAGCCCCACGGTCTCGAGGGCGATGCCGCGGACCTCGTTGAGGTAGACGACCATGAACGGCAGGACGAGGCCCGTGCCGATCGACTGGAAGACGACCGTCGAGATGAGCAGCTTCCCGTCGCGGGGCAGGTCATGCCAGAACGACGAGAGCCGCGGTGTGGTGGAGGGAGAGGCGGTCACCCGCCAAGTCTCCCGGCCGGCACCGACGATGGTCGCGCGATTTTTCCCGCAGGGTCGGGCTCCGGTACCCTGCCCGACGGAGGATTCGCATAGTGGCCTAGTGCGCACGATTGGAAATCGTGTTGGGATAAAACCCTCGGGGGTTCAAATCCCCCATCCTCCGCCAACCGAAAGGACCCCGCATCGCCGGGGTCCTTTCTGTTTGCGTGGGACCGCTTTTGTCGTCCAACCGCGGGGCTGACAACATCGGTGCATGACCCTCGCCGCGCTCGTGCACCGGAACGTGCTCAAGGAGACCGACCTCTCGCCAGACGAGCTGCGCGCCCTGCTCGACCTGGCCGCTGAGCTCAAGGCCGCCAAGCGGGAGGGCCGCGAGGAGCGACGCCTCACCGGCAAGAACATCGCCCTGCTCTTCGAGAAGACCTCGACCCGGACCCGGTGCGCCTTCGAGGTCGCCGCCGCGGACCAGGGCGCCTCCACGACCTACCTCGACCCGGCCGGCTCGCAGATGGGGCACAAGGAGTCGATCAAGGACACCGCACGCGTGCTCGGCCGCTACTACGACGGCATCGAGTACCGCGGCGCCGGACACGACGTCGTCGAGACCCTCGCGGCATGGGCCGGCGTACCGGTCTGGAACGGGCTCACCGACGAATGGCACCCCACCCAGGCCCTCTGCGACGCCCTGACGATGCGGGAACACGCCAAGCCCGGAAGCGACCTGACCGAGATCGCCTACGCGTACGTCGGTGACGCGCGCTTCAACATGGGCAACTCGCTGCTCATGACGGGCGCGATGCTCGGGATGGACGTGCGCATCGTCGCGCCACGTTCGCTGTGGCCCTCCGACTCCGTTGTCGCACAAGCCAAGAGGTATGCCGCTGAGTCCGGTTCCCGGATCACGCTGACCGACGACGTGGCTGAGGGGGTCAGGGGCGTGGACTTCGTCCACACGGACGTCTGGGTGTCCATGGGTGAGTCGAAGGAGGTCTGGGCCGACCGGATCGAGCTGCTCTCGCCATACCAGGTCAACGCCGAGCTGCTCCAGCTCACCGGCAACCGCGACGTGAGGTTCATGCACTGCCTCCCCGCTTTCCACGACCTCGAGACGCAGGTCGGGCGCGACGTGCACGAGCAGTTCGGCCTGAAGGAGCTCGAGGTGACCGACGACGTCTTCGAGTCCAAGGCCTCCATCGTCTTCGACCAGGCCGAGAACCGGTTGCACACGATCAAGGCACTGCTCGTCGCCACCCTCGTCCAGCTCTGAGGCGGCTCAACCCTCGACGGTGATGGTCGGGCACGGGGGCAGGCTTGCGGCCTGAGTCGTCGGGGTCGGAATCGGCCCGAACCCCTTCCACGTGGTGCCCAGCGCGAGATCGATCGTGTCGTCCTTGCGCTTGTCCTGGATCAGCTTCGCACCCTTGATGTGCTGGGCGAGCAGCTTGGCCGACTCCTCGCCCGCCGGGCCGTAGCGGATGTGCGCGACGCCCTTGATCGTCTTGTCCTGGGGGTCGTTGCCGACGGCTGCGATCTTGAACCCGCGCTGGGCCGCGGTCTTCGAGGTCGACAGGGCGAGGCCACGGCGGCTGGTGGCGTTGTAGACGTTGATCGACACGTCGGCCGGCTTGAGCGGCGGCGCTGCCACGACGGTCGTGCACGGCCCGGGTTGCGGCGTGGTCTCGCGGAAGTAGGAGGAGGCGTAGTAGAAGGCGCCGGCGAGCGCCAGGATGACCACGGTGATCGTGACCGTCCCCCGACGTCGTCGACGCGCGCGGAACTCGAGAGCTTCGTCCTCGTCGACCAGGCTCATGGGTCTCCTCTACCCGACGTTGGGCGCTCCCTGCCCTGTCAGGAGAGAGCCCGTGTCAGGAGAGTACGAGGACGCGGGCGTGGAGAACAGGCCTTTGCTGGAGTGCGGCACGGAGGGCTCGGTGCAGGCCGTCCTCGAGGTAGAGCTGACCCTCCCACTCGACGCAGTGCGGGAAGAGGTCGCCGAAGAACGTCGAGTCGTCGGCGAGCAGGCCCCGCAGGTCCAGCGTGCTCTTCGTCGTGATGAGCTCACCGAGCTGGACCACGCGTGGGGGGACGTTGGACCAGTCCTTTGCCGAGACGAGCCCGTGGTCGGGATAGGGACGGGTGTCGCCGACGGCCTTGAAAATCACCCGGCCACTATAGGCCGGGTGGCATGGCTAGAGTGCCCACGTGACCGACGCACCGGCTGACGCGACCCAGCTCGACGAGATCCGCTCCGGATACACCTTCGAGGGAGGTGTGCTCAAGCTCGGCGCCGCGGTGATCGATGGCGAGGCGCACCCCGACGCGCCCGTGCAGGTGCCCCTCAACGTGCTCAACCGGCACGGCCTGGTCGCCGGTGCCACGGGCACGGGCAAGACGAAGACGCTGCAGCTGATGGCGGAGCAGCTCTCCGACCAGGGCGTGCCGGTCTTCCTCGCCGACGTCAAGGGCGACCTGTCGGGGCTCGCCAGCCCCGGTGAGGGCGGGGAGAAGATCACCGAGCGCGCCACGTCGGTCGGTATGCCGTGGGAGGCCCGCGGCTACCCCACCGAGTTCTACTCGCTCGGCGGCATGGGCAGCGGCATCCCCGTCCGGGCGACGATCACGTCGTTCGGGCCGGTGCTCCTGTCGAAGATCCTCGGCCTGAACGCCACCCAGGAGAGCAGCCTCGGCCTGATCTTCCACTACGCCGACCAGAACGGCCTCGCGCTGCTCGACCTCAAGGACCTCCGCGCCGTCATCACCCTCCTGACCTCCGACGAGGGCAAGGCGGACCTCAAGGCGCTCGGCGGCCTGTCCTCCGCGACGGCGGGCGTCATCCTGCGCAACCTCATCACCTTCGCGGACCAGGGGGCCGACGCCTTCTTCGGTGAGCCGGAGTTCGACACGAACGACCTCCTGCGCGCCACCGCCGACGGCAAGGGGATCGTCTCCTGCCTGGAGCTGCCGCAGGTCCAGGACCGGCCCCAGCTGTTCTCCACCTTCCTCATGTGGCTGCTCGCCGACCTGTTCCAGGACCTACCCGAGGAGGGAGACCTCGACAAGCCGAAGCTCGTCTTCTTCTTCGACGAGGCGCACCTGCTGTTCAACGGCGCGTCGAAGGACTTCCTCGCCCAGGTCGTGCAGACCGTGCGGCTCATCCGATCGAAGGGCGTCGGCGTCTTCTTCGTGACCCAGACCCCGAAGGACGTGCCCGGCGACGTGCTCGCCCAGCTCGGCTCGCGCGTGCAGCATCAGCTGCGGGCGTTCACTCCCGATGACGCGAAGGCCCTGCGCGCGACCGTGTCGACCTACCCGAAGTCGGGCTACGACCTCGAGGAGGTGCTCACGACCCTCGGTACCGGCGAGGCGATCGTCACCGTCATGAACGAGAAGGGCGCGCCGAGTCCGGTGGCCTGGACCCGGCTGCGTGCGCCGCAGGCCTCGATGTCGCCGACGACGGATGCCTCGATCGACGCCGCCGTCGCCGGCTCGCCGCTGCAGGCGAAGTACGGCACCCCGGTCGACCGGGAGTCGGCGCACGAGCTGCTCACCGCCAAGATGAAC
>NZ_DATCWX010000109.1:0-6104 GCF_036566125.1 Intrasporangium sp.
GTTCATCTGCACGGCCCACATCGCGCTCGCGACCTCGTCGAAGACGAGCTGCAGGTGCTTGCGGCCGGAAGGATAGGTGCACATCACCGTGCGCGTGAACTCGGGCACGCCCTTGGGTGGGTTCTTGCTGAAGAACTCCTCACCTTCAATGCCCTCCGGGAAGCGCTGGAGCGTCACGGGCCGGTCGCCGAGTGCGCGCAGGAGCGGATCGCCCACTGCGAGCACGTAGTTGGCGAGGTCCAGTTTCGTGACGGGCTGGCCGTCTGCCATCCCCTCTGCGGGCCAGAGCACCCGGTCAGGGCTGGAGATCCGCACGTCGCGGACGGTGCCGTCTGGGCCGGGGACCTCGAGTACCGCTGGCTTGGCGCTCACCGCTCGATCGTATGCCGCTGAGCCGACACCGCGCCCAGCCACCGTTCCGCACCTCCCGAACTCCCCGTCGGGTGTGCAGTCGGCGCCCGAGTGGACGAGAAGGCGGTCAGCTGTGGACCACGAGGCTCACCACGTTGAGAAGGGCGATGCCGATGGCGGCGACGAAGGGGACGCGTCCCTTGCCAGTGACCGCGACGACCGCCAGGACCGTACAGCCAGCGAGGAGGACGGCGGAGGTCGGGTCGAGTCCGGGTCCCACAGCGGCGACGACGGAGCCCGCAAGGAGGACGGCGGGTGCGACGACACGCACGACCGGTGCGCCCAGTCTGTGGGGGAGGCCTTGCACGCCAGTGGCGGCGTCGTCGGCGAGATCCGGAAGTGCATTGAGGAAGTGCGCGCCGACGCCGAGCAGACCACCGGTCACCATGACCCACGCGGGCGGCCACTCGGGCGTCGGGAGGGCGAGGGTGACGACGGCCGGAAGGATCGCGAAGGCCACGGCGTAGGGGAGCGGCGAGAGCGCGGTCCGCTTGAACCAGAGGTTGTAGGCCCAGCCGGAAGCGACACCGAGCACGAGGTGGACCGTCCCTGCGGCGATCCCGCACGCGAAGGAGAGGAGGACGCAGGCGGCGAGGGCGGTGATCGTCGCGATGCGCACGGTTCCTTCGGCGACGTCGCCGCGGGCGATCGGCTTGTCGCCCCGGGCGACGGCCCGGTCGCGGGAGGCGTCGATGAGGTCGTTCGACCAGCCGATCGAGAGCTGGCCCGTGAAGACGGCGGCGGTGACGAGCAGCCCCCGGGGCAGCGTGTGTCCGGCCGAGGCGGCGAGCAGCGCCGTGAACGTCGTGACCGCGACCGTAGGGCCCGGGTGGCACGACAGCGCCAGACCGCGAATGGCCCCGACCGTCGACACGCCTCGAGCGTAGAGCCCTGACCCGCGGGACCTCTGCCTCTGGCCGCGCCAAGTGCCGGCAGCGCACGACGGGAAGCATCCCGCTCGTGCGCCTGATCGCCCTCGAGTGAGTTCCCTGTCCGAGGTGGCACCGGGCGTCGCCTGCCCACATCTGGCGCTGTGGCGCTTAGGCTGACGGCGTGAGCCACCTAGCGGCTGTCGAGGGCGTCCTGCCGGAGCACACCTATGCGCAGGCGGAGATCACCGCGGCGTTCGCCGGAGTGTTGGGCGCGGTCGGGTCCGGCCGGGAGGTGCTCGAGCGCCTGCACGCCAATGCCGGTGTCAGCCAGCGGCACCTCGCGCTGCCCCTCGAGCGCTACTGGGAGCTGGCCGATTTCGGTGAGGCCAACGATGAGTTCATCCGCGTCGCCACTCAGCTCGGAGCCCATGCCGTGACCAAGGCCCTGGCTGCTGCAGGGGTCGGCCCCGGGGACGTCGACCTCATCGTCTCCACGACGATCACCGGTCTCGCCGTCCCGTCGCTCGAGGCGCGTATCGCCGCAGAGATCGGCCTGCGTGATGACGTCAAGCGCGTGCCGCTCGTGGGTCTCGGGTGCGTCGCCGGCGCCGCCGGCATCGCCAGGGTCCACGACTACCTCCTCGGCCATCCGGACGACGTCGCCGTCCTCCTCTCGGTCGAACTCTGCAGCCTCACGGTCCAGCGCGACGACGCGTCGCTCGCGAACCTCGTCGCAAGCGGCCTGTTCGGGGACGGCGCCGCAGCGGTCGTCATGGTGGGGTCCGGCCGGGCCCCCGGCCTGGCCGCCGGCCAGCCCTGCGTCGTGGCCACGCGGAGCAGGCTCTACGCCGACACCGAGCGAGCCATGGGCTGGGACGTCGGTGCGACGGGGCTGCGCATCGTCCTGGGCGTCGAAGTGCCCGACCTCGTCCGCAACAACGTCCGTGGCGACGTGGACCGGTTCCTCGGTGACCACGGACTGACCCGAGCGGACATTGGGTGGTGGGTCGCCCACCCCGGCGGCCCCAAGGTGCTCGAGGCCATGGAGGAGGCGCTCGAGGTCGACCGGGACGCGCTCGTCGTCACCTGGCGCTCCCTCGACCAGATCGGCAACCTCAGCTCGGCGTCAGTCCTCCACGTCCTTGCCGACACGTTGCGTGACCGCACCCCGGAGCCCGACAGCTGGGGCCTGCTCCTCGCCATGGGACCGGGCTTCTGCCTCGAGCTCGTGCTGCTCCGTATGGCGGGCTGACGTGCCGACGGACGTGTCCCAGCTGTCCCAGTGGATGTTCACCGGCCTCGTCGTCCTCGTCGGGCTCGAGCGGCTCGCCGAGCTGGTCGTGTCGAAACGCCATGCGGCGTGGGCCTTCTCGCGTGGCGGGGTCGAACGAGGCCAGAGCCACTACCCGTTCATGGTCCTTCTGCACACCGGCCTGCTCGTCGGCGCCGTCGTGGAGGTGTGGGTCGCCGACCGCCCGTTCCTCCCGGCCCTCGGCTGGTCCATGCTCGCCGTCGTCGTCCTCTCGCAGGCCCTCCGGTGGTGGTGCATCGCGACCCTCGGCAACCAGTGGAACACCCGCGTCATCGTGGTCCCTGGATTGCCGCTGGTCCGCCGCGGCCCCTACCGGCTCGTGCCGCACCCGAATTACGTCGCGGTCGTCGCCGAGGGCCTCGCCCTCCCGCTCGTCCACACCGCATGGGTCACCGCCCTCGTCTTCACCGTCGCGAACGCGGCCCTGATCGGGGAGCGGATCCGCGTCGAGAACCAGGCCCTGCGCGAACTCGCGGCGGCAGCATGACCGACCAGCCCGGCACGGTCGACGTGCTCGTCATCGGCGGGGGCCCAGTCGGCCTGGCCACGGCCCTCTACGCCGCGCGTCGTGGACTCGTCCCGCTGGTCGTGGAGCCGCGTAGCGGAGTCATCGACAAGGCATGCGGAGAGGGTCTGATGCCGGGCGGTCTGCAGGCGCTGCTCGACCTGGGCGTCGACGCACCCGGTCACGACCTACGGGGGATCCGCTATCTCGCCGGCGGCCGTGGCGCGGAGGCGGACTTCGCGGCCGGCCTGGGCCGCGGCATCAGGCGCACCACATTGCATGCAGCGCTTCTCGACGCGGTCGCCCGGGCCGGGATCGACATGCGGGCCCTCGCGGCAACAGCAATGACCCAGGACGATGCGGGCGTCACGGTCTTCACCGAGACGAGCGGCGCACCGGGCCCGACCCTTCGCGCATCCTGGGTCGTCGCCGCCGACGGTCTCCATTCACCCACGCGAAGGTTCCTCGGGCTCGACCGCGGGACGCAGTCCGGTCCCGCGCAGCTGCGCACCACGAAGCGGTATGGGCTGCGACAGCACTACCGCATCGCGCCGTGGGGGAACCATGTCGAGGTGCACTGGAGCGCGTCAGGCGAGGCCTACGTCACCCCGGTGGCGGACGACCTGGTCGGGGTTGCCGTCCTGACCCAGCGTCGCCAGACGGCCCAGGACCATCTGGAGGGCTTCCCGGAACTGCGTGATCGACTCGCCGATGCGCCCGTCGTGACGTCGCTGCGCGGCGCAGGACCCTTCCACCAGAGAACAACCCGGCGCGTGGCCGGCCGTGTGCTGCTCGCCGGCGACGCGAGCGGGTACGTCGACGCCCTGACCGGCGAGGGGATCTCGCTGGGCATGGCCCATGCCCGAGCTGCCCTGGCGGCGATTGCTGCCGGGGACCCCCAGTCCTATGAGCGCTCCTGGCGGGCGGCCACCCGGCGCTACGCCCTGCTGACCCGCAGCCTCGTCCAGGTGAGCCGTCCCTCGTGGGGTCGGCGCCTCGTCGTGCCCGCAGCCGCCGCCCTGCCGGCCGTCTTCCGGGTCGCCGTCAACGAGCTCGCGAGGCCAGTCCCATGACGGCCGAGGAGCTCGTCGTCCTCCTGTCACCGGACGGCGAGGCGATCGGCACCGCACCCAAGGCGACCGTCCATCACGCCGAGACCCCACTGCACCTCGCCTTCTCCGCCTACCTGTTCAACGACCGCGGTGAGCTCCTCCTCACCCAGCGGGCCCTCGACAAGGCGACGTTCCCGGGAGTCTGGACCAATTCGGTCTGCGGGCATCCCGCCCCCGGCGAGCGCCTGCCCGACGCTGTGCGCCGGCGCGCCGCCGATGAGCTCGGTCTCGACGTGCGCGACCTTCGCCTCGTCCTCCCGCGCTTCGCCTACCGCGCGGAGATGGACGGCATCGTCGAGTGGGAGCAGTGCCCCGTCCTTGTCGGCCGGGTCGACGGGGACCCCGCGCCGAACGGCGACGAGGTCGCCGCGACGGCGTGGGCTGGCTGGGCCGAGTTCGCGGGCGACGTCCTCGCCGGTCGACGCCCGATCTCGTCGTGGTCCCGCGAGCAGGTGGAACAGCTCAGCGGACTCGGCCCCGAACCCGACGCGTGGCCGACCGCGGAGCCCGCGGACCTGCCTCCGGCGCTGCCGCGCGACTGAGCGTCCGAGCGGGAGCGAGCCCAGCGGCATACGGGAATATGCCGTATGCCGTTGAGTCCCCGGGTGCGAGCGTCGGCTCCCAGGCGAGTTGGGTTTCAAGGCGCCTTGACGTGACCATCGGGGGAGCTCAACTGGACGTGACGTCAAGGCCCGGACGGCTGCGACGGCAGGTGGAGCGCGATCCCGACGAGCGTGACACCGCGGCCATCCTGCTCCCAGCCACTCGTCTCCAGGAGCGCTTCTGCGGAGGCGAGGATGGCGGCTGGATCTCGGGTGGGTGCAGGCAGCGGGCCTCGTTGGACCAGAACGGCGCCGTCGTCGAAGCGGACCTGCACCTCGATGCGGCGAGGAAGGCGCAGGTCCGCACCGAGCCGCTCGAGTGCCCGGGACACCTGGGCGGCAAGCGCGGCGTGCACGGTCGACCGCGTGCGGGTCGGGGGCATAGACCGGCTCGCGCCGACGGACTTGCGGGCCGTCGGCAGGCGGATCGTCGCGTCGTCGGTGCCGGTCGCGATCGAGACGAGCCGACGGGCCATCGCGGTGGAGATCCCGTGCCCGCGCAGGTCCTCCTGGCTCACGCCCGAGAGGTCGCTGACGGTGACGAGGCCGGCGGCATGGAGCTTCTCGTACGTCGTGCGGCCGACTCCCCACAGGTCATCGAGCCGGAGGCGCGGTCGGAGCCGCTGCTCGAGGGCCGCATCGACGACGACAAGTCCGTCCGGCTTGGCCCGTCGGCTCGCCAGCTTCGCCATGAGCTTGGTCCGGCCGATGCCCACGCTGATCGGGACGCCCACGCGGGCACGGGCCTCGGCCCGAAGGGACTGGGCAAGATCCACTGGGTCCCCCCGGTCACGCCCGGTGACGTCGAGGAAGGCCTCCTCCATCGACCCCGGCTCGACGAGCGGGGTGACGCGGCGGAACACCTCGAACAACCGGGCCGACGCCTCCTCGTAGACCTCGGGCCGGTACGGCACCACGCAGACCTGTGGCCAGCGTCGGCGCACCTGACCGAGAGGCATCCCCGCGTGGACGCCCAGCGCTCGCGCCTCGTACGACGCGCACGCGACGACCTGCTCACCCACCGCGAGAGGTCGTCCGCGGAGCCGGTCGTCGTCGCGCTGCTCGACCGACGCGAGGAACGCGTCGCCGTCGGCGTGGAACAGGACCGTTGTCACGCCACCACCCTTGCGGGCACCACTGACAGGACCACTGACAGTCGGGAGCCGGGACGTTGGCCACTTCCATCCGGCGCGTTGGGCCCGCAGGCTGGAGAGAGCGCCCATCCGGGTGCGGAGTCCCTGAAGGAGGGCCGATGAACATCTCAGAACTGCTCAAGACAACCGACGCGAT
>NZ_DATCWX010000110.1:0-14712 GCF_036566125.1 Intrasporangium sp.
CTCACCCCGGCTGCAGCCGGGGTGAGCAGTCGTTTAGCGGGTGTGTTGCGGGTGAAGCGGGTGAAGCGAGGTCAAGTGGCGGTGGGTCAGCGCACCTCGTCGAGGTCCACCACGAAGATGAGCGTCTCCCCCGGCGCGATGGCCGAGCCCGCTCCACGGTCGCCATAGGCCAGGTGCGCCGGAATGGTCAGCTTGCGTCGTCCGCCGACCTTCATGCCTTGGATGCCCTTGTCCCAGCCGGGGATGACCATGCCGACACCGAGCCGGAAGTCGAGCGGCGCACCACGGTTCCATGATGAGTCGAACTCCTCGCCGGTCGAGTGCGCGACCCCGACGTAGTGAGCGCTCACCGTGTCCCCGGCCTTGGCCTCACGACCGTCGCCCTCGATGAGGTCCTGGATGACCAGGTCGGCGGGAGTTTCACCCTCGGGGAAGTCGATCTCCGGCTTGGTGCGTTCTGGGTCAAGTGCCATCGGGATTCCCTTCGTCGAAGCGTGCCGGACGGCACGTCTCCAGTCTGTCAGCAGCGATTGGCTTCGGCGGGCGACGCCCAAGCGGTCCCTCAGTACGCGTCGAGGATGTCCACGACGAAGACGAGCGTGTCCGTGCCGCTGATGCCGCCCTGCGGGTTGCCCTGCTCGCCATAGCCGTCCTTGGGCGGAATGACGAGGAGCACGCGGCTGCCGACCTTCTTGCCGACGAGCGTGCTGTCCCACCCGGGAATGACCGCGCCGGCACCGATCGGGAAGTCGGCTGCCGCCCCGCGCTGCCACGAGGAGTCGAAGACCTTGCCGTCCTTCCACAGGACGCCGTGGTACTGGGCGGCGATGAACTGGTTCGCCTTGACGACCGGGCCATCACCCTCGATGAGGGTGGCCTGCTTCGTTTCGGTCGGGGCGTCTCCCTTGGGGATCGTCACCTTCGGCGCCTTGGCGTTGCCATCGGGGAACTCGACCGTCGGGAAGCCGGCCGGGCTCGGTTTGCCCTCGCCCTCCAGCGCGGTGAGTCCCTTGTGCACGTCGGCCACGTCTGCGATGACGACGATGGTGTCGGTCGGTGCGACGCCCAGCTGCGCATTGCCGCTGTCGCCGAAGCCCTTGGCGGGCGGGATCGTGAAGGCGACCCGTCCCCCCTTCTGCGCCCCGACGAGGCCCTCGGTGAAGCCGGCGATGACGTCGGTGCGCCCGAGCCGGTAGCCCTCCGCGGGGCGAGCCTTCGCGTAGCCGTCGTCGAGCAGCCGGCCTGATGTGCCGTTGTAGATCTGGGTCTTGATCCGGACCGTGTGCTCCTTCGTCGCTGCAGGACCGCTGCCGGGAACCAGGACCTTGCGTTGGACCGAGGAGGTCGAGATCGGCAATGAGCCGAGGTCGACCTTGGGTGCGGTCTTCAGGTCGACCGGACCGGAAACGGTGAGACCGGCCAGCGCCTTCACATCGTCAGCCGGTGCAGGCGCCGACGTCGCCGTGGATCCTCCGTTGACACTCGTCCCCGTGGGCGAGGGTCCGCTGGGCCCGGCCTGCCCACATGCAGACAGGACGGACAAGCCGAGGACGGCGACGGCGGCCGTCGCGGCTGATCGAATTCGCACAGGAACGCTTTCGGGTCGTGGAGAGGGACACAGGTCGCCCGCCGGAGGGCGGGCCCCGGTCACTGTAACCCCAGATCTTGTGACCATCGTCCGCGACGGGGCGCCAGCCCTGTCGACGGCTCAGAGCGATCGGGGTACCGCCGGCGATCGGGAGATCGTGTCCATGAGGCGCTCGACGCGCTCGTCGACGGCGCGGAACGGGTCCTTGCACAGGACCGTGCGCTGCGCCTGGTCATTGAGCTTGAGGTGCACCCAGTCGACGGTGAAGTCGCGGCCGTGGGCCTGGGCCGCGCGGATGAAATCGCCCCGCAGCTTTGCCCTGGTCGTCTGCGGCGGACGGACCTTGGCCCGGAAGACCTCGATGTCGGAGGCGACTCGGGCGGCGTGGCCGCGCTTCTGCAGGAGGTAGAACAGGCCGCGGGACCGGTTGATGTCGTGGTACGCCAAGTCCAGCTGGAGGATCCTGGGATCCGAGAGGGCGAGTCCATACCGGGCGCGGTACCGCTCGATGAGCCGCAGCTTGATGACCCAGTCGATCTCGGTACCGATCGCGTCGAGGTCGCCGGAGCCGATCGCGTCGAGGGCACGCCCCCACAGGTCGATGACCTGCTTGGTGTCCGGTGAGGGCATTCCCTCGCGGTCCACGAAGTCGGACGCCTTCTCGAAGTACTCGCGCTGCATGTCCAGCGCGGAGAGCTCACGTCCGTTGGCGAGACGCACCGTCGCCCGCCCCGTGGGGTCGTGGCTCATCGTCCGGATCGCCCTGATCGGGTTCTCCAGGGCCAGATCCCGCATCACGACGCCGTGCTCGATGAGGCGCAGGACGAGGTCCGCGGAGCCGACCTTGAGCAGGCTGGTCGTCTCGGACATGTTCGAATCGCCGACGATGACGTGAAGGCGGCGGTAACGCTCGGCGTCCGCGTGCGGCTCATCCCTGGTGTTGATGATCGGGCGGGAGCGCGTCGTGGCGGACGACACGCCCTCCCAGATGTGGTCGGCGCGCTGGCTCACGGCGAAGCTGGCGCCGTGCGCGGTGGCGACGACCTTGCCTGCGCCACTGGTGATCTGGCGACTGATGAGGAACGGGATGAACATGTCCGACACCCGCTGGAAGTCGCTGGTGCGGCCGTAGAGGTAGTTCTCGTGACAGCCGTAGGAGTTGCCTGCGGAGTCCGTGTTGTTCTTGAAGACGAAGATCTCGCCCTCGACGCCGTCGTCACGCAAACGGGCCTGCGCATCCTCGACGAGCCCCTCGAGGATCCGCTCCCCCGCCTTGTCCTGGATGACGAGCTCGCGGACCGAGTCGCACTCAGCCGTTGCGTACTCGGGGTGGGACCCGACATCGAGGTAGAGGCGCGCGCCATTGCCGAGGAAGACGTTGCTCGAGCGGCCCCACGCGACGACCCGCCGGAACAGATAGCGCGCGACCTCGTCGGGAGTGAGCCTGCGCTGGCCCTGCGTCGTGCAGGTGACGCCGTACTCGTTCTCGATCCCGAAGATCCGCCGCTCCATGCACCAACTCTAAGCACCGTTCTCTATGCCGCGGGCGAAGGAAGGTGACGACGGCATGGTGGCCGTGCTCTGCTGGGCCACATGGCTTCCATCCTCGTCCTCGGCGGAACCAGCTGGCTCGGCGGCACAGTCGCTGCCCATGCCGTAGCCCTCGGGCACCACGTGACCTGCCTCGCGCGGGGTGAGTCGGGTCAGGTGGCCCAGGGAGCCGGGTTCGTCCGTGCGGACCGCGCGGACCCGGCCGCCTACGAGGCGCTGCCGGCCCGGGACTCGTGGGACCTCGTCGTCGACGTCGCTCGGCAACCCGGTCACGTGCGCGGCGCGGTTGCGGCCCTCGCCGAGCGCTCCGCGCACTGGGCCTTCGTCAGCTCGTGCTCGGTCTATGCCAGGCATGACGAGCCGGGGGCGGATGAATCTGCGGCGCTCCTTCCCGCGCTGGAGTCCGACGAGGCCACGCCGGAGCAGTATGGCGAAGGCAAGGTTGCTTGCGAGCAGGCCGTCCTCGAGGCGCGTGGCAGCAGCGCGCTGATCGCACGGAGTGGACTCATCGTCGGTGGCGGCGACCCGTCCGACCGATTCGGCTACTGGCCGGGGCGCTTCGCGCAGGCGGCGGAGGACGGTAGGGCCGTGCTCGTGCCGGACTGCCCTGATCAGCGGGTCCAGTGGGTCGACGTCGTGGACCTGGCGGCGTGGGTGGTGTCCGCGGGGCTGTCAGGGACGACTGGGGTGCACAACGCGGTCGGTCCCGCCGTGACGTTCCAGCACGTCCTCGACACGGCGGCTCGGGTGGCGGGCTTCGCAGGCGAGGTCGTCACGGCGGATGGCGATACCCTCGCCCGGCTGGAGGTCGAGGAGTTCATGGGCCCGCGGTCACTTCCCCTGTGGCTGCGCGACCCCGAGTGGCAAGCCTTCATGGACCGCAGCGGGGCGGCCGCCGCGCGGGCCGGGCTCGCCTGCCGCCCCCTCGAGGACACCATGGCGGACTCACTGGCGTGGGAGCGGAACCTCGGGACCGCTCGCAAGCGGTCGAAGGCCGGGCTGGACCGGGTCGACGAGCTCGCGGTGATCGAGTCGCTGGCAAGACAGGGCCCTTCGATACCCGATTGAGGCTGGACCCCTCTGTCTCGATTTGGTGGGGCCTGTAACAATGGGCCCGCCCCCCTTCCTACGCACACCTCCACATCACTCCTTTGGATGGCCATGATCGACAGACCAAACTTCAAGTTCTCACGCCGCGGTTACGAGCCGGAGGAGGTCGATTCGTTCATCGAATCGCAGAACCGGACCCTCCAGGCCGCGAAGAAGGACGCCTCCGAGCGCAGCGTCGAGCTGACCAAGCTCAATGCCCAGCTCGCCGACCTGCGCGGCCAGCTGGGTCAGCAGACCCGTGCGATGGCCGACCTCAAGAAGTCAGCACCCTCGCAAGCGCAGACCTACACCGAGCTCGGCGAGCGCGTCGGCCAGATTCTGACCCTCGCCGACGCCGAGGCCGCCGAGATGCGCAACCGGGCCGCAGTCGAGGCAGAGCACATCCGCGAGCGGGCCAACAACGCTGCAGCCGAGCTCAAGGCGACCACGAGCGCCTACGCGGAGCAGGCAAAGGTCCGGGCCGAGGAGGAGGCGCAGCGCGTCATCGCCCAGGCGAACCGTGAGGGACAGGCGATCATCGCCGAGGCACAGAGTGTCGCCTCGGCCCAGCGGCAGGAGTCCCAGGCCGAGTACGAGGCTCACCGGGCCAAGGCCGGCGCCGCGACCGCAGAGCTCGAGACGACTCTGGCCAACCGGCGCGAGCAGGCCGACAAGGAGTTCGAGACCCGTCGTGCCGCCCTCGAGGCGACGCTGGCGGAGGCCGAGCGCCGGGCTCGGGAGCTGCGCGAGCGCTCGGAGAAGGACGCGGCCGAGCTGCGTGCCCGCGCACAGGCGATCCTCAACGGCTCCCAGTCCCAGGCCGACCTCATCATTGCCGAGGCCCGCGACCACGCAGCGCGGGTGCGCGAGGAGTCCGAGCGCGAGCTGGCCGCCTCGACCGCGCAGCGCGATGCCATCACCTCGCAGCTGGCCAACGTCCGCCAGATGCTCGCCACCCTTGGCGGCGGTGCTGCCGACGCGCTCTCCGCCCAGCCGCAGCCGCAGCCGGCTGCCGAGCCGCAGCACGGAGAACGGCAACCGTCGGCATCGGAGCAGTCTGCGTCCCAGCAGGCCGCTGCGATCGACCCGGCAGCGTCCGACACGACCATCGTGATGCAGGCGATCCCGACCAACGGGAATGACCGCTCCGGCTCGTCACACGACGGCCGCACCGCCGAGGGCACGTCCTCGAAGGAGCCCGTGCGGACCAACTGATGGTTCCTTGACCAGCATGACGATGCCGCCCGGCCCCAATGGGCCGGGCGGCATCGTCATGCTGGTCGTACGGGCGAACCGCCGGTCAGGTCGGTTGCGTCGGCCCGTCGTCGCGTCCTTGCCCGTCGTGAGGCGGACCGGCGTCGTGGGGTCCGGCCTGGGCGTCGCCCGGCTTGGGAGCCTCGCCGTTCGACTCGCCGCTCAGCACCTCCGGGTGGCCGGGGTGCGCTTCGTCCACGGGTGCGTCCGCGATGGGGTCCTCGGTACTGAGCAACCGGCCGAGCAGCCCTCCGAGGACGCGGCGGAAGGTCCGTCGGGGGCGCTCCCGGTCGAGGACGGCGACCTCGAGCTGGTCCGGGCCCAGCTCGCGGGGCTCGCCGCCCTCGGGAGCGATGGCCAGCACGTCGACCGCGAGGCGGAGCGCCTCACCCAAGCTGAGGCCGGGGCGCCAGCGCTCGGCTAGGGCCGCCTCGGCCTGCTCGCTCGCTCCACCCATGGCGACGAAACCGCGCTCGTCGGCGACCGAGCCGTCGTACGTGAGGCGGAAGATCTGGTCGTCGTCGGGTGTTTGGCCGACCTCGGCGACGACGATCTCGATCTCGAAGGGCTTCGACTCCTGGGTGAAGACCGCACCCAGCGTTTGCGCGTACGTGTTGGCCAAGGCGCGCGCCGTCACGTCGGTGCGGTCGTAGGAGTAGCCGCGCAGGTCGGCGTAGCGGATCCCGGCGACGCGCAGGGACTCGAACTCGTTGTAGCGCCCGACGGCGGCAAAGGCGATCCGGTCGTAGATCTCCGAGACCTTGTGCAGCGCCCGGGACGGATTCTCCGCGACGAAGGCGATGCCCTTGTCGTAGTCCAGCACCACGACAGAGCGGCCGCGCGCGATGCCCTTGCGCGCGAAATCCGCGCGGTCCTTCATCACCTGCTCGGGCGGGACGTAGAACGGCATGGTCATCGGGCACCTCCGGGGTTGCCGCGGCGGGACTCGACGATGGCGGCCACGTGGCTCTCGAGGATGTCCTCCGGCACGAAGCGGGCACCCGACCGGTCGACGACAGCCACGGTCGGCCAGATCTGCCTGCCGAGGTCCGGACCGCCGGTGGCCGAGTCGTCGTCGGCCGCGTCGTAGAGCGCCTCGAGCGCCACGCCGACCGCGGCCTCCTCACTCAAACCCGGGCGCCACAGCTTCTTGAGCGCGCCCCGGGCGAACACCGAGCCGGATCCGCTCGAGTGGTGGCCGCCCTCGAGGTAGCAGCCGCCGGTCACGTCGTACGAGTAGATGCGGCCGGCACCGTCGTCGAGGTCGTAGCCGGCATAGGTCGGCACGACGGTGAGGCCCTGCATCGCCAGGGCGAGGTTGCCCCGGATCATGGAGGCGAGCCGGTTCGCCTTGCCCTCGAGGGACATGATGGCGCCCTCGATCTTCTCGTAGTGTTCGAGCTCGACCTGGTAGAGCCGGATCAGCTCGACGGCTATCCCGGCGGTCCCGGCGATGCCGACGACGCTGTAGCCGTCAGCCGCGAAGACCTTCTCCATGTCGCGGTTCGCGATGAAGTTGCCCATGGTCGCCCGGCGGTCGCCCGCCATGATGACGCCGTCCCCGTACAGGAGGGAGACGATCGTGGTGCCGTGCGGAGCCTCAATGCTCGCACCGACGGGAAGGGGGCGTCCGGAGGGCAGTAGCTCCGGTCGGTACCCGGCCACGAACTCGGTGAACGACGACGAGCCGCTCGCGAGGAACGCGTCGTCGAGTCTGGGCGCCCGCGAGCTGGGTCCGCCGGTCACTGGCCGCCCTTCTGGACGAAGCCTCGGACGAACTCCTCGGCGTTCGACTCGAGGACTCCGTCGATCTCGTCCAGGACGCTGTCGATGTCGTCGTCCAGGTTCTCCTTGACGGCCGCTCCGGACGGGGTCGGGGGTGGGGTGTCGGGGGCCTCCGGCGGCTCCTCGTCCCTGCGCTGCGGTCGGGCGTGCTCCTGGCCGGCCATGACTACCTCCAAAAACGCGAATCACGTGTACCTCGACCCTAACCCGTCACGCCGTTCGCTGCGTCGAGGTTTCACGCTGCGGCGCCTGCGCGCGTCGCGCCGGGCCAGACCTGCATTACCCCGGGATCACGCTGGGATTGATCCGGGATCAATCTGGAGCGGCCAGTGCCCGGAGGAGCGACTCGACGTCATCGCTCTGGTCGAGGAGCGGCCCCACCTGCTCCCTGGTGCCCCGCTCCGGCTCGAGGATCGGGACGCGCTGGAGGTTCGGTCGCCCCGGCACGTCGAAGACGACCGAGTCCCAGCTCGCCGAGAACACCTGCGGCGTGAACCGGCTGACGCAGGTCCCGCGGAACCAGGCCCTGGTGTCCTCCGGTGGCGCCGACTGTGCGGCGCGGATCTCCTCAGCGGTGGTCAGCTCGACGAGCCGCCCGCGGTCCCGGAGCCGATGGACCAAGCCCTTCTCGGGGCGCACGTCGGCCCACTGGATGTCGATCGCCGCCAGCCGGTGGTCGTCCCACTCCAGTCCGTCGCGGGATCGGTACCCCTCGAGGAGCTGCAGCTTGGCGACCCAGTCGACAAGGCCGCTCGCCGCCATGACGTCGCGGCCGAGCCGGGTCAGCACGTCCTCCCAGTAGCCCATGACCTCCTTAGTCGCCTCCGGCACGGGGTCATCGGCACGTCCGTCGAGCCACGCGCGGGCCGCCTCGAGATAGAGCCACTGGACGTCGAGGGCGGTCATCGTGCGCCCGTCCTGGAGCTCGACAGACGTGCGGAGGGTGGGGTCGTGTGAGATGGCCTGCAGCGCGGCCACCGGTCGACGGATCGACCAGTCCTCACGCAGGTGCCCGTCCTCGATCATGCCGAGGACGAGCGAGGTGGTCCCGACCTTGAGCAGGTTCGCGACATCGAGGTGGTTGGCGTCGCCGATGATGACGTGCAGCCGGCGGTAGCGGTCCGCCACCGCGTGCGGCTCGTCGCGCGTGTTGATGATCGGGCGCTTCAGGGTGGTCTCGAGCCCGACTTCCGTCTCGAAGAAGTCGGCGCGTTGCGAGAGCTGGTAGCCAGCCCCTCGCGAGTCCACCCCGATCCCGACCCGCCCGGCGCCGACCACGACCTGCCGGGTCACGAAGAACGGGATGAGGTGCCGGACGATGTCGGGGAACGGCGTCCGGCGCGGCATCAGGTAGTTCTCGTGCGTCCCGTAGGACTGGCCCTTCCCGTCGGTGTTGTTCTTGTAGAGGTTGACGGGGGCCTGCCTCGGACGGGAGGCGAGCAGTCGCACCGACTCGAGCGCGATGGCGTCCCCCGCGCGGTCCCAGCGGATGGCGGCTCGGGGCACCGTGACCTCAGGCGAGCTGTACTCGGGGTGTGCGTGGTCGACGTAGTAGCGGGCGCCGTTGGGCAGGACGACGTTGGCCAGCGTGGGATCCTCGATGTCGGTCAGCTGGCTCGGGTCGGCGGTGTCCCGGTCGACATGCCACCCGCGGGCGTCCTGGAGGGGGTCTTCGAAGGCGTAGTCCCAGCTCGACTGGTTCGAGCGCACGCCGTGGGCTGCCGCGTAGACGCTGACGACCTGCCCGGAGAGGAACATCGGGTTGGCCAGCGGGTCGCCCGGCACGGAGATGCCGAACTCCGTCTCGAGCCCCATGATCCGCCGAACCGTCATGGTCGAGACCCTAACCACATGGGGCGGGACGTGAGCCACGAGGTCGACTATCGTCGACAGTGACGCGAACCTCGAGAGGGGATCACCCGTGAAAGATGTGGTCGTCTTCAGCGGCTCTGCCCACCCAGCCCTCGCCGACCGGATCTGCGCGCATCTGGGTGTCACTCGGTCCCCCGTCGACATCAAGCGCTTCGCCAACGACTGCCTCCAGGCGCAGCTCCTCGAGAACTGCCGGCTCCGCGACGTCTACATCGTCCAACCCCTCGTGCCCCCGACGCAGGAGCACCTGATGGAGCTGCTCCTCATGATCGACGCGGCTCGGGGCGCGTCGGCGGCGCAGATCACGGCAGTGATGCCGCACTACGCCTACGCACGGTCCGACAAGAAGGACGCCTCCCGGATCTCGCTCGGGGGGCGTCTCGTGGCCGACATGATCGGCACCGCCGGGGCCCATCGAGTCCTGACCATGGCGCTGCACGCGCCGCAGGTCCACGGCTTCTTCTCCATGCCGGTCGACCACCTGACGGCCATCGGCGTCCTCGCCGACCACTTCCGTGGATCCAACCTCGCGAACTGCATCGTGGTCAGCCCGGACCTCGGCAACGCCAAGGTCGCGACCCAGTTTGCCCGGCTGCTCGGACTGCCCGTGGCTGCGGGGTCGAAGCGGCGGATCTCCGATGACCAGGTCGTCGTCGACTCCATCGTCGGGGACGTCGCGGGACGCCGGGTCATCATCCTCGACGACGAGATCGCCACCGGGGGCTCGATGGTCGAGCTGATGGACCGCCTCCGCGACGCGGGCGCGACGGAGGCCACCATCGTGTGCACCCACGGGCTCTTCGCGGGCCGGGCGGTCGAGCGCCTCCGCGGGCATCCCTTCGTCACGGAAGTGGTGACCACCGACACCGTCCCGGCACCATCGGGCTGGCCGGAGCTGCGGGTCCGTTCCGTGTCGGAGCTCTTCGCCGAGGCGATCGACCGGATCCACCATGGCCGCTCCGTGTCCTCGCTCTTCGAGGGCGTGGACCCCACCTACGCTCCCCCACAGGCCAGGCTGCCCTTCGAGACGATGGCATGACCCGGCGTGCGCCCCTCTGGCGCAACCCCGCCGTCGCCTTCGTCACCGACGTGGTTCTCGTCGTCGCCTTCGCGGCCATCGGCAGGTCCTCGCACGCCGAGAGCCTCACCCTCGCCGGAGTCCTCGCCACCGCGAGCCCCTTCCTCGTGGGCACGGCGATCGGGTGGCTCGTGGTCCGCAGCCGCCGAGGCTCGTGGCCGCTCGACGTGGGCCCGGGCATCACCGTCTGGTTCTCGACCGTGCTGATCGGGATGCTGCTGCGCGTGATCGTGCTCCGCAGCTTCGCCTGGCCCTTCCTCGCCGTGGCCACGGGGGTGCTCGCGGTGCTGCTCATCGGGTGGCGCGTGCTCGCGAGCCGGGTGGGCACCCGCTCAGCGCGACCCTGAATGCGAGCTCAGCGGCATACGACGTGATTCTTCCGTATGCCGCTGGGCTGGCTTTTCGTCGTGAGCTGCCTTGGGTGCCAAGGGAGCTCACGACGGGCTCAAAGGTATTGACCAGTGTTGGCCGTGGCGATGGACCGGCCGGGCTCCGTGCCGTCCTTGCCCTTGATGAGCGTGCGGATGTAGACGATCCGCTCGCCCTTCTTGCCGCTGATGCGGGCCCAGTCGTCCGGGTTGGTCGTGTTGGGCAGGTCCTCGTTCTCCTTGAACTCGTCGACGCAGCTGGCGAGGATGTGCTCGACCCGGATGCCCTTCTGGCCCGTCGTGAGGAAGTCCTTGATCGCCAGCTTCTTGGCCCGGTCGACGATGTTCTGGATCATCGCGCCGGAGTTGAAGTCCTTGAAGTAGAGGATCTCCTTGTCGCCACCCTGGTAGGTCACCTCGAGGAAACGGTTGTCCTCCATCTCTGAGTACATCCGCTCCACGGCCGCCGTGGTCATCGCCTCCACCGTCGCGTCCCGGTCCCCGCCGTGGATGGCAAGGTCGTGCTGGTGAAGTGGAAGCGAGGCGGTGAGGTACTTGCTGAAGATGTCGCGGGCGCTCTCGGCGTCGGGTCGCTCGATCTTGATCTTCGCGTCGAGACGGCCCGGTCGCAGGATCGCGGGGTCGATCATGTCCTCGCGGTTCGAGGCGCCGATGACGATGACGTTCTCGAGGCGCTCGACCCCGTCGATCTCGGCCAGCAGCTGGGGCACGATTGTCGTCTCGACATCGCTCGAGATGCCGGACCCGCGGGTGCGGAAGAGCGAGTCCATCTCGTCGAAGAAGACGACGACTGGGGTCCCCTCGGACGCCTTCTCCCGCGCGCGCTGGAAGATCAAGCGGATGTGCCGCTCCGTCTCGCCGACATACTTGTTGAGCAGCTCCGGCCCCTTGATGTTGAGGAAGTAGCCCTTGCCGGTCTCACGGCCGGAGCGCTCGGCCACCTGCTTGGCCAGCGAAGCGGCCACGGCCTTGGCGATGAGGGTCTTCCCGCACCCGGGCGGCCCGTAGAGCAGCACGCCCTTGGGTGGCTTGAGGGCATGCTCCCTGAAGAGCTCGGGGTGCAGGAACGGCAGCTCGACCGCGTCGCGGATCTGCTCGATCTGGCCGGCGAGCCCGCCGATGTCCTCGTAGCCGACGTCGGGGACCTCCTCGAGGACGAGCTCCTCGACCTCGAGCTTGGGGATGAGCTCGTGGACGAAGTTGGAACGCGGGTCGAGCGCGAGGGAGTCGCCGACGCGGATCCGCTCTCCCAGGAGGGGGGTGGCGATCCGGCAGACGCGCTCCTCGTCGCCGTGCGTCACGACGACGACGCGGTCATCGCCCAGCTTCTCCTTGACGGTGACGACCTCACCGACCCGCTCGTAGCCGTGCACGGAGACCACGTTGAGCGCCTCGTTGAGCATGACCTCACGCCCCAGGGCCAGCTCGGCTGCATCCACCGACGGGCTCACGGCGACTCGCATCTTGCGGCCCCCCGTCAGGATGTCGACCGAGCCCTCCTGGGGCTCGTCGAGGACCAGCCCGTAGGTGCTCGGCGGCTGCGCGAGCCGATCGACCTCCTTCTTGAGGTTGACGATCTGCTCCCGGGCCTCCTTGAGGGTGCGGACGAGGCGCTCGTTCTGCGTCGAGAGGGACTGGAGCGAGGTCTGCAGGTGGCTCAGGCGCGCCTCCAGCTCGCGGGTCTGCTGGGGCGTGGTCCTCGACGCGTCGCGCAGCGCGCGCACCTCGCTCCTCAGCGCCTCGAGCTCACGGTCCACCTGACCGGGACCGCCTCCGGCCGACGCGGCGCGTGCGGCGCCACCCATGGGGGTGATCGGCTCGGATCGCGGGCTCGTCTCCGCAGCCGATCCGAGATCTCCGAGCCCGCGGGCGCGGGCCTCCTCGTTCCAGCTCTCGTCGGTCATCGCGGGCCTCCTCGCGTGTCAGCACGACCCCACGAAGGGGCCGTGACAATTCGACCCTAACCCCGACGGGTCACAACTCGTCGGACCTTTCTGTCACCGAACGGCGAAGCCGTCGGATCCTCTTGTCGCTCTTCACCCGCTCCCCCAGCGCCTCTGGCGTCCAGGCTTCCGCGGGAATCTCGGTCGAGGGCGTCGACCCGGGCACCTGCGACGGGGCATTTTCCTCGTCGAGGCCCACGGACTCGTCGAAGCCGTTTGCCGGCCTGTCTCCCTTACCCTCGCTCGCCCCATAGGCACCCTTCGCCGGGCGACGCGTCCGCTCGGGCGGGACGACGCCTGGGGCGAGTCGTCGCGCGGTGACGAGGAAGCCGGTGTGTCCGTGCATACGGTGCTGGGGCCGCACGGCGAGGCCCTCGAGGTGCCAGCCCCTGACCAGCGACTCCCACGCGTTGGGCTCGGTGAACCCGCCGTGCGCTCGAATCCCCTCCGCGATCCGGCTCAGCTGCGTCGTCGTCGCCACATAGCAGATGAGCACTCCGCCGGGGATGAGGACGTCGGCCACGACGTCGAGGCACTCCCACGGTGCGAGCATGTCGAGCACCACCCGGTCGACCGAGGCGCTCTCGACCGTTCGCGGCAGCGCCTCCACGAGGTCGCCGACGGTGATGGTCCACGCGGGGTGGTCCCCGCCAAAGAACGCCCGGCCGTTGCCCCGCGCGATCTCGGCGAAGTCCTCCCGCCTCTCGAAGGACAGGACCTGACCCTGCTCGCCCACGGCGCGCAGGAGCGACATCGACAGGGCACCTGAGCCCACACCCGCTTCGACGACGGTGGCCCCCGGGAAGATGTCCGCCATCTGGACGATCTGGCCCGCATCCTTGGGGTAGACGACGGCGGCGCCACGGGGCATGGACATGACGTAGTCGCTGAGCAGCGGCCGCAGGGCGAGGTACTCGACGCCGGCCGTGTTCGTGACGACGGAGCCGTCCGGGGCGCCGATGAGGTCGTCGTGGCGCAGGTAGCCGCGGTGGGTGTGGAACTCACGGCCCGGCTCGAGGGTGATCGTGTGCAGACGGCCCTTGGGGTCGGTCAGCTGCACTCGCTCACCGACCTCGAAGGCGCCGCGCCGGTGGTGCGCGGTGGTGCGCTGCGGCGCGTGCGTGGGCCGGGCGGCGTGGGTCATGGGAGCACAGTCTAGGTGCCGGCACCCCGCTTCCTGCTCGGCCGCCGCACGGTCTGGGCCTCAACCTCGTAGCGGCTCTGGCGCCCACTCGGTGTCGCGAAGAAGCGCCGCCGCAGCGACCCCTCGATCTCGATGGTGACCCCGGCATCGAGCCGCAGCGCGGCGCGCCGCGTGCTCGCGCTCCAGCACACCACGTCGATGGTGTCGACCTGGCCGGACCGGGCCTCTCCCTCGGACGAGCCCGTTCTTCGGGCAGTGCGCGACCGCGGGACGATGATGCGCAGCGTGACGATGACGTCCCCGCTCGGCAGGGTCCGCTCCTCTGCCGGAGCGCTCAACCGGCCACAGAGACGGACCTCGTTGCGCACGTCGCCGGCTGCCCCGTCATCAGCCGTCGGCGTGGCTCTCGTCGGTGTGGTCGACGCGCCTCGTGACATCACTCCGCTCCCTTCGCGACCCGTCCTGCGCGGGCCTCGGCAGCAGCCTCCGGCATCAGTCGGCGACGCGGCTGGATCGCCGCCCTGCCTGTGGACAATCGCAATGGGTCCAGGGGGGTTGGGGACGAAGGGCCGCCAGCCAGGGCAATCGCGCTCGGGACTCAGCTCCGCCGTCGACGCGCGAGGGCGGCGCCGACGACCTCGTTGACCCGGTCCGCGGTGGCGATGCCGACGACCCGTCGCGTCGTCGCATCGATCACGACGATGACGGGCAGGTTGCGCTCGCTCATCTCGCGGACGAGATCCGTCAACACAGCGTCCGTGTCCAGAGACACCACCCACTCAGCCGGCTGGGAGGTGACGACCGCGCCGAGGGGTGTCGTGGCCCGCGCCCCGGCGGGAACCTCGGCTGCTGCGGCGGGGTCGAGGAGGCCGAACGGCCACCCGGCCTGGTCCGTGGCGACCAACCAGGCCGAGCCGGTGCCGGCCGGGGCCGCCAACCTGCCCACCTCGCCCAGCGTCGCCGTCGCCGGGAGCAGCAGCACCGGCTCGAGCACGTCACGCACGGGGCCGGCCGTCGCA
>NZ_DATCWX010000024.1:0-19659 GCF_036566125.1 Intrasporangium sp.
ACGATTGCGCAGCACACCGATCTCGGCGCGGGCATGCAGGTCGCGATGAAGGACCTCGAGATCCGCGGGGCCGGCAACCTCCTCGGCGGTGAGCAGTCCGGGCACATCGCCGGCGTCGGCTTCGACCTCTACGTGCGACTCATCGGCGAGGCCGTCGCCGACTTCCGAGGCGACGCCGAAGAGGCGCCCGCCGAGATCAAGATCGAGCTGCCCGTCGACGCCCACCTGCCCCACGACTACGTGCCGGGCGAGCGGCTGCGCCTCGAGGCGTACAAGAAACTCGCGACGGTGGAGAGCCAGGAGGCGGTCGACGAGATCGAGGCGGAGCTGCGCGACCGCTACGGCCCGCCGCCCCAGCCGGTCGACAACCTTCTCGAGGTGGCCCGTCTGCGGGTCGTCGCGCGCAGGGCCCGGATCGGCGACATCGGAGTACAGGGCAAGTACGTCCGCTTCGGTCCCGTCAAGGACCTCCGGGAGAGCCAGCAGCTGCGCCTCATGCGGCTCTATCCCGGGACGATCGTCAAGGAGGCACTCGGGACGATCCTCGTGCCGGTTCCCACGACGGCTCGGGTCGGTGGCAAGCCGCTGCGCGACCTCGAGGTCGTCGGGTGGGCGCGGCAGCTCATCACGGCAGTGCTGCTCGACGACATCGCCGCCGCAGCCGGGGTGGCCTCCGCCGCCTCGAGCGCACCGTAAGATGTCACCCGGGTCCGCCAGAGGAGGAGTTCAGTGAAGGCAACGTCAGTCCGCGCCCGTTCATCGAAGCGCGTCGCAGCGGCCGCCCTGGTGGTGCTCGGTGCCGTCACCCTGCTCGCCGGCTGTGGATTCGAGACCAGGCAGCAGGGCGCCGCCGTCGTCAACGGCGAGGTGATCCACGAGGACCAGGTCGAGGAGACCGCGCAACAGCTGCACGAGGCCAAGTTCAACTTCCCGGAGAACATCGTGGTCACCGCTCTCGTTGCCTCGCCCCTGCTCCAGAACGCCCTCAGCGACTCAGGCGGCTGGCAGCCGGACGCGACCGCCGCCAGCGCTATCGCCGCGATTCCGGATGCGACCGACACGACAAAGGAGTTCATCAACACGGTCGCCCTGCTCCAGTCGGGCCAGCTGACCGAGAAGGACCTCGCCCGCTACCGCGAGAACCTCGACAAGGCCACGATCACGGTGAACCCTCGCTTCGGCCAGCTCGTCCGCTCGGAGGAGCCCCCCGTCTTCTTCACCATTGGCCAGCAGCGGCCCAACTGGATCCTCGCACCGGGCGGTGAGTGACGCGACGGACGAGATCGTCCGTGACGGGCGCCTTGTCCTGCTCCTCTCCACGCCTCGGGTCGCCCCCGGCGTACTCACCCGTGACGCGTGGACCGCGCTGTCACGCGCTCGGCAAGTGTGGGCCGCGCCGGACGAGCCGCAGGGCGAGGCGATCGCCGAGGCGGGCGTCGAGGTGATGGTGCGCGACCGATCGGACGTGCCCTCGCTTGCCCGTGAGCTCGTCAGCGCAGCAGCCACCGGCACGGCCGTGTGGATCGGCTCGTCCGACGGCGATCCCGGTCTCAACGAGGCCATCGCCACCGAGGTCAGCAGGCTGCCGGAGCCTCCGGACGTGGAGGTCCTCGTCGGATCCTTCGACCTGCCCGGGGCACGCCTGCTCGATGTGGTCGCGGTCATGGACCGACTGCGTTCCCCGGGCGGCTGCCCGTGGGACGCCCAGCAGACCCACGAGAGCCTGGTCCCCTACCTGCTCGAGGAAGCCCACGAGGCGATCGAGGCCCTCGAGTCCGGCGACACCGACCACATGCGTGAGGAGCTGGGCGACCTGCTCCTGCAGATCGCGTTCCACGCCCGCGTGGCCGAGGAGCACCCGACCGCACCGTTCGACATCGACGACGTCGCAGGCGGCCTCGTCGAGAAGCTCGTCCGCCGGCACCCCCATGTGTTCGCCGACGTCGACGCGCAGACCCCGGACGCCGTCGAGGCCAACTGGGAGACGATCAAGGCGGCGGAGAAGCAGCACCGCCTCCACCCCCTCGAGGGCGTGCCCGTCAGTCTCCCCGCACTCGCCCGCGCGGAGAAGTACATCGGCCGGCTCGAGCGGAACGATCGCGCGGATCTGCTCGACCTCGCCGAGTCGGCCGGTGGCCTCGGCGCGGAGCTGCTCGCGCTCGTGCGCCGGGCCAGGGCCTCAGGCGTCGACGCCGAGGGAGCCCTGCGCGAGACGCTGCGCCAGCTCGCCGAGGCGAGTGAGAGCCAGGCGAGACGCGACTGAGCGTGCGCGCTGAAGCGAGCTCAGCGGCATACGACCAATTCTTTTGATGCCGTATGCCGCTGGGCTGGCTGGGCGCGCACCGCTCAGTACGCGCCGCTTGAGCTGAACACGGCGCGCACCGTCTTGATGACGATGGACAGGTCCTGGACGATCGACCAGTTGTCGACGTAGTAGAGGTCCAGGCGCACTGTGTCCTCCCACGACAGATCACTCCGCCCGGACACCTGCCACAGGCCGGTCATGCCGGGACGGACGTGCAGACGCCGCTGGACGTCGGTGGAGTAGCGCCTGACCTCGGCGGGCAAGGCCGGCCGAGGGCCGACCAGGCTCATCTCGCCGGCGATGACGTTGAGCAGCTGGGGCAGCTCGTCGATTGAGTATCGGCGGATGAAGCGGCCGACACGCGTGATCCGGGGATCCTGCTGGGCCTTGAAGAGCAGGCCGTCGGCGTTCTGGTTCAGGTGTGTTACGGCGGACAACCGGGCCTCGGCGTCCACCACCATGCTGCGGAACTTCAGGCACTCGAAGAGCTCCCCGTCCCTGCCAACCCGGGTCTGCCGGAACAGGATTGGGCCGCGGTCCTGCAGCCAGATGGCAGCCGCAACGGCGAACATGAGGGGTCCGAGGATGATGAGGCACAGCGCCGCGCCGATGGCATCGAAGGCTCGCTTCAGGCCACGGCTGGCCCCGAGGCTCTGCGGTGGCTCGACGTGGACGAGGGGCAGGCCGCCGACGGGACGCATCATCACGCGGCCGGACGAGATGTCGCTGAGGCTCGGCACGACGGCCATCTGCACGTGATGGCCCTCGAGGTCCCAGGCGATGCGGCGGAAGTCGGTCGACGACCCGAAGGCTCCCTCGGTGAAGACGATGAGGTCGGCGGCGTTCTCGCGCGTCGCCAGTGCCGTCTCGGTGCTGAGGCCGACCACGGGCACCCCTCGCGGGGTCACCTCGACCTCGTCGGCCTGCGGCAGGAGGGCGCCGATGATCCGGTAGCCCAGCCACGACTCGCGGTCGAGGACCGCCGCGACCTCGTCGACGTGCTGGGCGGACCCCGCTATGAGCACCTTCGTCACGAGGTGGCCGCGGAGGTGGAAGCGATGGACGATTCGGCGGGCCGTCCAGCGCCACAAGAGCAGCAGAGGGACACCGAAGACGAACAGCAGGACGAAGAACCCGCGAGAGAGGTTGAACTTCGTCAGGTAGCTGATGATCCCGATCGCCCCGCCCGTGAAGCCCG
Organism: Intrasporangium sp.; assembly: GCF_036566125.1. Taxonomy (GTDB): domain Bacteria; phylum Actinomycetota; class Actinomycetes; order Actinomycetales; family Dermatophilaceae; genus Intrasporangium. The sequence continues at coordinate 3,504 of NZ_DATCWX010000024.1, forward strand.
CGGCCGCAAGGACTTTCGCGTACTCCGTCGTCCCGACGCCGAGGTGTCCGTGTCGGTACGTGCCAACTGCGTGATTGACGAGCATCCAGCCGAGAACGACCCAGGGGCCGACCGACTGGGCCACCTCGGTGACGTCGGCGGACTCGCGGAAGATGTCGAGGCGGTGCCTGCCGATGGCCGCGAGGGCCGTGGTCAGGACAATGACGGCGAGGTCCCCGCCCGCAATGCCCAGCTGGAAGAGCCGAATGCTCTTGGTCCGCTCGGTGCGCGGCTGGACGACCGGTCGCGCGGCGACAGCAAGCATCCGCAAGTCAGCCTCGTGCACGGACTGGACCATGTTCCAGAAATCTCCCCACCTTGGCGCTTTCGCGCCTGCCCTGACTGGACGCACGTCCCCCGCGACGACCCTCAGAGTATGACGGGATCCGGTGACGTCGTGTGGCAGAACCGGGAAATGGACGGTCCATCCTTCTTGTCCAGCTCGATCCTGAGAGGCTACCGGGTCGGTCATCGAGCGGTGCAGCGCAACGGGCTACGCTCGGGACGTACGCGCCCGACCGGTTCGACGACCACAGGAGCAACAGTGGCCACCATTGAGGAGATTGGCGCCCGCGAGATCCTCGACTCGCGCGGTAACCCGACCGTCGAGGTCGAGATCCGTCTCGACGACGGGACGTTCGCTCGGGCGGCCGTGCCGTCCGGCGCCTCGACAGGAGCCTTCGAGGCCTCCGAGCGACGCGACGGGGACAAGGGGCGCTACCTCGGCAAGGGGGTCGAGCAGGCCGTGGATGCCGTCATCGAGCAGATCAACCCGGGCCTTGTCGGCTTCGATGCGAGCGAGCAGCGGCTCGTCGACGCCGAGATGAAGGCTCTTGACGGTTCGGCCAACAAGGAGAACCTCGGGGCCAACGCGATGCTCGGCGTCTCCCTTGCCGTGGCCCACGCCGCGGCCGAGTCGGCTGGTCTGCCCCTCTTCCGCTACGTCGGCGGCCCGAACGCGCACGTCCTTCCGGTGCCGATGATGAACATCCTCAACGGTGGCTCGCACGCCGACACCAATGTCGACATCCAGGAGTTCATGGTCGCCCCGATCGGCGCGCCGACCTTCCGGGAGGCGCTGCGCTGGGGGACCGAGGTCTACCACTCGCTCAAGAAGGTGCTGCACGACCGCGGCCTGGCCACCGGCCTCGGGGACGAGGGCGGCTTCGCCCCGAACCTCGACTCCAACCGCGCGGCTCTCGACATCATCGTCGAGGCGATCACCGCCGCCGGTTACGTGCCCGGCAAGGACGTCGCGCTGGCCCTCGACGTCGCCGCGTCCGAGTTCCACCAGGACGGGTCGTACCAGTTCGAAGGGGCCGGCAAGTCGGCGGGCGAGATGATCGACTACTACGCCGACCTCGTCGACTCCTATCCGCTGGTCTCCATCGAGGACCCGCTCAACGAGGAGGACTGGGACGGCTGGAAGGCCATCACCGAGCGCCTCGGTGACCGGGTCCAGCTCGTCGGTGACGACCTGTTCGTCACCAACCCGGAGCGCCTCGCCCGGGGCATCGCGACGGGGACCGCCAACGCGCTGCTCGTCAAGGTCAACCAGATCGGCACGCTCACCGAGACGCTCGATGCGGTCGCCCTGGCCCAGAGCAACGGCTACCGCTGCATGATGAGCCACCGGTCCGGCGAGACCGAGGACGTCACGATCGCCGACCTCGCCGTCGCGACGAACTGCGGCCAGATCAAGACCGGCGCCCCGGCGCGCTCCGAGCGGGTCGCCAAGTACAACCAGCTGCTGCGCATCGAGGAGGAGCTGGACGACGCCGGCGTCTACGCGGGGGCCGGCGCCTTCCCGCGCTTCGACGCGTCCAGGTACGAGGGCTGAGCCGGACCGGCCCACCGACGTGGAGACCTGATGCCAGACCGCACCCCCCGCACCCCCTCCCGCTCGGGTGGCAACGGCCGCCAGCGGGCCCAACGGACCCGTCGCGGTCCCGCGGGCGGCGGGGGGCGGCAAGGATCCACGCGCACGCCTGGCCGCCCCAAGCAGGGCAGCGAGCGGCCCGCCCACGCAGCCAGGGCCCGCACCAGGCCGCCTGAGCCCCCATCCCAGTCGACGACGTGGGTACGCGGCGCGATCCTGCTGGGCATCGTCGTCATGCTGGCGGTGACCCTCGTGCCGACCCTTCGGTCCGTCATCCAGCAGAGCAACGACACGGTCGCCATGCAGGAGAGGGTGGAGCGGCAGCGGGCTACCGTGGAGGAGCTGACGAAGCAGGCTGCCCTGTGGAAGGACCCGCGGTACATCGAGGAGCAGGCTCGCGAGCGGTTGCGGTTCGTGCGAGTCGGTGACCGGGCCTACTCGGTGACCGGTCTCGAGAGCCAGCGTTCGCAGGAAGAGTCTGCGCAGGAGCCGGTCGTTGCGGCGCCGATGGCCAACGACTCGGCACCGTGGTACGGCAAGGTGTGGCAGTCCATCCAGATCGCCGACCGACCCACCGCGGGGCTGTCCCGATGACGGTTCCGGAGCCGGCCCACAAGGCCAACCCGCGTGCCGTCGACCCGGCTGACCTCGTCGCCGTCGAGAGGCAGCTCGGGCGACCTCCTCGCGGCGTGGCCGAGGTCGCCCATCGCTGCTTCTGCGGGGAGCCGGACGTCGTGCGGACCGAGCCGCGCCTACCGGACGGCACGCCCTTCCCCACCACGTACTACGCCACCTGCCCACGGTTGACCGGGGCGATCAGCACCTTGGAGACCGAGGGCGTCATGAAGGAGATGACCGCCCGCCTCGCCGAGGACGGGAAACTCCGCGCCGGCTACGAGCGGGCCCATGAGCAGTACCTGGCGAAGCGGGCCGAGCTCGGCGAGGTCCCCGAGATCGCTGGCGTGTCGGCGGGCGGGATGCCGACCCGGGTCAAGTGCCTCCACGTCCTCGTCGCGCACTCGCTCGCCGCTGGGCGCGGGGTCAACCCGCTGGGTGACGAGGCGCTCGCCATGCTCCCCGACTGGTGGGTGCCGACGTCGTGCGCCGCGATCCACGCGACAGAGGACGTGGAGGCCGAGCGCAGGGGGGCGGCCATGAGTGAGCACCATGAGTGAGGAGCTCGTGCGGGTCGGAGCCGTCGACTGCGGCACGAACTCCATCCGCCTGCTCGTCGCCGACATCGACCCCGCGACGGGAACGCTCGTCGACGTGCGGCGCCGGATGGAGATCGTGCGTCTTGGGCACGGAGTCGATCGCACCGGTGTCATCTCGGACGAGTCGATGCAGCGCACGCTGGACATGACGAGGACGTATGCCGCTGAGTGCCGTCAGCTCGGAGCGTCCCGTGTGCGTTTCGTTGCGACCTCCGCTTCGCGCGACGCGCGCAACGCGGCAACGTTCGTGGAGGGCGTCCGGTCCGCCTTCCACCAGCTCTGGGGCGCCGACGTCGTCCCGGAGGTCGTGAGCGGGGACGAGGAGGCGAGCCTGTCGTTCAGCGGAGCGACTGGCGGCCTGGCTGGACTGGGTGTCGCCGGTCCCTACCTCGTGGTCGACATCGGGGGCGGGTCGACCGAGTTCGTCCTGGGCACCGGCCACCTCGAGGCGGCCAGGTCAGTCGACGTCGGCTGCGTGCGGATGACCGAGCGCCATCTCCACACCGACCCACCGACCTCGGAGGAGATCGCGGCCGCCACCGCCGACGTGGATCGCGCGATCGACGAGGCGGCGGCCACGGTCCCGCTGTCCGGGGCGCACGCGCTCGTCGGCCTTGCCGGAAGCGTCACGACGATCACCGCACACGCGCTGCGCCTGCCCCGCTACGACCCGGAGGCGATCCACCTGTCGCAGCTGCCGGTCGAGCGGTTGACGCAGGCGTGCACGGAACTGCTCGACATGACGCGGGCCGAGCGTAGGGCGCTGCCGTACATGCACGCGGGCCGGGTCGACGTCATCGGCGCCGGCGCTCTCATCTGGCGGCGGATCATCGAGCGGGTCTCCGAGGTGGCGGGGGTGGCCGAGGCCATCACGTCCGAGCACGACATCCTCGACGGGATCGCTCTGTCCATCGCCTGACCCGCACGTGGGCGAGTGCCAGTACCCCCGCAGGGATTCGAACCCTGACTTGGGCGATTTTAAGTCGCCTGCCTCTGCCGGTTGGGCTACGGGGGCGGAGCCCTCAGTATGCCGTCCCGCACGGTCACGGTTCCGTCTCGTCCCGGCTCGAACCGAGGTCCCGGGAACTCCGACTGACACCTCGAACGCTTAGGGTAGTGACAAGTCGCCACGCCCATCGAGGGGCACGTGGCCCCAGGTGCTGGGGAGGCACGAACACATGGCAGGTGGAAACCCGGTCTTCGACCGGATCGACAAGCAGCTGCAGCAGGAGCGGTACGCCGGCTTCGGCGAGCCGCAGCGCGGGCGGCAGCAGGGCCCGATGGGCTCGACGCCGGGAGCAACCGCGGGCCACGCCGTGCAGGACGCCGTGACCGCGGACCAGCTCAACGACCTCTATGCACGTCAGGCCGCCGGTCCTGTCGACACGGGCCGCGTGACGCTCGACGACGTCATCGTCAAGAGCCTCGTGCTCTTCGTCATCACGCTCGCCGGCGCCGGCGTCTCGTGGTTCATGGTGGACGCCAACCCGAACCTCGTGTCACCGCTGTGGCTGGGCGGCATGTTCGGCACGCTGATCCTCGGCTTCGCGATGATGTTCATGAAGAACATCCCGACGCCGCTCTACTTCGTCTACGCCGCGGTCCAGGGCGTGTTCGTCGGTGCGTTCAGCTACTTCCTCGCCTCGGCCTACGGCGCCGACCTGGTGCTCACGGCGGTGGTCGCCACGCTCTGCGTGTTCGTGGCCATGTACGCCGGCTACGCGACCGGCCTGATCAAGGTGACCGAGAAGTCCCGGCGCATCTTCATCTTCATGATCGCCGGCTACGCGCTCTTCTCGCTCATTCAGGTCGTCCTCCTGATGACCGGAGTCATCAGCGGCTGGGGCTTCGGTGGCAGCGGCATGCTCGGCATCGGCCTCAGCCTCCTCGGCGTCGGCCTCGCGTCCTACTCGCTGGCCGTCGACTTCGACTCGATCGACAACGCCGTCCGCCTTGGCGCGCCGCAGAAGTACTCGTGGCTGCTCGCGCACGGCCTCATCGTCACGCTCGTGTGGCTCTACATCGAGATCGCCCGCCTGCTCGCGCGCATGCGCGACGGGTGACGATCAAGCAGCCGTGAGGTCGCCTGTTCCGCAGGAGGTCTCCGACGAGTTACGGCGCGTGGTCGAGCGGTGGCGTCAGCTGCCGCTCGACCACGCGCTTTCCCGTATGCCGCTGACCTCGGCTCTCGTTCAGCGGCTCGCTGATCGCGTCGCCGGGTTGCGCGGCACACCGGCTCGGCCGGTGCCCGACCTCGGGCCCGCGACGGTGATGGACCAGCTGACGGTCATGGTCTACGACCTCTTCGCCACCCAGCCCGACGCGGAGGTCACTGACGTGGTGAGCGAGCTCAGCGGCATACGACACAGCCTCTGACGCAACACACCCGCTTACCGCGCGCTCCCACCTGCTGCAGCAGGGGGTCGCACGCGATAAGCGGGTGTGTTGCGAGAGGGGTGGGCTCAGGAGAGGCGTTCGAAGATGACCGCCATGCCCTGGCCGCCGCCGACGCACATCGTCTCGAGGCCGAACTGCTCGTCCCGGTCGCGCAGGGCGTTGATGATCGTCCCGGTGATGCGCGCGCCGGTGGCCCCGAAGGGGTGGCCGATGGCGATGGCGCCACCGTTGACGTTGAGCTTGTCGTAGTCCATGCCGATCTGGTCCGCCGACCCGATGACCTGCGCCGCGAACGCCTCGTTGATCTCGTAGAGGTCCATGTCCCCGATCGACATGCCGGCCCGCTTGAGGGCGAGGTTGACGGCGTCGACCGGCCCGAGGCCCATGATTTCGGGGGAGAGGGCGGTCGCCGCGGTCGATACGACGCGGGCGAGCGGCTCGAGGCCGAGCTCCTTGGCCTTCGTGTCGCTCATGACGACCAGGGCGGCGGCGCCGTCGTTGAGCGGGCAGCAGTTGCCGGCGGTGACGGTGCCGTTCTCACGGAAGACCGGGTTGAGCGCCTGGACCGCCTCGAAGGTGACCCCCGGGCGGGGGCCGTCGTCCTTGGTCACGACCGTGCCGTCCGGCGTGGTGATCGGCGTGATCTCCCAGTCGAAGAAGCCGCGCTTGATGGCGGCCTCGGCGCGGTTCTGCGAGGTGACGCCCCACTCGTCCTGCCGGTCGCGGCCGATCCCGTAGGCGGTGGCCACGTTCTCGGCCGTCTGGCCCATCGCGATGTACACATCGGGAAGCTCGCCGTCCTCGCGGGGGTCGTGCCACCTCTCGTTCGTCTCCGCGGTGCGCTTCGTGCGGGCCTGAGCGGCATCGAACTTCGGGTTGCGGTCGCCCTCGCTGGCGCCGCCGGCCCCGGCGAACCCGACGTACTGCGACACGCACTCGACGCCGGCCGAGACGAAGATGTCGCCCTCGCCGGCCTTGATCGCGTGGAAAGCCATCCGCGTCGTCTGCGCGGAGCTCGCGCAGAACCGGTTGACCGTGGCGCCCGGCGTGCCGTCCAGGTCGAGGAGCGTCGCGACGACCTTGGCCATGTTGGACCCGTGGCGGTGCGACGGCTCCGCGCAGCCAAGGTAGATGTCCTCGACGAGGGACTTGTCAAGGGCAGGGATCTTGTCGAGCGCCGCCTGGATGACCGTGGCGGCCAGGTCGTCGGGGCGCACATCCTTGAGCGAGCCCTTGAAGGCGCGCCCGAACGGCGAGCGGGCGGTCGAGACGATGACGGCTTCGGTCACGGTGTCCTCCTGCGGACGGCTGTGTCTGCGGGCACCCGGAGGTAAGCGGGCGCTCAGTTCCACCCGATGGTATGCCGCTGGGCCGCGTCCGCGACACCCGCAGCCCTATGGTGTGCGTCTCGTCACGGCAAGCCCCCGAAGTTGTTCACTCGATCGGGAGGCGGTCCGGGCGGCCCTGGATCGATCGAGTGAACAGCTTTCGGGGCCCCGGGTTAGGGTGATCAGCGATGAGCGCGACGACCCGACCCCCCCTTCGCAGCCGCGTCGCCGTAGTTGTCGGCGCGGCTGTGCTTGGACTCCTCGCGGCGTGCACGACGTCCACCGCTCCTCCGCCCAGCTCAACGGCGTCGGCGTCGGCGACTGCCACGCCCAGCGTGCCAGCGCCCAGCGCGGCCGAGATCCTCGAGAAGGCCAGGGCGAACGCGGTCAGTGCGAGTTCGGCAGCCTTCACCGGTCGGATCGAGCAGGACGGCACCGAGATGGTCATCGACTTCAAGGGCACGAGCGACGGCTCGAGCGCTGACGTCACCCTGCACCTCCAGGACCAGGGCAAGGTGCGGGTCATCTCTGCGGCTGATGAGGTGTACCTCCAAGGTGACGCGCAGTTCTGGAAGTCCCAGGGCCTGCCTGCACCGCCTGCGGCCGACAAGTTCGTCAAGGCACCCGTCGCGGCCGAGGAGCTCACGCAACAGCTCAGCCTCAACTCCTTCCTCGACGAGGCGTTCAATGCCGTGACGCCATCGCAGTTGTCCGACACCGTGGGTTCCGAGACGGTGGGCGGGGTCGACGCCTGGGTGATCACCGACGCCAAGGGCCAGGCCGAGGGAGCCCTCTACGTGTCGAAGTCGAAGTTCGAGATCGTCCGCTTCACGGGCTCGTCGACGAGTCCCGGAGAGCTCGACTTCTCGCGCTGGAACGAGGACCTGGGCATCAAGGCGCCCCCAGCGGACCAGGTCGCGCCGCTGGGCTGAGGAGGAAGTGTGCTGCCACACGAACGGTCTGCTGTTCGTTTGGCAGCACAGTCAGCGACGAGGCGCGATCTCTGGATCCGTCTCGACCACACCCGCGGCGACCGGCTCGTCCTCGCGCACCGGGTCGGCTTGCGGCACCGCGATCGTCGGCCGGAGCCGGCGACGGATCATCGCCCAGCGGCCATGGACACCGCGGGCCTGGCCGCCCACCTCGGCCGGAGCCACCTCGGTCCCGGGGTTGGCCACCGCCCGGCTCGCTGCAACGGCAACCGGCCCGACGCCCTCGCCCCGCCACGGGCTCGGCCGAGTCGGAGCGCTGCGCTCGCCGAAGAGGTCGAGCGCTGCACTCACCGAGGGCAGGAGGGCCGCGGCCACCCGGGCGTAGCCGGCTGGACTCGGGTGGAACCGGTCCGGGCTGAACATCACGTGCGGCTCGGCCGAGAAGGCCTCGCTCAGCAGGTCGCCGACCGACACGGCGCGCCCACCGGCCTCGACCACGGCCACGGTCTGGGCGGCCGCGAGGTCTCGCGACCACCGCCGCGCGAGGTAGCGCAGGGGCTGAGGCAGCGGCTCGATCGCACCGAGGTCGGGACAGGTGCCCACGACGACCTCCGCGCCCGCGTCGCGCAGCCGCCGGACGGCCATCTCGAGGTGCCGGACGGCCAGAGAACGCTCGATCCGGTGCGTCACGTCGTTGGCGCCGATGAGGATGACGGCGATGTCGGGGCTGGCGACGCGCTCGAGTGCCCGGTCGACCTGGCCGCCGAGGTGGAGCGACTCGGCGCCGATGATCGCAACGTTCGTCAGCTCGACCGGACGACCACTGAAGGCGGCCACTCCATTCGCGACGGTCGCCCCGATCGTCTGTCTGGCGTGCTCCGCGCCCATACCGGCGCCGGTCGAGTCGCCCAGCACGACGAGGCGGATCGGCGCTCCGTGGCCAAAGCCATAGGTCCCTTCGTCGTCCGGTGCCCCGTCGAAGTGCTGGCCCACGATCCGACGGGCCATCAGCGCCTCGATCCGGAGCAGGCCGTAGCCGGCGAGCCCGAGGGCACCCAGCCCAGCGGCGCCCACACCGCCGCCGAACGCAGCGGTCTGGGCGATCTTCCGAGCGCGTCGTGCGCGGCTCATGCAGAACCCCCTCATGGTGGAGCTAGTCCCGGTAGAACCCGGTATCACCGTAACGCGTGGGGCTGACGGGGAATGCCAACCCGGCAACGCAGGAAGGGCAGTGGCGAGCGGAAGCGAGCTCAGCGGCATACCTCCTCGCCGTCTCGCCGACAGCGCGACCTAGGATGATGCGGTGAAGTACGCAGAGCACATCTCCGACCTCGTCGGCAACACGCCCCTCGTCAAACTGAGCTCGGTCGTCGAGGACGCCGGCGTCAGGTGCACCGTGCTGGCCAAGATCGAGTACTTCAACCCGGGCGGCTCGGTCAAGGACCGCATCGCGCTGCGCATGATCGAGGCGGCGGAGGATGAGGGACTGCTCAAGCCCGGGGGCACGATCGTCGAGCCGACGAGCGGCAACACGGGCGTCGGGCTCGCGCTGATCGCCCAGCGGCGCGGGTACTCGTGCATCTTCGTCTGCCCCGACAAGGTCAGCCAGGACAAGCAGGACGTCCTCAAGGCCTATGGCGCGGAGGTCGTCGTCTGCCCCACCTCGGTCGCCCCCGACCACCCCGACTCCTACTACAGCGTCTCGGACCGGCTCGTCAAGGAGATCGACGGGGCCTGGAAGCCGAACCAGTACTACAACCCCGAGGGGCCGAACAGCCACTACGCGACGACCGGCCCGGAGATTTGGGGCGACACCGACGGCCGCGTGACCCACTTCATCGCCGGCGCGGGGACCGGCGGCACGATCAGCGGCACCGGGCGGTACCTCAAGGAGGTCAGCGACGGTGCGGTGCGGATCATCGCTGCTGACCCCGAGGGCTCGGTCTACAGCGGCGGCACCGGGCGGCCCTACCTCGTCGAGGGCGTCGGTGAGGACTTCTGGCCGGGCGCCTACGACCCCTCGGTCGTCGACGAGGTCATCGCCGTGTCCGACGCCGACTCGTTCGACATGACGCGGCGCCTCGCTCGCGAGGAGGGCCTGCTCGTGGGTGGCTCCTGCGGCATGGCCGTCGTCGCGGCTCTCCGGGCCGCGAAGGACCTCCCGGAGGACGCCGTGGTCGTGGTGCTCCTGCCCGACTCGGGCCGCGGCTACATGTCCAAGATCTTCAACGACGAGTGGATGTCGTCCTACGGCTTCCTCCACGACCACGACGAGCAGACCGTCGGCGAGGTGCTCCGCACGAAGTCCGGCGAGATGCCGGCCCTCGTCCACACCCACCCCAACGAGACGATCCGCGACGCCGTCCACATCCTGCGCGAGTTCGGTGTGTCACAGATGCCGGTCGTCAAGGCGGAGCCGCCCGTCATGTCCGGTGAGGTGGCCGGATCCGTCAGCGAGCGGGCGCTCATGGAGGCCCTCTTCACGGGGCAGGCGCACCTGTTCGACTCGGTCGAGAAGCACATGGAGCCCGGCCTGCCCCTCGTCGGCTCCGGCGAGCCGGTCGGCGCCGCCCGGGACGAGCTTGAGAAGTCCGACGCGATCCTCGTCGTCGAGGACGGCAAGCCGGTTGGCGTGCTGACCCGGGCCGACCTGCTCGGCTTCCTCGCTGACTGACGCGAGAGGACTGAGTCACACGTGACTCAGTCCTTGAGGGCGGCCTTCTTCGCCTTCTTGTACTCCCGCACCTTGACGCGCGACTCGTCGTCGACGACGTCCGCGATCGAGCGGTGGCCCGGCTTGCCGTAGTCGCCGGTCGCCTCCTGCCACCCGGGCGGCGCCACGCCGAACCGCTTGGCGAGCAGCGCGGCGAAGATCTTCGCCTTCTGGTCGCCGAAGCCGGGCAGGCCGCCGATGCGCCTGACCAGCTCGGCTCCGGACTCCGCGCCGGCCCAGATGGTGGCGGCGTCACCATCCCACTCGTCGACGATCGCCTGGCACAGCTGCTGGGTGCGCTGGGCCATGGACCCCGGGAAGCGGTGCAGCGCCGGAGGGGTGCGGAAGTACTCGAGCAGCGTCTCCGGCGGGAGTGCCGCGATGGTGGCCGCGTCGAGGTGGTCCGCGCCCATCCGCTGGGCGAGGACGCTCGGGCTCGTGAACGCCTTCTCCATCGGGATCTGCTGGTCGAGCTGCATGCCGAGCAGGAGGGCGAGGGGGTCCCGCTCCAGCAGGGCGTTGCCTTCGTCGGTCGTCGCGAGGTGCAGTGCCATGACCACCATCTTGTCGTATGCCGCCGAGCTCGCTCCCGCACGCCCGCTCGCTCCCAGCCCTCCCGCCCTCCACCCCGCAACAGACCCGCTTGTCGAGCGCCGACCCCTGCTGTAGCCGGGGTTGCCAGTCGATAGGCGGGTGTGTTGCGGACAGGGACGATGGTCAGGCCGATGGTCAGGGGCGGTGGGGGTCGGTATCGACCCAGGTGGTCGCGCCTGCCGTGACCGCGGCGGCGCCCGAGGTGAGGGACGCGACGAAGCCGGCCAGCTCGTCGAAGCCGTCGGGCTCGACGCCTGCGATGATGCGCACCCCGGTCGCCAGGTAGTCGACGGTGATCACCGTCGTGCCGGGGTGGCCGCGGAGGGCGTTCTCGACGCGTGGGCCATCGGCGTGATTCACCTCGACGAGTGCCTCGACCCGCAGCTCGCGCGTCACGAGGGACGCAGCGTCGAGTCCGGCGCTGACCGCATCGCCGTAGGCCCGGATGAGGCCGCCGGTGCCGAGCAGGACACCGCCGAACCACCGTGTCACGACCGCCACGACATCGCTCACCCCGCGCCCTCGCAGGACCTCGAGCATGGGCGCGCCGGCGGTCCCGGACGGTTCGCCGTCGTCGTTGCTCCGCTGGATCGCCCCGTCCGGTCCGAGGATGAACGCCGTGCAGTGGTGCCGAGCCTCGCGGCTGCGCGACCGGACCGCCTCGATGAACTCGCGGGCCGCCTCCTCCGTCTCCACGCGCTCGACGTCGCAGACGAAGCGCGACCGCCGCACCTCGATCTCGGCACTGGACCGACCCGCGATGGTCAGGTAGGAGCGGAGCGAGCTCAGCGGCATACCCTTTCATCGGCGTGGACAGCGGGACGCCACGAGTATGCCCGTCGGCACGAAAGGACACGAATGGGCTCACACCCGGCGCACGGTCCCGTGCACGGCCCGGTCGACCCCGACGTCACGCCCGATGACGTGCGGACGAGCCAGGTCGACCACGCGCTCGTGCGCGACCGCCTCGACGTGCTCGGGGTCATCGCGGCCGGCGGCGCGCTCGGTGCGGCGGCGCGGTACGCGGCGGGCGAGCTGTGGCCACACGCAGCCGATGCTGTCCCATGGGGGACCTTGGGAGTCAACGTGATCGGCTCCCTCCTGCTCGGGTTGCTCATGTTCTACGTGACCGACGTGTGGCCGCCGCGACGGTATGTCCGGCCGTTCCTCGGCGTCGGCGTGCTCGGGGGGTTCACCACGTTCTCGACCTATGCGCTCGAGACACGGACATTGCTCGCCCAGGGCCAGGCGGGCCTCGCTCTTGCCTATCTCGTCGGGACCCTCGTACTGGCTCTCGGCGCCGTGGTGCTGGGCGCGCTCCTGGGTCGCGCGCTGACCCGGACCCGGAGGTCGGGGCCGTGACGCTCGTGCTCGTGCTGATCGGCGGCGCCGTGGGAGCGCCGCTGCGGTATGTGACGGACCTGGCGGTGCAGCGGTGGCACGGGGGCCGGTTCCCCTGGGGGACGCTGGTCGTCAACGTGTGCGGCTCGTTGCTGCTCGGCATCCTGCTCGGCGCCGCGGCGTCCGGGCCGTCTGGAGCAGCTGACGCGGCGTCGGCCGGGGTCCTCGCTCTCGTCGCGACGGGGTTCTGCGGGGCCCTGACGACGTACTCGACGTTCAGCTTCGAAACGGTTCGGCTCATCGAGGACGGCGCCTTCGCCGCGGCCCTTGGCAACGTGTTGCTCAGTCTGGGGTGTGGGCTCGGGACGGGCGCCCTCGGCTGGGCGTTGGCGCAGGCGGTGCTCTGAGCCTCGGCCGAGTCAGCCTCTCAGTGGCCGCGGAAGGCCTCCTCGAGCCACCAGGACGGCTGGTCGCCGCGGACCTTGGCATCGATGAGCAGGGCAGTGTCGCGGGGCCCCTCGACCCAGGCCCGGACGGCGTGGAGGTCCTCCGTTGTCCGCACCGTCACCCCGGTGAAGCCGTAGCCGCGGGCGATCGCTGCGATGTCCGTCTCAGGGAAGGTGACGGTATCCATGGGATGCCCGCCCGGCGCAAAGTGGTGGACCTCCGCCCCGTAGGCCTCGTCGTTGTAGACCACGACGACCATCGGCAGGCCGAGACGACGAACCGTGTCGAGCTCGGCCACGCTCATCATGAGACCTCCGTCGCCGACCGCAGCGACGGGGAGCCGGTCAGGCTGCGCCAGCGCCGCTCCGATCGTCGTGGACAGGCCCAGCCCGATCGACTGGAACGCCTGGGTGAAGCAGAAGCCCCGCTCGTCCGGAACCCGCAGGAACATGCTCGGGTAGCCCATGAAGTTGCCGGAGTCCACGCCGAGGACGCGCCGGGTCGGCAGAAGGTCGTCCAGGGCGATGGTCAGCGTCCGCGGGTCGATCTGGTCAGCAATGCTCCTGTCCTCGAACGGCACATCGCGCCAAGCCAGCTCGCGGGCGAGGCGTGCGGCGAGCTCCGGCGAGCGGTAACCCGCTCGTCCGGCGGCCCCGGATCCGAGCTCTTCCTCCAGCAGGGCCTCGTCCACGGCCGCGGCCGTCAGCGCGACATCGCCGTGGACTCCGAAGGCCAGCTCACGGTGCGCTCCCAACGCATCCGCCGTGTCGTCCACCTGCACCACCGTGGCGCCGGGCGCGATCAAGGTGCCGTGCCGCATCGTCCACATGTTCAGGGCACACCCCCACCCCACGATGAGGTCGGCGCCGTGGATCAGCTCGGCTGCCAGCGGGGAGGCGAACCCGCCCGACACGTCCAGCGAGAACGGCTCGCCGACGAAGAGACCCTTGGCCACCGCTGACGTCGCGAGCAGCGCGCCCGACCGCTCCCCGAGCGCGATGAGCGCATCGCGGGCCGCGTGCGAACGGGCCCCGCGGCCGGCCACGAAAACCGGCCTCGACGCGGCGGACAGCGTGGCGGCCAGCCGTTCCACCTCGGTGGGTGACGGGGTTGGCGGCGCTGGCGCCTGCGGCAGCTCGATCCTCCCGGTCGACTGCCCGTCCGGCAGCTCGAGGGCCTGGATCTCGAGCGGGAGGTTGAGCACCACCGTGGCGCGCTGGTGCACTGCCGTGGCGACCGCCTCAACCGTGTCGGCGACGGCGGTCTCGGCCGAGGTCACGCGCCGCGCCACCGCGCCTACGGCCGCGGCCAACCCCGACTGGTCAACGTAGAAGTTGGACCGCGGCTGGGTCGCCTCGGCGGTGACCACGACGAGGGGCGTCCGTGACTTGGCGGCCTCCGCGATCCCGGTCATCGCATTGGTGAGGCCACATCCCTGATGCACGGTCAGGGCCGCGGGACGACCGCTCGTGCGCGCATAGGCATCGGCCATCGTCGCGCCGCCGCCTTCGTGCCGGCTCGCGACGAACCGGGCCCCGGCGGCCACCATCGCGTTGGTCACGTGAAAGTTGCCGGATCCCACGACTCCGAAGACGTGGTCGACCCCGGCCGCGACCAGTGCCCGCCCCACCGCCTCGGCGACGAGCACAATCAGTCCTCGACGAGGGCGAGCACCCGTACCGGCGACCCCGAGCCACCGACGATCTTGAGCGGCGACGCGACGACCACCGCACCGACAGGGGGCAGCCGGTCGAGGTTCTGCAACTGCGCGAGGCCGTACTTGCCAGCGCCCAACAGGAACGAGTGACACGGAAAGGCGGGGTCGAACGAGTGCGCGGCCCCGGCATCGGTCCCCACGGTCTCGACGCCGATGCCCTGCAACGGCGACTCCTGCGCCACCCAACGGGCACAGTCGACGGACATACCGGGGCTGGACGGACCGGTGTCCGTCCGGTTGATCATCTCCTCCTGCGTGACCCGGCCCGACCATCCCGTGCGGCAGAGCAGCCAACCGCCCTGCGGCAGAGGACCGTGCTCGGTGGCGAAGGCCTCGATGTCGGCGACCTCGATGAGGAAGTTCGGGTTCTCCTCGACCCGCGACGTGACGTCGAGGACGACGGCGGGAGCCACGAACGCCGAGAGCGGAACCGTCGCGATGTCGTCCCTGTCCTTGCCACTGACCCAGTGGATCGGCGCGTCGAAGTGGGTCCCCGTGTGCTCGCCGGTGTGGAAGTTGTTCCAGTACCAGGCCGGTCCCCGGTCGTCGTAGCGGCTGATCTCCTCGAGCTCGAACCGGGCCGTCTGCCCCAGTTCTGGCGGCAGCTCGAGCAGTGGCGTGTCGCTCGACAGCGGTGCGGTGAGGTCGATGACTCGGACGGCGCCGGAGGCCAGTGCGGCGGTGAGGTCGGACAGGACGGGCATGTGCGGCTCCTCGTTGAGCGGTTCTGCGCCGCAGCGGCGCTCATTCCCCGACCGTAGGGCCAACCGGAGACAGTGCCAACCCCCACGACCTCGACCCAGGGACTACGTTCCCTGGGTGCCTTCGTAGCGGTCGAGGACGAGGTCCACGAGCTCCGCGGGTGCCGGTTCGGTGGGGACGAGGAGCGGCGTGGTCACGACGTCCGCGCCGCAGTTGGCCGCGAGGTCGGCGAAGTACCCGGGCGCCAGCAGGTACGTGGCGACGACGACTCGCGCCCCTCCCTCGCGTGCCCGGGTGACCGCTGCGTCCAGACGCGGCTCCGCCGCCGAGAGGTATGCCGCTGAGCTTGCTCCGCCGATGATGTGACCGAGCGCTTCGGCCACGTCTCGACAGTCCTCGACCGCCCGTGTGTCGGAGCTTCCGGCCGCGGCGACGATGACGGTGTCGTCGTCGCGCAGGCCGGCGTCGAAGAGCCGGGTCGCGAGCAGCTGTGCGATGCGTGGATCCGGGCCGAGCGCGGCGGCGAGCGTCGCGTCGGGGTGGGCGGCGACTGCCTCGGCCAGGTCGACGTGGACGTGGTAGCCCGCGGAGAGCAGCAGCGGCACGACCCGGGCCGGCCCACCGTCGAGGTTCTCGAGCACCGCAGTGACGCGCGGCTCCTCGACGTCGACGAAGGCAGCCCGCACGTCGAGATCCGGGCGGCGCGCCGCGACGGCAGAGACCAGACCCGCAACCGAGGCCTGTCCGGCGGGGGAGCTCGTCCCATGGGAGCAGGCGATGAGGACGGGGCGCACGCCTCAACTCTGGCACGCGCCCGCCGACCGACCCCAGTCCGCCCCTGATCGAGTGAACA
>NZ_DATCWX010000171.1:0-12107 GCF_036566125.1 Intrasporangium sp.
AAGCTTGCCCTGTGGCGCCGCCCCAACCCGCTGACCTCGCTCGACGCCTTCGGAGTCAACACCGGGCGCTGGCTCGAAGCCACCGGGGCCTTGTGGGCCGCCCAGTGGTGGGCCGTGCTCGTGGGTCTCGTCGGGATCGTCATCGGTTGGCGCGATCCCACCATCCGTCCACGCCTGCAGCGCCTCCTGCTGGCCTTCGCCGTCGCCTACGCTCTGGACGCGGCGCAGACCCTCGCGACCGGCGTCGTCACGGAGGCCCGGGGCCAGCTCTGGACGTGGTTGTTCGCAGTACTGCCTGTCACGCTCCTGCTCATCGGTCGCAGGCGACTCCCCGTTCGCATCCCGACCGACCGCCCCCTACCAGTTGACCGCGTCGCCACGGTGTTGCTCGCTGTGCTCGCCGTCGGCGGAGTGCTGGCGTGGCGCGCCGACATAGGCGAGCACCAGGCCACCCGGATGCAGTACGCGGCCATGGCCGCCACCGCCACGGCGCACGACCCCCGGACCGACGCGCCGACGGTCGTGGTCTACCAGGACCCCACCGTGCGCAACACCCGCGAGGGCCGGATCATGGCCAGCACCCTGTTCATGGCGGTGCGTGAGGAGCAGGGCGGGGTGCCGCCCAGGTGGTGCAGCGGCGTCGAGTGCCTTCGGCTGACCCAGCTCGCCGGAACGGGCCCGGTCATCCCCCTTGGACAGGTCGGTGGACTGGACAACGTGATGGGGGTCATCGTGCCCACCCCGCCCAGCTGGCTCTGAGCCGCGCGCGAGCTGGTGCCCGACGCGAACGCCTGACCTGGGCCGCGCGTCAACGCGGCTCCGACACTCACGTCCCCGCGCCGACTCCGGAGAGGCGCTTGCGCAGGTGCGCGCGCTCCACCTCGTTGTCAGTGAGCTGGAGCGCTCGCTCATACGCCCGGGCCGCCTCGGCGCGGCGGCCGAGGCGCCGCAGGAGCTCGGCACGCGCCACGTGGTAGCCGTCGTAACCGGCCAGTCCCTTGCCTTCGAGCTCATCGACGAGCTCTAGCGCTCGCGCGGGGCCCTCTACCTCAGCAACCGCCACGGCTCGGTTGAGCGCCGCGATCGGCGTCGGCGCGATGGTCATGAGCTGGTCGTACAGCGCAACCACCTGCGGCCAGTCGGTATCGGTCGCACGGGGCGCCTCGGTGTGGACGGCATTGATGGCGGCCTGGAGCTGATACGGCCCTGGAGCGCCTCGCCGGAGACACTGGCGAACCAGCCGATGCCCCTCGGCAATGAGCGCCTGGTCCCAGAGCGACCGGTCCTGCTCCGCAAGGAGGATGACCTCTCCCTGCGCATTGGTCCGCGCCGCCCGCCGCGCCTCCGTGAGCAGCATGAGCGCGAGCAGCCCCATCGCCTCCGGTTCGTCGGGCATGAGCTCGACGAGGACGCGGCCGAGCCGGATCGCCTCGGCGCAGAGGTCGGTGCGCACGAGGTCGGTGCCCGCCGTCGCCGAGTGCCCCTCGGTGAAGACGAGGTAGAGCACCGCCAGCACAGAAGCCAGCCGGTCCGGCAGGTCCGCGTCCCGCGGCACGCGGTAGGGGATGCCGGCATCGCGGATCTTCTTCTTGGCGCGGACGATTCGCTGCGCCATGGTCGGCTCGGGCACGAGGAATGAGCGCGCGATCTCGGGCGTCGAGAGGCCACCGAGCAGCCGCAGCGTCAGCGCCACCTGGGCCTCGCGCGACAGCGCCGGGTGGCAGCACGTGAAGATGAGGCGGAGCCGGTCATCGCGCACTGGCCCCTCCTCCCACGTTTCGTGGAGCGTGTCGTCGGGCGCGTGGAGCAAAAGCGATTCCGTATGCCGCTGGGCTCGTGTCGCTTCCCGGCGCAGTCGGTCTCTGGCCCGGTTTCGAGCCGTCGTGATGATCCAGCCGGCCGGGCTGGGCGGCAACCCGTCCCGGGGCCACCGCTCGACGGCAACCGTGAAGGCGTCCTGCACCGCGTCCTCGGCAAGGTCGATGTCGCCGAGGACGCGGATGAGGACGGAGACGGCCCGCCCGTGCTCCTCGCGGAAGATCCGCGCGATGTCGTCGGACGTGACCGTCATCCCGTGCAGACCGTCCCGCTCACTGGGTCGTGGGCTGTTGCCCCGGGTCGTGCTCATCGACGAACGGGCGAACCTCCACCGGGAAGCCGGTCGCGCTCGCGATCCGTTCCGCCCAGCGGAGCACGCGGTCGTAGTCGTCCGAGCGGACGATGGACAGGCCGCCGAGGTGCTCCCTGACCTCGGCATAGGGCCCGTCGGTCAACAGCGGCGATCCGTTTGCTCCGACGGTCACGGTCGTGGCCGAACCGAGGTCGCCCAGGCCGCCGGCGAAGACCCAGCCGCCCGCGGCCCGGATCTCGTCGTTGACCCGCTCGATCTCCGCCATGATCGGGCCGAGGTCAAGGTCCTCGGGCGGCGCCACGCTGGGGGTGAACAGGCTGAGCAGATACGTCTTCATCGTCGTGTCCTTTCGGTACTCACGTTGACTCAGTGACGGACGCCGGTTGTGGACGTCTCACCTGCTACACGAACGGCACGATGGGAAATCGACAGCCGCCGGATGCCGCCAACTCAGGTGCGGGCACGCTGCTCGACGAGGCCGACGGTGTTGCCCTCCGAATCCGTGACGAAGGCCATCCACTCGTCGGTGCCCGCCGGGCCGAGAGTGGCGTCCTCGTGCGTGAAGATGACGTGCGGCTCCCCGACGACCTCGATGCCGCGCTCGCGGAGCCGCCTCAGCGTCGCCTCGATATCGGCGACCCTGAGGTACACGAGCGAGCTCGGAGCACCCTTGTCGAGGAGGAGCCGCACCCCACCGAGGTCGAAGAAGACGAGGCCGGGCGGGTCGAAGGTCGCAAGCGGCTTGGCCCCGAGCAGGTCCGCGTAGAACGCCGAGGCACGGCCCAGGTCCTCGGCGCGCTGGGCGACCTGCACCAGGCCACCTGAAGTCTGACCAGTCACGTCACATCCACCTCATCAGCCGATCCCCGGCGACCGTTCGTCCGCCGCTGTCAGGCCATCGTCCAGCACAATGGCCGACATGAGCGAGCATCGACCGGTGGACACGTGGCTGACCGACATGGACGGCGTGCTCGTCCACGAGGAGCAGGCGATCCCCGGCGCCCAGGAGTTCGTCGCGGCTCTTCGCGCCTCGGGCAAGCACTTTCTCGTCCTGACGAACAACTCGATCTTCACCCCCCGCGACCTGCGCGCCCGGCTGGCCGCCAGCGGCATCGACGTCCCCGAGGAGTCGCTCTGGACCTCGGCACTGGCGACCGCCAAGTTCCTGGCCGACCAGCGACCGGGGGGCAGCGCCTACGTCGTCGGGGAGGCGGGGTTGCTCACCGCGATGCACGACGTCGGCTTCGTCATGACCGACCGCCATCCCGACTACGTCGTGCTCGGCGAGACGCGGACCTACTCGTTCGAGTCGATCACCCGCGCGATCCGCCTCATCGAGAACGGCGCCCGTTTCATCGCGACCAACCCCGACCCGAGTGGTCCGAGCCCCTTCGGGACCCTGCCCGCCACGGGCTCGGTCGCCGCACTCATCTCGACGGCGACCGGACGCCAGCCCTACTACGTCGGCAAGCCGAACCCGCTCATGATGCGCAGCGCGCTCAACCGGATCGACGCCCACTCCGAGACGACCATCATGGTCGGCGACCGGATGGACACCGACATCATCTCGGGGCTCGAGGCCGGGCTGCGCACCGTCCTCGTCCTGACGGGGTCGACGCGCCGCGAGCAGGTCGAGACGTTCCCCTACCGTCCCAGCCGGATCGTCGACTCCGTCGCCGACCTCATCCGCTTCGTCGACCACAAACACCCAGACACAGACACAAACTGAGTTGCCGTATGCCGCTGAGCCGGCTCCTCGTCGGGTGTGCAGTCCGCGCCGCCACCCTCACCGTAGAGTGGGCAGTACCCGCCGCCACCAAGGACGTTCGGGCTCAGTTGGATTCACCGGCGCGGTCTTGGCGAGCATGGGTAGTGGCTTCCCCACGGCGGGCCGGAGGCGATCGGCGAGCTCCCGCCGGTTGTAGTCCTCGATGTTCTCCCGGACGTTCTGCTCCGTCGCCACCTCCATGAGGGAGTCCGGGTAGGTCGCGGCCTCCTTGCCCAGCGCTAGCGCGCCCGGGAGCGCCCCGCCCAGGTCGAGGTTCTCCCGGGCGGCGTAGCGCTTGATCCACCAGTCCGGGTCGTTCGCGTCGTGCAGGTCGAGCGGCTTGCCGGCGCCGGGGAGGTTGTCGAAGTCGCCGCGCCCCTGGGCCTCCCGGATCGCCTTCTCGACAGCGCTCTCGTAGTGAGGCGGTTGCGATATGACTCCACGCTAACTCCGCCCGCCGCCGACTACGCCGAGGTCAGTGCACCGGCTCGGGCGAGCTGGGGTGGTCGACCGAGTCTGCGGCGGAGGGCGTGGCGGCAGACTCCTGGAGGTGGCGCTTGAGAAGGTCGCCCTCGACGTCGAGGTTGGGCAGCAGGGCCGCCAGCCGACGCGGCAGCCACCACGCAGCCTCGCCGAGCACCGCCATGACGGCCGGCACGAGGGTCATCCGGACGAGGAACGCGTCGATGAGGATCCCGACCGCGAGCGCGAGGCCGAACTGCTTGATCGTCGGGTCGCTGCTGAAGATGAAGCCCGCGAAGACCGAGACCATGATGACGGCGGCGGCCACGACGACCCGGCTCGCCTGGTCGAACCCGTGGACGATGGCATGGCGTCCCCGATGGCCGTGGACGTGCGCCTCGCGCATCGAGCTGACGAGGAACATCTCGTAGTCCATCGCCAAGCCGTAAAGGATCCCGGTGACCATGATCGGCAGGAAGCTGAGGATCGGGCCAGTCGTGTCGAAGCCGAAGACGTCCTTGAGCCACCCCCACTGGAAGATCGCCGTCATCAGGCCGAAGGTCGCTCCGATGCTGAGCAGGAAGCCGAGTGTCGCCTTGATGGGAACGACGACGGAGCGGAAGACGAGCAGCAGCACGACGAGGGACAAAGCGACGACGATGCCGATGTAGAGGGGGAGGACGTCGGCAAGTTTCTCGGAGATGTCGAGGTTGACGGCGGTCAGGCCGGTCACGCCGAGCGTGACACCCTCGTCGTGCGTCACTGCGGCCCCGGACGCGCGCAGCGTGTCGACGAGCGCCGCGGTCGACGCGGCGTCGGGGCCCTCGGTCGGGATGACCGTGAAGATCGCCGTGCCGCCGTCGGGATCGGCGCCGATGACGCTGACGGTGTCGACGTCCGGGGTGTCCGTCAGGCCGGCCGCGATCCGACCGATGTCCTCCTGGCCGAGCCGGTTGCCTTCGTCGGGCGTTGCCACGACGACGAGCGGCGCGTTGTAGCCCTCGCCGAAGCCCCGGGTGATGGCGTCGTAGGCGCGGCGCTCATCGGTGTCGAGATTCGCAGTGGCCCCATTCGGCATGCCGAGCGCCATGGAGGTGACCGGAATCGCAGCGGCGCCGAGGACGGCGACGACGCCGAGGATGGCGAGCCACCGGTGCCGGACGACGGCGCCGGACCAGCGGTGGGCGAAGTGACGGTGCTCCTCGACGGTGAGGTTCGTCCCCTTGGCCCTAGCCTTTGCGCTTGCGATCCGCTCCCCGACGAGGCCGAGCATGGCGGGCAGCAGCGTCAGCGCGACGAGGACCGCGAGCACGACGGTGACGGCGGCGACGAGCGCCATGGTCGTGAGGAAGGAGATCCCGATGAGGGTGAGCCCCGTCAGCGCGATGACGACAGTGAGACCGGCGAACAGGACGGCACTCCCGGCGGTGCCGATGGATCGGCTCGTCGCTTCCTCCGCGCTGAGGCCTTGGGTGAGGATGAGCCGACGCTGCCGGTTGACGATGAACAGGGCGTAGTCGATCCCGACCGCGAGCCCGACCATGAGCGCGAGCACGGGCGTCGCGGTCGTCAGGGTGATGGTCTGCGAGAGAGCGAAGGCGCCCCCAAGCCCGATCCCCACGCCGGTCAGGGCCGTCAGAAGCGGCAGCCCCGCCGCGCGCAGCGAGCCAAGGGTGAGCAACAGGACGAGCGCTGCGACGCCGAGGCCGATCGCCTCGTGGCCACCGATCGGGGCCGCGTGCGGCTTGAGCGACTCGGTGGTCAGCACGTCGACCCCCGTTCCCTTCGTGGCTGCCCCGGCGAGGCTGGTGACCTGCTCCACGGAGCCGTCGGGCAGATCCTGCACCTGCTCGGTGAACTGGATCTGCAGCATGGCGACCGAGCCGTCCTGCGAGACGACGACGCCGGGCACGGGTTTTCCATTGATGACAAGGGGCCCTATGCCGCTGGGCTCGCTTCCGCTCCCCGGTGCACTTGGCGACGTGTTCGCCTTCGTCGACTGCGGGGTGCGGTCCACGACGATCGGCAGCTGCGCGATCGACGCGGCCGCCTCACCGATTCCGCTCGCCCGGGCGTCGGTGTCGAGGCGCTCACCTTCGGGGACCGTGAAGACGATCGTGCCCTGCCCACCCGCGGCTTGCGGAAGCTCGGAGCGAAGTCGGTCGGTGACGTCCTGGCTCTCCGTCCCGTCGATGGTGATGCTCGACGAGATCTTCACGCCGCCGTTGGCCGCGGCAAGGCCAACGACTCCACCCAGCAGCACGAGCCACATCGCGATGAACGCCCAGGGGCGCCGGTACGCGGTCCGGCCGACGCGGTAGAGCAAGAGGGACATGGAGGTCCTTTCGGATAGGCGGACATGGCGGCCGGTCGGCCGCGGCGGTGAACAGGTGGTTGGGATGGAAGCAGCGGTCAGAAGCCGCGGCGAAGGTGCGTGAAGACCGTCGTGAGGAACTCGTCGACCGTGACCGCGTCGCCGTTGCCGTCATCGGATGTCGGCTGCGGGTCGCCCGGGAGGCGGATCGGGACCCGACCGTCGAGCACCGACATCAGCGCACCGAAGGCGGCTCCCACCAGAATGTGGCTGGAGAGCCGGGAGACATTCGACCCGGCTCGCGCGGCCACGGCACCCTGGGCCATCCGCCGGATCTGGAGCTGAACGTCGGCGAGATAGGGCTCGAGACCGTGGTGTTCCTGCGCGAGCTGGCGCAGCTGCTGGAGGAGGCCCAGCATCCCGCCGGAGAGCTGGTGGCGCGCGAGCGCCATGAGCCAGTCGAGCAGGGGCGTGTCCTCGGGCATCGGCGGCAGGGTCTCGAGCCCTTCCCGGAGCCGCTCGACCGCGAGGCCGGTGATCGCCTCCTCCTTGCAGGAGAAGTGGTTTGCGAAGGTGCGGCGCGAGTAGCCCGCCCGCGTCGCGACGTCGTCGATGGTGAAGTCGTCGACCCCACGCTCGACGGCGAGGTCGAATGCAGCCCGCGCCAGCGCGTGAGCGGTGGCTCGACGCTTCGCTTCCCGCAGTCCCAGTTCGGTCACGACAGTCATGGTCACACATCGTTGCCCAATGAGCAATCTTTCTCTTTGGGCAGCGAGTTCGTGCGTCTCTCGGAGGTTCGGTCGCCGAGCAGGCACGACACCTGCACAGTCTGGGGGAACCGCAGGCGCAGCGGCTGGGTGAGGCCCTTCAGCGGATCGCCAGGGACCACCTCTCACCGGACGTGCGGTGACCACACTGGAGGCCTATGCGGACCTGGCCAGCCGGGCGGAGGAGACGTGGCGGCTGGCCCAGATCGACAACGCACGCGTCGTGGTCGGCCGGTTCGCCGAGACCTTGGCGCCGACGCTGGCCGAAGCCACGTGGGACTATGCCATCATCGACGGCAACCACCAAGGCGCGCCACGGAGGGCTACGTCGAGCAGGTGTCCCGATCGGCCGCGCCAGGGGCCCTCCTGGTCCTCGATGACATCGACTACAACGACGGGATGCGCGCCGCGTGGGAATCAGTGCGCCAGCGACCCGACGTCGCCGCCAGCGCGGTCGTGGGGAAGATCGGGCTCCTCGCGCTGAGGTGACGCGGAGACCGCGGCTGCGCTCAGAGGCGGGTGAGCACGTCGTCGAGCATCGCCTCCGTGAGCTTGCCGGTGAAGGTGTTCTGCTGGCTGACGTGATAGCTGCCGAGGAGCCGGACCTCCTGGCCGTCCGGGCGGCGAAGGACCGCCTCCGCGCCGTGGCCGAAGCGCGCCTTGGGCCGCGGCACCTGCCACCCGAGACGCCGGGCTGCGCCGAGCGCCGCGTCCCAGCCGATCGAGCCCAGGGCGAGCATCGCTCGCAGACCGGTTGGCGAGACTGCGGTCAGCTCGAGGTCGCGGTCGAGCCAGCCGGAGCACGTGGCCTTTTCCTCCGTCGTGGGCCGGTTGGCGGGCGGCGCGCACCTTACCGTAGCGATGATCCGGATTCCCTTGAGCTCCAATCCATCCCCTGCACCGACAGACGTCGGCTGGGAGGCATACCCGGCTCGGTGGAGGGCCGCGTAGAGCCAGTCGCCCGAGCGGTCGCCGGTGAACATCCGACCGGTGCGGTTGGTTCCGTTCGCCGCCGGCGCGAGCCCGACGATCAGCACGTCAGCCTCGGGGTCCCCGAACGACGGTCCCGGGCGACCCCAGTAGGGCTGGTCGGCGAAAGACGCCCGGCGCCCCTGGGTCGCAACAGACTCTCGCCACGCGACCAGTCGCGGACACGCACGGCAGACCGACACCCGCGCATCAAGCTGCGCCAGGCTGCTTGCGTCACCCGCGAGCTGTTGTACCTGGGCGGCAGTGCGCGCCACGGGAGTGTCTGGCGCGGCGGGATCGCCGGGCCACCCTGTCCCCGGAGGCACAGGCGACGGGAAGAGCTTGCCCGTCATCGGGTGCGGGTCCAGCCGCTCGGTCGTCATGGCCCGACTCTGCCAGCCCCATCGTCAGTAGCCGAACCCGCCCGAGCCGTTGTCCGGCATCCTCTTCACCGGTGTGCCGGTGGCGCCGAGCACGTACCACTCGCCATCGACCCCTTGGCCATCGACGTCGCCTGCGGCCACATCCTGCGCGTAGTAGTGCAGCGGCCACCCGTCGAGTGTGACCTGCTTCTTCCCCGAGACGTCGATGGTGCCGATCGTCCCCGTGACCCCGGTCGCCTTCGGTGCAGTCGTGCCCGAGAACGCCGGCGGCCACAGGGCGAGGCAGTCGCCCGTGCACGCACTGGTCATTGAGCCCGGCATGTCCTTCGTGAACACGTACAGCGTGCGCCCGTTGGCGTCGGTGACGACCTGCCCGAGCGAGGTTGCCCCCAACGTCAGCTCGGTCACTGCGGATTGGGGCGCGACGGGCGTCTTGGGATCGGAGGAGCCACAGGCACCGAGCGTGGTGGCGAAGGCCAGCGCCGCGAGCATGATGGACGCATGACGGCGGTTCATACACCGGGGGACGTCAGGCCGCGTGAGCCGGTTCGATGAACCGGGGCGCTCCCCGGGACGTCTCCGAGGACAGCAGTGCCGAGGGAGGTTGGTCAGATGCCACTCGACGACGACGCCGTCGAGGCGATTTATCGCGAGCACGGCCCGATGCTCCGGCGGGTCGTGTGGCGAGCAACGACTGACGCCGACCGGGTGGACGACATCGTGCAGGAGACGATCTTGCGCGTCTGGCGCCAGGCTCCCGAGGCCGACAACCTCCGCGCCTACCTCATCACCACGGCCAGACACCTCATCGTCGACCAGCACCGCGCCGCCGGGCGTCGGCCGCAGCAGGCCCGCCTCATTGACCTGCCCGAGACCGAGTCTGCCATCGACCGGGCCCTCGACCAGGTGCTCGTCGAGGAGGCGCTCGCGCGGCTGCAGCCCACCCACCGCGAGGTCGTCAGCTGTCTCTACTACGAAAGGCTCTCGGTGGCCGAGACCGCCAGCCGGGTGGGGGTGCCCGAGGGCACCGTGAAGTCCCGCGCCTTCTACGCCGTGCGCAGCCTGCGCGTCATCCTGGACGAGATGGGGGTGACCCGATGACCTTCGACCAGAACCAGCACGAGCAGCTGCATCAGCTCCTCGGCGCCTACGTCCTCGGAGGCCTGTCCGACGATGACCACCGTGCGTTCACGGAGCACCTGCGCGCGTGCGCGGCATGCCAGCAGGAGCTCGGCCAGGTGTCCGGGTTGCCGAGGCTGCTCTCGCTCGTCGACACACAGACCCAGGTGCCGTATGCCGCCGAGCTCGCTCCAGAGACAGCTGCTGCCGCGAGCGTGGCCGGGTCTTCCAGCACCGGTCTGGCTGACCTTCTCGATGCGGCTCGGCGTCGGCGCCGGCGACGACGGTCCTGGTTCGCCGCCGCGGCCGCAGCGGCCGCTGTCGGGGTGTTCGGCGCCGGGGCGGGGTTTGGCCCGGGGCTGCTCAACCCGCCGCCGGTGGCGGAGCACTACACGGCCACCGCGGCCGGCTCGTCCGCCAAGGTCGGGGTCGACCTCGTGGAGCGCGGTTGGGGCACCCAGCTCAACCTCGCCTGCCAGGACATGCCCGTCGGGGAGGAGATCGTCGTCTACGTCGTCGATGCCAATGGGCGTGAGTTGCCTGCTGGCTCGTGGCTCGGCACGGAGTCCGGCTACTCCAGGGTCACCGGGGCGACGGCCTTGCGGCCGGACCAGATCCGGTCCATCGAGGTTCGCACCCGCGCCGGAGATGTCATCGCCACTGCCAAGACCTGAGGCCGACCGGTCAGTCGGTCTCGTGCTTGGCCGCCGCGCCGGTACCGGCGTCGATGGTGACCTCGTGCTTGGCATGGTTCGAGCTCCTGACTCGGAGCCCTCCCGTTCTGGCATACAGCGTGCGAAGGTGGGTGAATGGCGAAGGACTTGGACATCCAGCACCGGATCACGTCACTCATCGACGAGGAGCACCGGCTGAGAAGCGCGCTCCAGGCTGGCCGTATCGAGGCTGAAGAGGAACGCGCGCGGCTCGGTCAGCTCGAGGTCGAGCTCGACCAGTGCTGGGACCTCTTGCGTCAGCGGCGGGCCAAGCGCGAGTTCGGGGAGAACCCGGACGAGGCCCAGGTCCGCGATCCCAAGACCGTCGAGGGGTACATCGGCTGAGGCCGGCTGGAGCGGTCTCGGCGGCGCTCAGTCGGCGTGCTCTGGCGGCCAGACGACCCGGAACCGTTCGGTGTCTGAGGAACGAGTGCGGGCGCGGGACCAGCCCCCCGGTCCCGCGCCCACTATCCCCTCGTCTGCCCAGAGCTCGTGTCCTCCACCCTGATACCTGTCCATCGCCGATTTCTCGCGAATCGTTACACGAGGGCGATCAGACCGAGACCAGGTAGTCAGCTAGCTCGGCCGGCCGGGAGAGCGCCATGAGATGACCCCCCGGGAGGACATCCGCTTCGATCCCGAGTCGCTTGCGCGCAAGGCACTGTTGGAACGCCACCGGGAAGAAGCGGTCGTCCCGGCCGGCAACGACGCGGATGGTGATGGGCGGCCACTCGGAGAAGGCGCACGGTGCCGCGAAGACGGTGTCGGTCTCGTCCCGCTGGTGCTCGGCTCCGGACGCGAGGACCTCGGGCGGTACGTCATGCGTGAAGTAGGTATCCAGATCGAACTCCACCGCCCAGCCACCGGCCTCGGCGGCCACCCGCATGGCCTTCTCCTGGTCGACGTGCCCCCACCAATCGCCGGCCGTCTCACCGGGCTCCGGGATCATCGCGTTGACGAAGACCAACGCGCGCAGCCCGGGGTGTTCACCCGAGGCCGCCGCCTGCGTCGCGGAGAACCCACCGAGGGACTGGGCGACGAGGACGACGTCGGACCGTGGGCCGACGGCCTCGGAGATGAGGCGCGCGTATTCGGGCAGGCCGCCCGCCGGGTCGTCGGCCGGCAGGTGGAGGGCAATGGCCTCGTGACCGGCCTCGACGAGGAGCGGGACGACGCGGTGCCAGTACCAGGCTGCCCCACCAGCCCCAGGCACGAGAACGAATGTGGTCACTGTCAACATGCTAGGCGAGTCGTGACCTACGG
The DNA here is from genome assembly GCF_036566125.1 of Intrasporangium sp. Classification (GTDB taxonomy): domain Bacteria; phylum Actinomycetota; class Actinomycetes; order Actinomycetales; family Dermatophilaceae; genus Intrasporangium. The sequence goes on from NZ_DATCWX010000171.1 coordinate 11,890, forward strand.
GCGACGGTAATAACGATGGGCCGAACGTCCGGGCATCGGCCGGGCTAGGGTCGCAAACGTGATGATCGAGGTGAGGACCCCGGATGGGACCGTCGAGGCCTGGCTCGGCCGCCCTCCACGCGTCGACGAGGACGCATCGTTCCCAGGGGTCCTGCTCTTCATGGACGCTATCGGCCTGCGACCCCGGATCGTCGAGATGGCCGACCGCATCGCCTCCT
>NZ_DATCWX010000173.1:0-6675 GCF_036566125.1 Intrasporangium sp.
CGCGGACGCCTCGGACAGCGCCAGCGCCCGCCCCAACCCGAGCAGCCCGCACGCCATCCGCTCGCGGACCACCCGGTGCCGCCGCGGCCGGATCGCCAACGCCAACCGGCGCGACACCTCGCCCTCGCCGAGCCCGGTCGCCGCGCAGATCTCCTTCGCCACGACCTGGTCCAACCCGATCGGCAGCCTCCGGCCCCCGGACCCGGTCCGCGAGACGATCCCGTCGTACTGCTGCCCCAGCACCGTGTGCAACCACCCGTAGGTGTCCAGCAGCTGCGCCTCCACCCGGGCCTTGACCCCCTCCAGCTCGACGATCCGCTCCACCGCGGCCCCGGACGCCTCGTCCAACGCCAACGCCTCCCGGACCGGGTCCGGCCAACACCGCCGCACCACCCCCGGCGCACCCTCCGGGCCCTCGCCCCCGGCGACCCGCCGCCCGCGGGCGAACACCCGCGACCCCAGCTCCAGCTCCAACTCCGTCAATCCACACTCGTGCGGTGCCATCCCCTTCGTGGCCTCTCATCCAGTGCCCCAACCACATTCGACCACCCACCACCGACAACACCCCCAGGCAGACGCAGGTCAGCGGCATGCGGCCGAAGACCGCCTGATGTCACGGTCTGGAATCGGAAGTGGGGCACGTTCTTGGCCGATCCGAGCCGAGTGGTGACACTGAGGTGTGGGGAGGAGCGCCTACATCGGCATCTCGCTGACGGCCCTACTGGCCGTCGGCGCCTGTACGGGCGGCGGCGGCGAGGCCGGCAGCCCCACCATTGCGAACCCGACCACCGCAGCCACGAGCGCACCGCCAACGTCCGCGCCGACGACAGAGGCGACGCCGACGCCCAGCACAACGACGACCGCTGCGCCAGACCCGGCATCCATGCAGGCCCTCATCGACAAGGACTACGACGGCCGCAACCTCCGGCTGGGCCGCGAAAGCGGCAGCACGAGCGCCTATCGGCAGTACTACGCGACCTACCAGGGCGACGGCCTGACCATCTCCGGTCGGATCAACATCCCCCGCGGTCGGGGCCCCTTCCCTGCCGTCGTGCTCGCCCATGGCTACGTCCCCCTCGAGGAGTACACGAACGGGGCGACGATGCTGCGCGAACGCGACTACCTCGCGCGGCAGGGCTACGTCACGCTCCACATCGACTACCGCAACCACGCCCAGTCCGACGACGACCCGGACAACGGCGCCAATCTGCGTGTCGGCTACGCCATCGACGCGATCAACGCTGGCCTGGCCCTCGAGCAGTTCGGATCGGTCGACCCGGATCGCATCGGCATCGTCGGGCGGTCGATGGGTGGCGGCGTCGTCTACGAGGCGGTCGTCGCGAAGCCGGGCCTGTTCAAGGCCGCCGTGGCCTACGCGCCGGTGAGCTCCGACGCCGTCGACAACTTCAACATGTGGGTGCGCCGCGACAACGACCAGGGGGGTGACGCCCAGAAGATCATGAGACGGCTGGGGACCCCTGAGCAGTCCCCGGAGACCTGGGCCCTGATGAGCCCCCGCACCTACTTCGACCGCGTCACCGACCCGATTCTCATCCACCATGGCACGGCCGACGAGAGCTGCCCCATCGAGTGGTCGGAGGAAACAGTGGCCGCCCTCAAGCAGGCGGGCAAGAAGGTGACCTACTACGTCTACGAGGGTCAGCGGCACACCTTCACGTCCCAGTGGTCGCTCTCGATCCGCCGGACCGAGGCGTTCCTCGACGCGAACCTCGGCGACTGACGCAACCACCAACACACGGCTGTATGCCGCTGAGCTGGCTCAGCGGCATACCGCTCAGTGGTCGTGTGGCTGGGTCAGAAGCCGGCGACGTTGACGAGGGGTTCCTGGACGCCGTCCGGGTTGCCGGTCCAGTCGGAGGTCCCGGCACCGATGAGCGCCGCCTTCACCGCAGCCGGTGAGGCGCCGCGATGGGTTGACAGGTAGAGCGCCGCCGCGCCTGCGACGTGCGGGCTCGCCATCGAGGTCCCGGAGATCGACTGATACCCGCCACCTCGCCACGTCGACAGGACGCACACACCCGGGGCGGTGAGGTCGACAGCGTCGCCGAAGTTGGAGAAGCCCGCGAAGGTGTCATCAGTGCCGTACGCACACGTCGGCGAGCCGAATCCGCCTGCCTCACCGTCGAAGTCGGTAATCGCCGACACGGTGATGACCTCGGGGTACCTCGCCGGCACGAAGCCTCCGGCATCGCTCCCGGCGTTGCCGGCCGAGACGACGTACGTGACACCTGCGGCGACTGAGCGGCAGATGGCCTGGCGCATCCCGCCGTCAGTGCACGAACCCGCGACACCAGCACCGCCGAGACTCATGTTGGCGACCTCGATGGTGCCGGCGTGCGCCGTGACCCAGTCGATCCCGCAGATGATCGACGAGGTGAGGCCGTTGCCGTTGGAGTCGAGGACGCGCACCGCCCACAGGCGGGCCCCGGGAGCGACGCCGACGACGCCGATCTTGTTGTCGCTGGCCGCGGCGGTGCCTGCGACGTGGGTGCCATGGCCATTCAGGTCGTCGTAGGTGAGGTTGCCGGTCACGCAGTTGACGCCGCCGACGACGTTGAGGTCCCGGTGCTTCGAGTCGATGCCCGTGTCGATGACGGCGATGTCGACGTCGACCGAGCCGCGCCCATCGCCCGATGCGGTCGAGCTCTCGATGCCGCCGATGCGCGCGATACCGGCCGGAACGGTTTGGGCCGTGATGCGCACCTCCCGGTCGCGCACGACTGTCGCCACGCGCGGGTCATTGGACACCGCCTTGAGTGCCGAGGGTGTGAGGCGAGCGGAAAAGCCCCGCAGAGCGTGCCGGTAGATGTGGTCGACCGCCGCCCCCCTCGCGCCTGCCAGCTCGGCAGCTGCTCGGGCCGGGTCGACACCGGACCGGAGCGAGATGATGAAGGACCGTGCGGCATTGGCAGAGCCGGCAGAAGTGGTGGCCGGCGTTGCGGCCGAGGCGGTCCAGCCGGTCACGGCGACAGTCAGGCCCACGGTCGAAGCGAGCAGGAGCGACACCAGCGAGCGACGCTTGAAAGCCATGTTGGTCCCCTATCCCCTGAGTTCGAGGCGTTCCCCTGCACGGAGGAGGCCCCGTCAGTAGCGTATTGCGTGTGACTTAGGTCACGCGGCCCAACGGCTGAAACCGTATCCACGGCGCAGGGGCGCGACGTTGGGATCCGGCGCCTGGCGCAAAGACCAAAGGGGAAGGTCGATGAAGGCTTCACGTCGGTTCCTGGCGGCTATCGCAGCCGCCCTCACCTCGCTCGCAGTGGTGGGATCGCCCGCGCTCGCGGCGCCACCCAGCAATGACACCTATCCGGGTGCGGAAGCGATCGCTTCCTTCCCGTCCTCGACGAGTCAGGACACGACCGAGGCGACGACGGACGCCGACGACGCCGAGCTCTCCGCTGCGGGCGCGGACGTGTGCGGCGTGCCGCCGGCCATGGACGCGAGCGTCTGGTTCTCCTTCACGCCGACCGAGGACAACGTCATGTTCGCGGACGTGAGGGCGTCGGACTACGGCGCCGGCGTCTTCGTGGCCGCCGGTGCGCCGGGCAGCTTCACCGTCCTCGGGTGCGGCCCCGGCGGGGCCGTCTGGGATGCCGTCGCCAACGAGACCTACTACATCGTCGTCATCGACGACCAGACCGATGGCGCAGGCAACGGCGGTCAGATGGCGCTCACCCTTGACGTTGCACCACCGGCGCCTGCCCTCGATGTGACCGTCAACCCGACGGGCCGCTTCGACTCCAAGACCGGCTCCGCGATCATCTCCGGCACGATCATGTGCGGCAGCGAAGCCGAGTTCGCGTTCCTCGAGGCCCAGGTCACCCAGCGCGTGGGCCGACTCCTCATCCGCGGCTCCGGTGGGACCGAGGTCACCTGCGACGACACCGTCCGCCCGTGGGAGCTCGCGGTGATCGGCGACAACGGCCTGTTCAAGGGTGGGAAGGCCGTCAGCGCGACGCTGTCCGTTGCGTGCGGCGTGGTCTTCTGCTCGGAGTACTTCGCCGAGAACCAGATCCAGCTCAAGGGCAAGAAGTAGTGAGCCACGCGGGCAGGTGAGCCCGCCACGACGGATCGAGTCGTATGCCGCTGAGTGCGCTCAGCGGCATACTGCTCAGTCGTGCTACTGCTGGGTCGCGTACTGCGCGTCCGTGGGCTCGACCCACTGGACGAGCTGGTAGACGACCCCGTTGGGGTCGGTCATCTGGAAGTAGCGCTCGCCCCACGGCTCGGTCTCAATGGGCGTGACGATCGTGACCGCCTCGCCCTGGAGGCGGGCGTACTCGGCGTCGATGTCGTCGACGGTGAAGACGACGAGGAGCCCGTCGGCCTGCCCGGCGGCGGAGGCCGGCTTGAAGGTTGACAGGCCGGTTGCGAGGTAGATCAGGTTGAAGCCGGCCCTCGGGTGGCTGAGGGAGCAGAAGCCCTCTGCGGACATCTCCTCGCTGAACCCGAGGTACGTCGTGGCCCAGTCTGCGGAGGCGCGGACGTCCTTCACGTTGAGCGAGATCGCTGAGGCGGTGATGTTCATGGGACTCCTGTGGTGGTGCGGACCAGTTACTGTACGGTGTACAGCGTACGAGGTACAACCGATAGATCGCGAGGATGGTTCCCATGGCTGACGCCTCGACCGGCGCGGGGGAGCCGAGCCGGACTCTCGCCCTCCTGTGGCGCGACGCCCGCGGCAGCGACGGGCCGGGCGGCGAACGGCGCCGTGGACCGGGTCGCAGCGTCACCGTCGACGCGGTCGTCGACGCCGGGCTCACGCTCGCCGACGCCGAAGGTCTGGCAGCAGTGACGATGCGGGGTGTCGCACAGCGGGTCGGCGTGTCGACGATGTCCGTCTACACCTACGTGCCCGGGAAGGCCGAGCTCCTCGACCTCATGGTGGACCTCCTCTATCTGCGCATGCCACGGCGCCCCTGGCGCATCCGGACGTGGAGACGCCGGCTCGAGCGCGTCGCCGAGACGAACCGCGCCCTGTTCGCGGAGCATCCCTGGCTCACCGAGGTTGCCGTCCTCAGCCGGCCGCCACTCGGACCGGGACTCATGGCCAAGTACGAGCATGAGCTGGCGGCACTCGACGGCACCGGGCTCGACGATGTGACGGCGGATGCGGTGCTGGCCCATCTGCTGGCCTTCGTCCAGGGCCACGCCCGGGCTGCGCACGACGCGGCACGGACGACGAGGGACACGGCGATGTCCGACGCAGCCTGGTGGGCCGCGAACCAGCCCCTCCTCGAGCGGGTACTCGACCCGGCCTCCTATCCCCGGGCAGTCCGCATCGGGGCGGCGGCGGGCGAGGCCCATGGTTCGTCGTGGAGCGCGCAGCATGCGTGGCGGTTCGGGCTGGCCCGGACGCTGGACGGCCTCGGGGCCCTCATCGAGCACTGAGGGCTGGCCGGGTCGATTTGCCGGGGTGTGCCGCCTGGTGTGGGTGACGTCGGTCATGATGTCGAGACCATGACTCGATGGACCCCCCAACAGGTCGCCGCGCTGGCTCCGGATGCCTCGTCGCTCGCGGCCGCGCGCAGGCTCGCGCGCCCCGGCCCCTGGTCGGACACTGGGTCGACCGACACCCTCGTGTGGGGCAAGTGCCAGGGCTCGGGCAAGGCGCCCTACCAGGTGAGCGTTGACCTCACCGAGCCGGCCTTCCGGTGCTCCTGCCCGAGCCGGAAGCTTCCTTGCAAGCACGGTCTGGCGCTGCTCATGCTCTGGGTCGAGGGCTCCGGCTCCGTCCAGGACGCCGCCGAAGCGACCGGCTTCGCCGCCGAGTGGGCGGCGGAGCGCGCTGCCCGTGCCACGAGCAGGTCTGCCGGACGGGCGGCAAGCACGGAGCGGGCGCCCGACCCGACGGCGCAGGCCAAGCGGCTCGAGGAGCGGCTCGCCCTGATGACGTCGGGCATGGACGAATTCGCACGGTGGCTCGGCGACCTCGCCCGGGGCGGCACGGCGTCTGTGCGCTCCCAGCCGTACGCCTGGTGGGACACGACCGCGGCACGGCTCGTCGACGCGCAGCTGCCCGGTCTGGCCGACCAGGTCCGGTCGATGGCGTCCGACGTCGCCACCCGCTCGGACTGGCCGGACCACCTCCTCGCCGCGATGGGCCGGTGGTGGACCGTGACGCGGGCCTGGTCGCAGCGAGCGACGGCGGACGACGACGCCGCAGGCGACCTGCGCACCGTCATCGGGTGGTCGGTCTCGACGGAGTCCGTGCGACAGCGCGACAGCGTCACCGACCGGTGGACCGTCCTCGGGGCGCACCGGACCGACGACGGCCGGCTCCAGCAGCAGCGCACGTGGCTGCGGGGGCAGGCCTCTCGCGAGACCGTCCAGGTGCTGGACTTCGCGGCCGGTGGACAGGTCCTGCCGATGGCCCGGGTCGTCGGGTCGGTCCTCGACGCAACCCTCGCCCGCTATCCCGGCAAGGCCGTGCACCGGGCCCTCTTCGTCGACGAGCCTGTTCTCTCGGATGCGAGGGGTGGGCTCGCGGACGCCGGCTCGGTCGACGCCGCCCATGCGAAGGCCGCCGCGACGTGGGCCGTCAACCCGTGGGCCTGGCGGGTGCCGGTCGCCCTCGAAGATGTCCGGGCGACGGTGCTCGATGGTGGTGGCGGCGCGGGACGGGCTGCCGACCGGCGTGGGCCGGTCGGCGCG
>NZ_DATCWX010000026.1:0-2652 GCF_036566125.1 Intrasporangium sp.
CGGGCTCACCTTGGTAGGCGACCTTCGGCATCCGCGAAGCCTAGCAGTGAGCCTGTTGCAGCCCGACTCGGCTTCGGTTCGCTCAGTCGATCCGGATCAGGCCCAGCCCGGAGGCACGGGCCAGCGCCTGGACGCGGTTGCTGACGCCGAGCTTGCGGTAGGCGTTGCCGAGGTGCGTCTCGACCGTCCTCGGCGAGAGCGCGAGGCGCGTCGCGATCTGGCCGACCGTGAAGCCGAGGGCCGCGTGCTCGAGGACCTCGATCTCTCGCGGCGACAGGTTCGGTGGTGCGTCGGTCTCCTCTCGCGCCTTCCGTGCTCGGCGGCTGAGCTCGGCGACGGCTCCTCGCATCTGGGCCTGTGTGAAGACGCGCTCGCCCCCGGCGACCCGACTCAGAGCGTCGGCGATCACCCGGACGCCGGAGGCCTTCTCGAGGTATCCCTCCACGCCGATGATGACGCTCTCGAAGAGCGCCTCCTGGTCGGTTCGCGCCGTGAGGACCAGGATCCGGACGGGGAGCCCTTCGTTGCGGATGGCGCGGGCCAGGTCGAGCCCCTGGAACTCGCCCGGGAGCGAGAGATCCAGCAGGATGACGTCCGGCGCGAGCTCCCTGCACGCCTCGAGCGCGGACGACGCGTCGTCCAGCTCGCCCACCATCTCCAGGCCGGGCGTCTGCTCACACGCGATCCTGATGATGCTGCGGAGCAACGGGTGGTCCTCGACGACGAGGACTCGGGTCGGAGCGTCCGCGGAGGTCGGGTTCGGGCGTTCGACCGGCGAAGGTGCCGTGGCCATCAAACCGTGGCGGTTGGTCGGGGCAAGGCCGTGACGCCATGCCAGTGTGACGGCCTCGATCGTCGAATGCACACCGAGCTTGGCGAGGATGCTCTTGACGTGGCTGTGGACGGTCAGCGTGCTGATGCCGAGTGACGCGGCGATCTCCGGGGCCGTCTCGCCGGCCGCGAGGGCCTGAAGCACCTGTGTCTCTCGCGGCGTCACGCGAGCGAGCCCGTGCTCACCCAGGCTCCCCCGGAGTTGTCCCAGGACGGACGCCAGGTCGCTCGCGGGCATGACGATCTCGCCGGCGGCCGCTCGCCGGACGACGTCCAGCACCTCGTCCACCGCTCGCGATTTCGGCACGTAGCCGCAGGCGCCCGCCGACAGGGCCTCCGCGATCACCTCGGGACGCTCGACGCCGGTGAGCAGCACCACCTTCACGTCCGGCGCGGCGTCGCGGATCCGGCGCGTGGCCTCGATCCCGTTGGCCCCCGGCATGTCGAGATCCATCAGCACGACGTCCGGCTCCTCCCCCAGGAGCGCCATCGCCTCATCGGCATCGCGCGCCGAGCCCACCAGCCGGACGTCGGGCTGGCGCCCGAGGAACATCTCGAGCGCTTCGGAGAAGACCTCGTGGTCGTCGACCACGAGGACACGGGTGATCTTCGAGGACGGCTCCATGTGCCTCGCGCTATGCATCGGCCGCAAGGCGCCGGGTTTTGAGCGTCGACCGGCTTCGGAGGGAATTACTCCTCGCTCGCCTCTGTGTCCTCGACGTTCGCGTCGGCCTCCGTGGGGTCGGCCGCCTGACCGGCAGCCTCGGCGGCGACCTCCGTCACGTCCGGCAGGAACACCCGGAACGAGACGCCACCACCCTCACGCTCCTCGACCCAGGCCCTGCCGGCGTGGACCTCCGCAAGCCTCTCCAGAACGGCCAGGCCGGTCGACTTCCCGCCCCGGCCGGCACCGTCCATCTGCTCTCCTGGTGAGGACGTCAGGGTGTGACGCTGGTTCTCGGGAACGTCGGGGCCGGTATCGTCGACGGCGATCACCGCGCCTTCGGGGTCGCTCGACACCTTGATCCACACATGGCTGGCGGACGACGTTCGCGCGTTCGCGTTGCTCAAGAGCGTGTCCACCATCTCCTCGACCATGAACGGGTCGACCGGCACCACGACCTTCTCGGCCTCCACGTGGACGTTCCGGTTCGCCAGATCCGGCGAGTCCTCGACCACCCGGCGCACCAGAGCCCGAAGGTCGGTCCGGCGGCGATTCAGCCTCAGGGTCCCGTCGGCGAGCCTGTCGATCTCCAGGAGCACGCCGACCATGCGATCGAGCTTGCGGGCATTGGTGCCGAGCTGTCGCACCAACTCCCGGCCGTCACGAGACTCGGGATCGTTGTGCTGAAGCGCAAGGCTGACGCCCAGGATCGACGTCAGCGGCCGGCGCACCTGGTTCGCCAACCCGTCCTTGAGGGCGCTTCGCTCGTTGCCTGCGACGGAGCCGATCGGCAGGTCGGTCTTCGCCACCGTCAGTCGCACCTTGAGCTCCTTGATCTGCCCTTCCACGACCTCGACCCGCTCGCTGGCGGCCCGGAACCGTTCATCGCTCAGGCGCGCTCGTTCCTCGGCACCGACCAGCTCACCTCGTGCCTGTTGCAGCTGCTCGAGCAGCTCCGCGTTCTTCGCGGCGGTCTGGGCCGAATTGTCTTCCACGGCTTGCGAGCGCATCTCGGCCTGCTTGACCTTGGTCTCGGCGACCAGTGCCGCAGCGGTCGCCTGGTTGGCCTCCTCCTCCGCGACCCGCATGCGCTTGTTGGCCTCTCCTGCCTTCTCCTCGGCGTCCCGCTTCCGAAGCTCCGCCTGCTGCGCATCTGC
>NZ_DATCWX010000198.1:0-4417 GCF_036566125.1 Intrasporangium sp.
CATCGCCGAGCTGCGCGCCGAGGTGGAGGAGTACCGCGCCAAGAAGTTCGCGCCCATGTCGCGGATCCAACGCGCCGAGCGGGTTGCCGAGAACGCCGTGGCGGACAAGCGCGCCGCCGAGGCTCGGGTGGCCGAGAAGGAGGCGACCGTGGCGAAGGCGTGGGACGAGGGGTTCGACGTCGCGACCGACAACTTCGTGCATTCGGACTACTGCGGCCGCACCTGCCAGTGCCAAGGCATCCATGGGCAGTCCAACCCGTACCGGGACGCGCCGAAGGACACCACCGCCCCGTGACCACCACCGTGACCTGCCCCCGATGCGGTGACCGCCATCAAGGTCCGCGTCACGTTCCCACGGCCGCGCGCCATCGACCAACACGGCCGCTGGGTCATCCACCCCAACACCGCAGCGCAAACCCACCACTGCCCCGCCGACCCCCAGGAGGACCGAGAGTGAGCGAGCTCGACGCCATCGAAGGCGCGCTGAAGCCTTCCGACATCGCGGCCGGCATCCGTCGTGAGCTCGCCACCATCCGCCGCTTCTGGAAGGGCACCGCCAACCCACCCAAGAGCGCTCCCGGCGGTGCGCGTGGCGTGCCCGAGTCCAGGATGCCCGGCAACGACACCGCCATCAGCCTGCGGGCCGAGGTGGTGCGCGACCTCGCCTTCTGGGTCCACGCGTTCGTCGACGAGCACCCTGACTCCGTGCAGGACTGGGTCATCATCGACGCGCTCGACGTGCCCCGCACGTGCCGGTTCCTCGCCGAGCACGCCGACGCCCTCGGGCAGTGGTCGTCCGGCAACCGCATGTGGGACGAGCTCGAGACGCTCGCCCGGGAGGTGCGTGCCTGTGCTGCACCACCACGACGGGACACGATGATGATGGGCGAGTGCCCCGAGTGCGAGACGCCCGTGCGGGCCAAGATCCACAACCCGGGCGAGGTGAAGTGCAGGGGCTGCGGCATCACGGACACGGTCGACGGGTGGATCATCCGCATCGTCGGTAACCAGCCCCTGGTCACGGCCGAGCAGCTGGTGCCGATCCTGCACAAGCGCATGGGCATCGTGGCGACCCGGGCCGGCATCCGTCAGTGGGTGGCGCGTGGGGTGATCCCGACGGCTGGCACGGACGATCGCGGGCGGACCATGTTCGAGCGCAAGGCTGTGTTCCAGGCACTGCTACTGCGTGAGGCGCGCAGGGATGGAGCCATTGGATGACCAACGAGAGAGAGGATGAACGCATGAGCATCACGGATTTCCTGCTGGCCCGGATCGCCGAGGATGAGGCCGCGGCCAACGCAGCCAACGGCCCACGCTGGGCATCGGGCGACGGCAACGTATCCGAGGGTGGCCTGTACGCCCTGCAGGGTGAAGGCGAAGACGGCTGGGCTATCGCGTGGTTCGAGCTGGGCACGGCGAACGAGGCCGAGGATGGTTCGAGGCAGCTTCCGAGGTGGCCCAAGATGGAGCGCCACGCCCACGAGAACTCGGTTCACGCCGCCCGCCACGACCCGGCCCGCGTCCTGCGCGAGTGCGAGGCGAAGCGGCGCATCGTGGATGAGCACGCCTTCATGGCTGCCCATGAGAGTCGGGACTTCGGCTTCTCGAACGGAAACTGCCTGACGTGTCGAGTCCAAGGTCCGTGCGCCACGCTGCTCCACCTCGCCTCGGTCTTCGCCGACCACCCCGACTACCGGCAGGAGTGGACACTCCGGGATGGCACGCAGAGTTGACCGATTCGCGCGGGTCTGTCGTATGCTGTGACACAGCACGGCAGAAGTGTCTCTGCGCTCAGCCCCTCAGCAGCCCCGGTCGCACCCCCTGTCGACCGGGGCTCACTCTTGCACCGGCCGCCCTCGACCACCACGCGCCGTCACGAGCGGCCCACCGAGCGAGCGGCAGGAAACTCCGGCAGCCTGGCCCGTCGAGGTACGTGAGGCTGCCACGCCCGGCACGTTCGGGCTCAACGGCCAGCGTCCGGCCGGCGCTGGCCCGCGAGATGTGCGAGGCCAAGGCATGAGCGACTACGACGGGCTGCACCGCAGGCTGCGCAAACGCTGGGTGCCTATCGTGGCGCAGGGCCGCACCACCTGCACACGGTACGGACATCCGCTCTTCCCCGACTGTCCCGGCCTCATCGCACCCGGTGCACCGTGGGACCTCGGGCACGAGGACTTCGGCGACGGATGGACGGGACCTGAGTGCCAGTCCTGCAATCGCAGGGCCGGCGCACTCAAGCGCAACGGCGAGCTCGGCGAACCACGACCACGATCGAGGGAATGGTGATGGACGCACTCGCCAGGTACGAGGCCGCTGTGGCAGCCCACGAGGCAGCGGCACGTGACGCTGCGGTGAAGTCAGCCGAGGCGAGGGACGCGGAGCAGCGACGCATCGCCGCTCGAGTCGAGCTCGACGCTGCGACTGACGCGCTCGCGGCCGAGTCCGCATGACTAACTCATATATGAGTTCTCTTCTGACATTGTCGCAGTTTTTGTAGCAGGTCAGGGTCGGAGCAACCCCTCTCGTTCAATCTTTTTTCGATGTTTTTTCCACGTGAGGACAACTCATCCATGAGTTAGGCGGTGACCGATGGCTGCACGGAAGACGCCGCTGCGCTCGGTCGCTCCTGGCGAGAAGGCGCCGTCGAAGCCGGCCAAGCCTCGGTCGATCTCGGAGGCCGCCGAGGGCGGTGACCCGCGTGAGCTGCTGGTGGCGATGCGCCGCCGGGTGGCGAAAACCGTTGAGGACCCGAACTGCCCACCGCGTGACCTTGCTGCCCTGACGCGTCGCCTGCAGGAGATCAACCGCGAGATCGAGGCGATTGACGAGAGGGCGAAGCAGGAGGCGGCTGAGGATGTCAACCGACCCGACGAGGCGTTCAGCGCCGACGCTCTCTGAGGCGAAGCGGCACCTCGTCATCCCGGATGGGATCGCCACGACGGGATGGCCGTCGGTGGAGGCGCAGCTGCACCGGATGGGTGTGGTGTTCGACCCGTGGCAGGTCGGGCTGACGAAGGCGATGCTGGGCAAGCGTGCGGATGGGAAGTACGCGGCCACGATCGGCGGGGTGACGCTGAGCATCCCTCGCCAGGTCGGTAAGACGTTCACGATCGGGTCGCTGGCGTTCGCGTTGTGTGCGCTGTTCCCGCGGTCGCTGATGCTGTGGACGGCTCACCATTCGCGCACCTCGAGCGAGACGTTCAAGTCGATGCTGGGGATGGCTCGCCGTCAGCGGGTGGCGCCGTTCATCGAGCAGACGCTGCGTGGTTCGGGCGTCGAGGCGGTGATCTTCAAGAACGAGTCGCGGATCCTGTTCGGTGCTCGCGAGAACGGCTTCGGTCGTGGCTTCTCGGCGGTCGACATGCTGATCTTCGATGAGGCGCAGATCCTCACGGGCAAGGCGCTGGACGACATGGTGCCGGCGACGAACCAGACGAAGTGGGATGCGGGCGCGTTGCTGTTCTTCATCGGCACGCCGCCGCGTCCGGGGATCGACCCGGGTGAGGTGTTCTCGGGGAAGCGGTCGAAGGCGCTGTCCGGCAAGGGCAAGGACATGCTGTACCTCGAGCTGGGCGCGGATCCTGACGCGAACCCGGACGACTGGGCGCAGGTTGCGAAGGCGAATCCGTCGTTCCCGAAGCGGACTCCGCGGGAGTCGATCCTGCGGATGCGGGAGAACCTGCCCGATGTCGAGTCGTACATGCGTGAGGGCTTGGGTATCTGGGACGACGACGACAGCGGCGGGTTCTTCAGCCCTGGCAAGTGGGCTGGCGGCTTCAACGCGAAGGCGCCCTCCAGGATCGTCGGTGACCTCGCCCTGGGCGTGGCCGTGTCGGTGGACCGCAAGCGGGCCGTCATCGGTGCTGCGGGCCGGAACGAGGCCGGGTCGGTGCACTTCGAGCCCGTGTGGTTCGGTTCACCGGCCGCGTGCCCTGCTGAGGCGAGGCAGCTCGCGGAGAAGCACTCGGCGGTGGCTGTCGCGATCGCCGGTGCGGGCCCGGGCGCGGACCTGGTGCCGTCGCTGGAGCTGGTGGTGCCGGCGTCGGTGCTGCGGGTGATGAAGACGGATGACGAGAAGACGGCCGCGGGCGAGGTGTATGACCTCGTGGAGGGTGTCGGGCACGCGCATTTGGACGATGCGGACCTGAATGGGGCTGTCCGGGCTGCTGTGCGCAAGGACGTCGGTGACCGGTTCGTGATCGGCCGGCGGAAGTCGTCGGCGGACGTGTCGGCGTTCGAGGCGGTCGCTTACGCGGCGTGGGCGCTGGGGCGCCATAAGACCTACAACGTGCTGGATTCGGTGCTCTGAGAGGCGGTTTTGGCGTGCTGACGACGATTCTCGACCTCTTCGGCGTGTTCCTGCTCGTCGCGTTCGCGTTCCTCGTGTGGCCGCCCCTGGCGCTGCTGGTGGCCGGCT
>NZ_DATCWX010000202.1:0-16346 GCF_036566125.1 Intrasporangium sp.
GAAACTCGAGTTCAGGACGCGGACACCCAAGCGTCGTCCGGTCGGGCCGATGAGGGGTCTTCGTCACCTCGAGTTCCGCCTGGGACGGCGATGCTCAACCGCTCAATGCCGATGGGCACCGCGTCGCCCTGCTAGCGTTTCAGCGATCGCGATCTACACGCAGGAGGTGAGACCCACATCGCGGTGCCACGAACGCCACTGCACGGGAACTGGCCGATGCACGACAGGCGGGACGACTCAGGACCGGTGGGTGACGCGAACAGTCGAGCCTTGGTTCTCGCCGGTGGCGGAGCGGCAGGCAATGCATGGGAGCTGGGTCTCATCGCCGGCCTGTGCGATGCCGGGGTCGATGTGACCGAGGCTGATCTCATCATCGGAACGTCGGCAGGATCGACGGTGGCTGCCCAGATCACCAGCGGGACACGGCCGGCCGAACTGTATGCCGCCATCCTCGCCGAGGCACCTCAGCCACAGTCTGGCGGCGCCGGATCGGACAGAGGACGCGCTCCGACTTCTTCCGGGGCGACCTACCTGGAGTGGTCGAACCGAATCATCGGTTCGGCGAAGGATGCAACCGACATGCGCCGCAGGATGGGCGCTGCGGCACTCGAGAAGGATGCTGGCGACAGCACCAGCCCGTCGCGCTGGCACGACATCGTGGCAGCGCGGCTTCCCAGCCGACACTGGCCGCAACAACCTGTGCTCATCGTGGCTGTTGACGCGCGTAGCGGGGACCCGGTCGTGTTCGACCGCCACAGCGGGATTGATCTGGTGGATGCGGTCGCCGCAAGCACCTCGGCGATGACGCCCTACCGCATCGGCGAGAACCGCTACATCAACGGCGGCTACCGACGCAGCGAGAACGCCGATCTGGCGGCTGGATGCGGGCGGGTACTCGTGCTGTCACCGTTCGGGGGCAGATCGCGGATGCCGCAGGAGTGGGGCATGAGCCTCGCAGCCCAGGTCGACGAACTGCGCGCAGGCGGAAGCAGCGTGGAGACCGTGTTCCCGGACGGCGGTGCCGGCGACGTCTTCGACGCACATGCGTTGGATCCATCAACACGTCTGCAGGCCGCGCGAGGAGGCTACGACCAAGGCCGGGCCCTCGCGGAGCCGCTCGCCCGATTCTGGCGCTGACGCCGGTGAGAACCGAAGCGTCTACTCCGGGTCGGGTTGACGGCGGGCCGGGCCGATCAGGAGTCGCTCTCAGCGATGAGGCCGTCCAGTCGTTGGACGTCCTCCGGCGCGAGCCACGTCTCCTCCAGCGTTGCGCCGCCCGCACGGTGAAGTGCCTCGCGCAGCGGCGCCGCCCACAGGTGCTCGATGATGACGACGGCTGCACCGGCGCCCACCGGGATCGCGTCGGCGAGGGACCAGGTGGCGCCGGTGAGCGCCTGTTGGGCACTCACCTCGTCAAAGTCCGGGTCGCCGAGGAGCCGGGCGGCCAGCTGGCCCATGCCCGCCGGCGCGCTGGCCGGCAGGGGCAGCGTCTCGAGCGTTCCGTCATCTGCGCGTCTGATCAGCACGACGTCCAGCAGCCGAACGGTGCCGGCCTCCCGCAGCCGGGCAAATTCCGCCATCACCTCGCCCGAGAACGTCGGCTTGTCCAGCCCGATGACCAGGATCTGGACCGGTCCCGTCATCCGCTGCTCCGCTTCACCATCTCGTCGTACTCCGCGTCGGTGAGAACGCCCGTGTCATGCAAGTGTTCGAGCGCCGCCTTCGTATTGGGGTCGATGCGCTTCGGCGCATTCTCGGGCCGTGGAGCTGGTGCCGGGTGGCCGGCGGGGGAAGCAGCAGGGGCGCCGGGGGCAGGTTGGCTCGGATGGGCGGCGGCCCATGCCTGTGCAGGAGTGAAGCGCCCGCCGTAGTAGGGGACGGTTCCGGTCATGCCGGAGCGCAGCAACTGTCGTGGGACCAGCAGCATGGGGCCTCCTGTGTGCGACAGGCCCACTGTAGGGCGACCGGCGCGTCACTGACAGAAGGAGTGCGGATCAGGTCCACGCTGAGCCCGTCAGGCGCCGCGAGACGCTATAACGCCAGCTCTGCCTTGACGACGTCGACGAGGCGGCCGGCGATGAGGTGTGCCTGGTCGACGTCCTCGGCCTCGACCATGACGCGGACGACCGGCTCCGTGCCGGACTTGCGCAGCAGCACCCGCCCGGTCTCGCCGAGCTCAGCCTCGGCGGCACGCACGGCGTCGGCGACTACCGTGCACGCATCGAGGCGACTCTTGTCCACGTCCTTGACGTTGACGAGCACCTGTGGGAAGTGGCGCATCACGGCGGCCAGCTCCGTCAGCGTGCGGCCGGTCTCGGCCACCCGGGAGGCGAGCATGAGACCGGTCAGCGTGCCGTCGCCCGTCGTTCCGTGGTCGAGCATGACGACATGGCCCGACTGCTCCCCGCCGAGGGAGTAGCCGCCGTTCTTCATGCTCTCGAGGACATAGCGGTCCCCCACCGCCGTCTGCAGGACCTTGATGCCGGCCGAGCCGAGCGCCTGGATCATCCCGAGGTTGGACATGACCGTGGCGACCAGGGTGTCTCCGCGGAGGACGCCCTGCTCCTTCATGCGCAGCGCGAGGATGGCCATGATCTGGTCACCGTCGACGATCGTGCCGGCGCCGTCGACCGCGAGACAGCGGTCGGCGTCACCGTCGAAAGCCAGCCCGAAGTCCGCACCGATCTCGACGACCGCGGCCTGGAGCCGGTCCAGGTGCGTCGACCCGAAGCCGTCGTTGATGTTGATCCCGTCCGGTTCGTTGCCGATGACGGTGACCTCGGCACCTGCCTCGGCGAAGGCCTGCGGCGCCACGACCGAGGCCGCGCCGTGGGCCGTGTCGAGGACGACCCGCAGCCCATCGAGCCGATGCGGCAGCACGGACAACAGATGGGCGACATAGCGATCGGCGCCGTCGGCGAGGGGGCTGATCCGGCCGACGTCCGGGCCGGTCGGGCGCTGCCACTGCTCGCCCAACCGCTGCTCGATCGCGTCCTCGAGGCTGTCCGCGAGCTTGTGTCCACCGCGGGCGAAGAACTTGATCCCGTTGTCCGCCATCGGGTTGTGCGACGCGGAGAGCATGGCGCCGAGGTCCGCGCGCTGCTCGCCGACCAGGTAGGCGATGGCGGGCGTCGGCAGCACTCCGGCATCACGCACGTCGACCCCGGCCGAGGCGAGCCCGGCCATGGTGGCCGCGGCGAGGAACTCGCCGGAGGCCCGCGGATCTCGCCCCACCACCGCCACCGGCCGATGTCCGTTGAACTCCCCAACCTCCGCCAGGACATGCGCGGCCGCGACGGACAGGTCGAGGGCGAGTTCTGCGGTGATGTCCTTGTTGGCGAGCCCACGGACGCCGTCCGTGCCGAAGAGTCGAGCCACGTTGTTTGAGCCTTTCGTACGGGCGCCGGTGGAGTGCGGGTGGAGGGCAGGTGAACGCAGACGACCGCACGGCGCCAAGGAGAACTTACTCCCCGATCCCAAAGGAAAGGCCCCGAGGGGCACTCGGGGCCTTTCCTTTGCGTCTGGGTGCAGCGTCAGCGCTTGCTGTACTGCGGAGCCTTGCGGGCCTTCTTGAGACCGGCCTTCTTGCGCTCCGGGACGCGGGCGTCACGGGTGAGGAAGCCGGCCTTCTTCAGAGCCGGCCGGTTCAGCTCGGTGTCGACCTCGTTGAGCGAGCGGGCGACGCCGAGGCGCACCGCGCCGGCCTGGCCGGAGGGGCCACCGCCGTGGACGCGAACGAGCACGTCGTAGGAGCCGTCGAGCTCGAGGAGCGTGAGGGGCTCCTTGACGATCTGCTGGTGCACCTTGTTGGGGAAGTAGTCCTCGAGGGACCGGCCGTTGATCCTCCACGCGCCGGTGCCCGGGACGATCCGGACGCGGGCGATGGCCTGCTTGCGGCGGCCGGTGGCCGCGCCGGGGACGGAGACCTCGCGGGAGCGCTTGGGCTCGGCGAATGCGGAGTCCGACGCGGAGGACTCGGAGGTGTACTCGGTCAGCTCCGGCTCGTCGGTGTCGAGGACGTCCTCGTTCACAATGTCAGTCACGTGCTTCTCTTTCTACGCAGTAGTGCTCGAGGTGACGCTTACTGCGCGACCTGTGAGATCTCGAAGGGGACGGGCTTCTGGGCCTGGTGCGGGTGCTCGCCGCCGCGGTAGACCTTGAGCTTGGAGAGCTGCTGGCGAGCCAGCGAGTTCTTCGGGAGCATGCCCCGGACGGCCTTCTCGACGGCCTTCTCGGGGCTCTTGGCGAGCAGCTCGGTGTAGGACGTCGCCCTGAGGCCACCCGGGAAGCCGGAGTGGTGGTAGGCCTTCTTCTGCTCCGCCTTGGCGCCCGTCAGGGCGACCTTCTCGGCGTTGATGATGATGACGAAGTCACCGGTGTCGACGTGCGGCGCGAACTGCGGCTTGTGCTTGCCCCGGAGCAGGACCGCAGCCTGGCTCGCGAGACGGCCGAGCACGACGTCGGTCGCGTCGATGACGTGCCACGTGCGAGTGACCTCGCCGGGCTTCGGGGTGTACGTGCGCAATGGAGTCTGCCTTTGCTGTCTGAGTGATGCCGTATGCCGCTGGGCTCGGTCCGCGTCGCCCCTCCCTGAGTGGGTGGCCGGGTTCGCAGGCGCCCGCTGCACATCCTCATCAATGTTATGGGCTCCGCCGCTCCGGCCCAAATCGGAGCCAGCCACCCACGAAACCTCACCTGACCTGCACAAACGCAACTCAGCGGCATACGTGCAAAGATCTTGTGCAAATGAAGTGTGCAGAGGTATTATGCACAGTATGGCTGCACACGACCCCACCGACTTTCCTCCCGAGCCGACGCCGGAGAACATCTGGCTCACCTCCGAGAGCCTGCGCGTGCTGGCTCATCCCCTGCGCTCGCGCCTGCTCGCTCAGCTCCGGATGGGTGGACCCGCCACCGCGACCGCCCTTGCCGCGAAGCTCGACACGAACAGCGGCGCCACGAGCTATCACCTGCGCAAGCTGGAATCGGTCGGACTCGTCGAGGACACCGGCGACGGTGAGGGGAAGCGTCGCCTCTGGCGCGCCGCGTCGCGGGCCCACTCGTGGTACCCGAGCCAGTTCGCCGGTGACGAGGACTCGGAGACCGCGCTCAACTGGCTCTCGCATGACGTCGTTCGGCACTTCGGTGAGCGATACGAGAAGTGGCTCGACGTGTCGATGTCCTGGCCGATGGACTGGCAGGACGCCTGCGGAGGCAGCGACGACATGGTCCTCGTCACGAGTGAGCAGCTTGCCACGATGCGCGATGAGATCGCTGAGGTCGTCGCGCGCTATCGCCGGGTGGGACAGGGCAACCCTCGCGCGCGGCGCATCGCAACCCACCTCTACCTCTATCCCCTTGACCTCGACCGGCCGCCGGCCTCCAACAGCAGGGAGAACTGACCATGAGCACCGTGCAGACCCCGGCGGCTGCCCGCCGAACCTTCCTGACTCTGTCCTTCACCCGCTGGTTCTCGGTCGGGCTCGTCGTCGGGATCTTCATACTCTGGATCCTCGAACGAGGCCTGACGATCAGCGAGGCGGCCTTTGCGCTGACGTTCACCGGGATTGTCGTCTTCCTGCTCGAGCTGCCGACATCGGGGTTCGCCGACGTGTTCGGACGTCGGCCGGTCTATGTCACCGCCGCCGTCTTCGGGGTGCTCTCCTCGGTGGCTTTGCTCGTGGCGCACTCCTTCATCGCCTTCGTCATCGCGGCGGTCCTGACCGGCGTCTTCCGCGCCCTCGACTCTGGCCCGCTCGAGGCCTGGTTCGTCGACACCGTGCACGCGACCGACCCTGACGCCGACGTGGACGGCGCCCTGGCCGCCCAGGGGACGGTCGTCGGAGTGGCGATCGCGGTAGCGGCCCTCATCTCGGGCGGGCTCGTGTGGTGGCATCCCGTGGCGGGGCAGTCGGCCCTGTGGCTGCCCGTCCTGTGCGGCGCCATCTTCTCCGTGGTCCACCTCGGCATGGTGCTGTTGCTGCTCAAGGAGCCGCGCGACATGGAGCACCTCGACACCTCCGGGATGCGTCGGGCGGTGGCCTCGGCCAAGGAGGCGCCGACGGTGGTGCGGGACGGCCTGAGGCTGATGCGGTCGAGCCGAGTGCTCCGCGGCCTCATGCTTGCAGAGGTTGCCTGGGCGATCGCCATGGTCGTGTTCGAGATGTTCCAGCCGGTGCGGCTCGCCGAGCTCCTCGGCGGCGAGGAGGCCGCCGGTGCGTGGATGGGACCGATCGCTGCCGGAGGTTGGGCCGCCGTCGCGGCGGGGTCCGCGCTGGCCGGGCTGACGAGCAAGCGGATCGGCGTGTCTCGCACGGCCATCCTCGGGCGCGTCCTCAACAGCCTCGGCGCCGTGGTCATGGGTCTCGTCGCCGGTCCGGTCGCCCTCGTCGCCGCGTTCGCGTTCACCTACTCGATGCACGGCTTCCTCGGCCCCATGCATGCGGCCCTGCTCCATCGGGTGGCGCAGGCCAGCAACCGGGCCACGGTCCTGTCGATGAACTCCATGGTGGCCTTTGCGGCGTACACCGTCGCCGCCCCGTTGCTCGGTCTCCTCGCAGAGGGCGTCTCCACGCAGACGGCGATGGTCGTCGCCGGGGCCGTCAGCCTGCTCGGACTGCTCGCCTACCTCCCGGCCCGGCGCGCCGAGCGCATCCGAGCGAAAGAACACCTTCTGAGTGCCGCCACACGCTGATCGAAAGAACACCTTTCGGGCCCGAATCTTGTTCGTTCCAATGGATGGTGGGTGGGCAACCCGAAACCGGACCCAATCGAGTGGACAAGATTCGGGGGGCGGCCGCGTCATGGGCGTTCGCACACCGGAGGTTCGGTGAGGCGGCGAGCCAGTGCGGCGCCTGACAGGACCAAGGCGAAGGCGGCCCTCGAGCCGTCATGGGCTGTCTCGATGGCCAGCCAGGGGCCGGCGACGGCCAAGGCAAGGCCGACGATCGCGCAGGGCGCACATCCGGGATCGGGTCGCCATCCCGCGCCGGAGCTCGGCACGAACAAGGCCAGCGCGAGGGATGAGAGCACCACGCTCCCGGCTGTGAGCACCGTCCACAGCGGCGCCACGGAGAGCGGCCACCGCGCTGTCGCACCGACGACAACGACGAGAGCGGCCAAGAGCACAGTTGCGGCGACGCGACGACGCCGTGGCCAGCGCGCTGGTGCGGTGACGCCAGCGATGACCGTCATGGGGGCCACCACCTCGAGGGGTGCCTCGCGGTGGATGCGCTGCTCGCTCATGACGCACTCCGCACACGGCAGGTGCCGTCGACGCACGGCCGACGGCGTGCCGCGTAGGCGACGGCGCCGACGAGCGCCGCGAGCGAGATCATCGCGAGCCAGGGCTGAAGCGGCTCCCAGATGCCGAGGGCACCTGACGTGCCCAGCGCGACAAGGACGATCTTGTTGCAGACCGGGCAAGCCACGGCGAACAGGGCCAGTCCCGCGGCGCTCAACGGTGGGACGCTCGAGTCCTCGCCAGCGACGGTCCCGTCAGCCGCGACGATGCGCCGCGTCCGCTGCAGACCGAACCACAGGCCAGTGAGCACACTCGTGGCAAGGAGCACCCACGGCTCCCACTGGCGGACCGGGACCTCACGCCCGAAGAGGGGATTCGGGACGATGTCCGTCGGCAACCCGATGACGAGGAAGGTGACCACAGCTGCCAGGACAGCGATCCCAACGTGTGGCCGGGGTCGCTCATGGTGCGTCACCGTCTCGAATCCGTGCGCTTCACGACCCGAGGATCGTGCAATGGCGGCATCTTGCATACCCCATAGGGTATATGGCACTGGATGCAAGCCTCCGTGTGAACCATCATTGTCAGTGACAGGGCGAGCGGAGGGACGGTCGTGACGCCGACCTGGTGGGCTCTGGTGACGCTGGTCGCGCTCGGCGTCGCGCTGACTGTCGCGGCGATCATGTTCGTGCCCTGGGGGTCGTCCAGCCCGACTCGCGCCGCACGCATGACGGCGCTGCGCGATCTACCGGCTGGCATGGTCAGCAGAGGTCGGGCGCTGCACGCATCGTTGCGGCCCAGCTCGTACGGTTCTCTCCTGGCCGGACTGGTGGCCCCCCTGCTGCTCGGGTTCACCCCTGCCGGTGCCCGGATCGTCGCCTGGGTGGCCCAGCCGTTCGGCGGGCACTGGCTGGCCGAGGCGCTGCTCGGCGGCTTGGTCATCCTGACGATCGTCTGGTTGGCGTCGCTACCGTTCACGGCATGGCGCCATGCCGTGCTGCGCGACTATGGGCTCTCGACCCAGCACTGGGGCGGCTGGGCGGTGGACCAGCTCAAGAGCTGCGCGGTCGGCGCGGTGACCGGCGCGGTGGTGCTTGCCGGGTTCTACACCCTGACTCACGTCGCATCAGGCTGGTGGTGGTCGTTCGGTGCAGTGGGCGCCGCCGCGCTGGTAGTCCTGCTGTCGTTCGTCTTCCCGCTCCTCGTCGAGCCGCTCTTCAACACGTTCGCCCCGATGCCGGACGGGCCGCTGCGTGATGAGCTGACCGCGATGGCGGCTCGGGACGGCATGCCGGTGCAGGAGGTGCTGGTCGCGGATGCGTCGCGGCGTACCACCGGGCTCAACGCCTACGTCTCCGGCTTCGGGGCCACTCGGCGGATCGTGGTCTACGACACGTTGCTGCGCGAGGCGCAACCAGACGAGGTGCGCAGTGTCGTAGCGCACGAACTGGGCCACGCCAAGGACCGCGACCCGGAACTGGGCGCCCTGCTCGGGGCGATCACCGCCGCGGCGGCGGTTGTGGCACTGTTCCTGTTGGGTCACTGGGATGCGCTGCTCCGCCGAGCAGGGGTGGACTCCATCGGCTCGCCCCGAGCGATCGGCTTGGTGCTCGCGGTGATGGCAGTGGCGGGCGTGGTTGTCGGCCCGGTCCTGAACCTTGTCTCTCGCAGGGTCGAGTCCCGCGCCGATCAGCATGCGCTCCGGCTGACCGGCGACTCCACCGCGTTCGCCGCCATGCAGCTGCGTTTGGCCGAGGTCAACCTCGCCGATGTCCACCCACCCCGGATCGAGTACCTGCTCTTTGCCACCCATCCCGACACCGTCGAACGCCTGGCGGCAGCGCGCGAGCCCACGGGTGGTCCCCACCCACCCCGTTGAGTCATTGACTCACTGGCTCAAAGGGGGCGTCATCAGGCGCCTGCGGTGATCTCGTCCAGTTCGACCAAGTCCTCGGCGGTCGGCTCCCAGAGCCCCGCGCGCACATTGTCCAGGACCTGCTCCGGCGACGTCGCCCCCGCGATGACCGACGCCACAGCGGGCTGGGCTGCAAGCCCGCCGATGGCCACGTCGATGACCCGGAGGTCGCGCGCAGCGGCAAACGACTCCAAGCCCTCGAGCGTGTCCCAGTCTGCCGTGTCGAGCAGGTCCTGCCGAGAGTGCAGCCGGGTGCCGTCTGGCGCAGCCTCGCCGCGGCGGTACTTGCCGGTGAGCAGACCCGAGGCGAGCGGGAAGTACGGCAGCAGGCCAACGCTGACGTGCTCGCACGCCGGCACGAGCTCGTCCTCGGCGCCGCGCTCGAGCAGGGAGTACTCGTTCTGCGCGGAGACGAACCGCTCGAAACCCTCCGAGCGCGCCACCCAGTCGGCGTCCACGACCTGCCACGCCGTGAGGTTGCTCGACCCCAGGTAGCGGACCTTGCCCTCCTGGACAAGCTCGGTCAGGGCCGCGAGCGTCTCCTCCATCGGAGTCACCGGGTCGGGCCGGTGGTACTGGTAGAGGTCGATCCAGTCGGTGCCGAGTCGCCGGAGGCTCGCCTCGACGGCGCGGCGGATGTAGCGCCGTGAGCCTCGCACGCCCCAGTCCGGGCCGTTGGCGCCCGCCATGTCATTGCCGAACTTCGTTGCGAGGACGACGTTCTCACGCTCCTCACCGAGCGCCCGGCCGAGCAACTCCTCGCTGGCGCCCTGGCCATAGGTGTCGGCGGTGTCGAAGAGCGTGATGCCAGCATCGATCGCCGTACGCACCACGGCGGTGGTCGCCTCCTCGTCGATCCGACGGCCGAAGTTGTTGCAGCCGAGGCCGACCGCCGAGACGGTGAGGCCGCTGTCGCCGAGCTGTCGGTAGGTCATCGAGGGCGTCGTCACTCCCCCACCGTAGACGTCGTGCTCGCAGAACCCACCCACCTGCGTCCCACCTGACTTCACAGGGTGAGGTCGAGGACCTCCGCTCCCGGCAGGTCCGCCAAAGTGGCGCCGTCGACGAGCAGCTTGGCTCCCCGGATCCCGGCGCCGATGACGACCGGGCCGGCGTCGACGACCGCCCTGTCGACGAGGATGGGCCAGTCCGCCGGCAGGCCGATCGGCGTGATGCCGCCCTGCTGCATTCCGGTCAGCTCCTCCGCGAGGGCCTGGTCGGCGAAGGAGATCTTGCGAACGCCCAGGTGCTTACGAACGACGCGGTTGACGTCTGCCCGGTCGCTGGCGAGCACCATGACGGCTGCCCGGGTCGTGACCTCGGCGCGACGACCCTCGACGACGACGCAGTTGGCCGAGGAGGCGGGGTCCACGTCGTAGGCGGCGCAGAACGCGGCCGTGTCGGCCAGAGCCGCATCGATGGCGGCGACGCGCACACCAGGCACGTGCGGGAGTGCGTCGGCCACCGGTGGCGCGACGAGCTCAGGGTGCTCGACAGCCGGCTCCCAGGACAGGTTTCCCTCCGCAGTTGGCATGGCGCCACCGTACGGGAGCTCCACCAGGCCAAGGGGCGGACCCCTCCCCTCCTCCGACGACGCGGTCTGGCGGCGGTCAGCCGTCTCCAGCAATGTGCCGCACGACCGCGGCCGCGGGTACGTCGGCTGCGTCCTGCCAACCAGTGCCGGCCCAGAGCGCCATGAGACCAGGGTCATCGGCGGCGGCCGAGGCTTTGCGCAGGGGGCTCGTCAGCTGGTGGACCTCGGGATAGGCGGCGGGCGCCTGGCCGTCGCGCTCTCGCACGAAATCGGTCTCGAGGGCCCGGGCCGGGCGCCCCGAGAAGGCACGGGTCACGGCGGTCCGGGTGTAGGCCGGATCCTTGAGGGCACGGCGGTAGGCAAGCGCGGTGCCGGCCTCTGGGGTGAGGAGCAGGGCCGTGCCGATCTGGACGGCGGTCGCCCCTGCATCCCTGAGCTGCCGCGCCCGCTTCGGTGTGGAGATGCCACCTGCGGCGATGACAGGGACCGGTGTCCCCTCACGCACGGCCGCGACGAGGTCGACGAGGTCCTCGGCAGACGGCTCCTTCGTCTGGTCGAGGGTGCTCCGGTGGCCGCCGCCCTCCGGCCCCTGCACGACGAGGGCATCGGCCCCCGCCTCGATGGCGGCCTCCGCCTCCTCGACGTCGCTCACGGTGACCACGCTCTCGATCCCGGCCCGACGCAGCTCCGCGAAGACGGCCGGGCTCGGCAGGCCGAAGGTGAAGGACACGACCGGCACCTTCTCGCGCAGCACGAGGTCGAGCTTGCGGTCCCAGTCATCGGTGTCGCCGGCGACCGGCTCGGGCAGCTCGACGCCAAGCCGTTCCGCTTCGCCGAGCAGGCCCTCCCGATACTGCGAAACGGCCCGGGCACGGAGGTCACCTCGGAGCGGAGCCAGCCCAGCGGCATACGAACAGGTGAACGTGTTGGCACTCTCGGGGACGAAGAGGTTGACGCCCAAGGCACACGACGACGCGTCCCACGCGTCGGCGATCTGGCCGGCGAGCTGGCCCGCGGTGAGGTAACCACCGGCGAGGAAGCCGAGTCCGCCCGCCTCGGAGACTGCCACAGCGAGCTCCGGCGTCGATGGGCCACCTGCCATCGGCGCCCCTACGACGGGGACGTCGAGCGAGCCGATAACCATGCCCCTGACGCTACTCCGGTCCGGGCGTCCGGGACCCGGCTCACCGCCGGCGCGCGACCCTGCCCTCGTCCCACACTGGCTCGTCCGACTCGTACACCCGCCCGTCCGCGCCGAAGACGAGGAACCGATCGAAACCCCGCGCGAACCAGCGGTCGTGGGTGACGGCGACGACGGTTCCCTCGAACTTCGCCAAGCCCTCCTCGAGAGCCTCCGCTGAGTGCAGGTCGAGGTTGTCGGTCGGCTCATCGAGCAGCAGCAGAGTCGCTCCCGACAGTTCGAGAAGGAGGATCTGGAAGCGGGCCTGCTGGCCACCCGAGAGCGACTCGAACCTCTGCTCGCTGGAGCGGGCCAGCCCGTAGCGGTCCAGGGCCCTGGCCGCCTCCTCGCGCGGCTTGCCGGCGCGGTGCTCATCGCCTCGGTGGAGAATCTCGAGGAGCGTCCGACCCAGGAGCGAGGGGTGCTCGTGGGTCTGGGCGAACCACCCCGGTCGCACCCGCGAACCGAGCCGCACCACACCCGTGTGCTCAACTGGCACGGGCCGCACATCGCCGACGGGCCGGTGCTCCGGCTCCGGGTCGCTGCCGCCAATCGCGAGCAGCCGGAGGAAGTGGGACTTGCCCGACCCGTTCGAGCCGAGGACGGCGACGCGCTCGCCGTACCAGACCTCGAGGTCGAAAGGCTTCATCAGCCCGGTCAGCTCGAGATCCTTGGCGACGATCGCGCGCTTGGCGGTCCGTCCTCCGGTGAGGCGCATCCTGACGTTCTGGTGCACCGGGATCGCCTCCGGCGGGCCGGCCTCGACGAACTTCGCCAGGCGGGTCTGGGCCGCCTGGTACCGCGAGGCCATCCCGTCGTTGTACGTCGCCTTGACCTTGAGGGTCTGCACGAGGGTCTTGAGCTTGAGGTGCTCCTCGTCCCAGCGCCGCCGCAGCTCCTCGAGCCTGGCGTTGCGGTCCTCGCGGGCCTGCGCATACGTCGCGAAATGCCCCGGGTGCACCCAGATCGTCGCGCCAACGGCACCCGGCTCGAGGGTGGCGATGCGGGTGGCGACGCGGTCGAGCAGCTCGCGGTCATGGCTGATGAAGAGCACCGTCTTGGGCGACGCGATGAGCGCGTCCTCGAGCCAGCGCTTCGCCGGCACGTCGAGGTAGTTGTCCGGCTCGTCGAGCAGCAGCACCTCCTCCGGGCCCCGCAGGAGGGCTTCGAGGACGAGCCGCTTCTGCTCGCCGCCGGAGAGCGTCGTGACCTTGCGCCACTGGGCCCTCTCGTAGGGGACGCCCAGGGCGGCGACGGTGCACTGGTCCCAGAGGGTCTCCTGCTCGTAGCCACCCGCCTCGCCCCACTCGGTGAGGGCGTGCGCATAGGCCATCTGGTCCTCCTCCGAGTCCCGCTCCATCATGAGCAGCTCGGTCCGGTCGATCTCCTGCGCCGCCTTCCGGATGCGTTCGGGCGCAACGGAGACGAGCAGGTCGCGCACCGTCGACTCGTCACGCACCTTGCCGATGAACTGGCGCATGACGCCGAGGCCCCCCGATCGCGTCACCGCACCCTCGTGCGCGTCGAGGTCCCCGGCGATGATCCGCGTCAGTGTGGTCTTGCCCGTTCCGTTGGGCCCGATGAGGGCGACCTTGGCGCCCTCCCCCACCCGCACGGAGACGTCGCGAAGGAGCACTCGGCCGTCGGGCAGGGTGAAGCTGACTGAGTTGACGTCCACGTGTCCCACAAACGTCAAGAGTGTCGTATGCGGCTGGGCCCGGTCATGCGGTTATCCAAAAGTGAGTGCCCTACCGCTCGCTCGTGGTCGGGCTCAGAGCTCCCGTTTCAGGCACTGCCACAACTTCGCTGCGCCGGACTGCTAGGCCCAGGTCCAGCTCTCGGCGATCTGGGTGAGCTCGGCCGCGGCCTGCTCCGCGGCGGACTTGGCCGAGCTCAAGGTGAGCAGGTAGACCCGGCCCTCGTGCTGCAGCCCGTAGGACCGGGCGACGACGTCGACGCCCTGTTGGGTGAAGGAGGTCGTGAAGCCCTTGGCCGGGCTGCCGCCGACCGTGAGTGGCGGGGCGTCCGACACGGTGCGACCCTGGCCCGCGAGCTGCTCGCGACCCTTCTGCAGCTCGGACTCGAGCACGGCGGCGTCGCCCGTTGCGACGTGGACGACGAGGTTGGTGTTGAAGCCGGCCCGCTTCTCGGACGACATGAGGACGAGGTCGACGCCCGGGATCGCACCCACCTCGTCGGTTGCCTCGCCCCAGCCTTGCGGCGGGACGACGGAGTACGTCCCGCTCTTGCCCTGGACGTTGTCCACCGCATCGATCGGTTGCGTTTCGGAGGGGGACGTTGCACTGGGCGAGGTCGCCGTCGGCGTCGAGGGGGACGCACCAGGCGTGCCGGAATCGGCGGAGCAGCCGCTCACCAGCACCGCGGCGACGACGGCGACAAGGCCGGCGCTCCGCACGGAGCGCTCGAATCGGGATCGGGCGGATCGGCGGAGCATGGCGTCGATCCAATCACACGTGTCGGTTCACCCGCGTCGGTCGCTTGCTGCGGGCGCCTCGCGCCGAGCTCGTGCGGCCACGGCCCTTGCCGCCAGCTCCGCGTCCGGCGGGTAGCTGACTGCCTCGAGGCTCAGTCCATGCGCCGGCATCACCCTGATCTCGGACGCCCGCTCCCGGCGGTGCTGCAGCTCCGCGGGCCAGGCGATCGGCCGTCTGCCCTCCCCGACGGCCACGACCGCACCGACGAGCGCCCGGACCATCGAGTGGCAGAACGCGTCGGCCCGTACGGTCGCGGCGAGGACTCCGTCGTCCAGCCGAGCCCATCGGTACTCGAGCAGGGTGCGGACCGTGGTAGCACCCTCGCGTCGCTTGCAGAACGCTGCGAAGTCCTTGAGGCCGAGGAGTTCGTGCGCGGCCTCGTCCATGGCGGCAACGTCCAGCGAGCGCGGCCACCACACCGTGTCTCGCCTGCGCAACGGGTCCCGCGGCGCCTCGGCATCCGCGAGCCGGTAGAGGTAGCGCCGCTCCAGCGCCGAGAACCGCGCATCGAAACCGTCGGGCGCGCGGGTCACGCGCTGCACGACGACCTCGGGCGGCAGCAGTCCGCCGAGCCGGTTCAGCAGGACTCGCTCAGGAGTCCGGTCGGACCGCCCGGGCAGGGTCGCCAGAACTTCCGTGGCCACGTCGACGTGCGCCACCTGACCGCGAGCGTGCACACCAGCGTCCGTCCGACCCGCGACGGTGATGCCGACCGGCTCGGATGTTCGCAGCACCGTGGACAGCGCCGCGCTGAGGGTCCCCTCGACGGTGCGTCGGGACGGCTGCGCGGCCCATCCGGAGAAGTCGGTCCCGTCGTAGGCGAGATCCAGGCGCAGCCGAACCGTCATCGAAGCGGTGCCTCGAGGGCGGCGAAGACGGCACGACCGATCCGGCTGGCTCGGCTGATCCCGCTGTCCTGGTCCGGTTGGCGGGTCTGCATCAACGCCAGGGCATAGTCCCGTCCGGCCCCCCGGACATCGCCGACGCTGTTGATGACCCAGGGTTCGCCGACCGCCATCCAGCCGTTCTTGACGTGGACGTCGACGGTGTCGGACCGCACCGTGCCCGCTCCCCAGCGTTGGCCGTCGATGACCTGGGTCATGAGGTCGAGCACCGCAGCATCGTCGTCGGGGTGGGTCGCCGGACTGCCCCTGGTCAGTCGTTCCATGAGACGGACGAGGTCGTTGGGCGTGGTCAGCGTCAGGCCCCAGTGCGTGACTGGCTCCGCCGCGGCCGTCGCCGCCATGCCCAGGTCGCGGGCGAGCTCCGCGATGGCTGCGTGACCACCGGCAAAGGCGTAGAGCGCATCGGCCGAGGCGTTGTCGCTCTCCGTGATGGCCAGGCGGGCCTGCTCTCGCTGCCGGGCGGAGAGGCGCCCCTGCTCCTCGCGAGCCTTGCGCAGCGCTGCCGCGAGGACGAGCACCTTCGACACGCTGCCGCTCCTGACCGCCGCGTCACCCCGGTAGTGCCACCAGACGCCGGTGCGCCGGTCGAGGACGCTCACGCCGATGACGTCGGAGCGTCCGCCCAGCACGGCGAGGACCGCCTTGGAGAGAGCCGCCCGGCTCGGCGTGTCCGACCGCTCGGACGGCGTGGGGAGGATGCTCCGCGCGAGGTCGCCAGCGAGGTCGAACGCCTCTCGTGCGGCGCCCGCCACGGGACGGACCAGATCGTTCGCGAGCGCCTCGCTCGCCAGCGCGACGACTCCGGCCGGCACGAGGAACAAGGCCCTCCGCCGGGTGAGGTGTCCAAGCGGAACGACCGTCGAGGCGGCAGCCGGCGACGGCCGCTCCCGCCGCCTCGAGATGAGATGCACGGGGTCATTGTGTCGCACCCACCAGCGCTTGGCGTGCGTCAACCCCCGGCGCCAATGAGGCGTCTTCTCTGCAGACCCGGTTGATCGTCCGGTTGATCAGCGGGGACCACCGAAGGGGGAAGCCATGCGCACCATCACTCGTCTGCTGGCCGTCACCGCGGCC
>NZ_DATCWX010000008.1:0-10678 GCF_036566125.1 Intrasporangium sp.
CGACTCACCGATTTCATCATCGACTGCCCAGACCCGATGGAGCTGGCAACCTTCTATTCAGAGGTGACGGGTCGCCCGGTCAAGGGTGGGAGCCACGGCAACTGGGCCGGTATCCGGTTTGGCGAGATCGAGCTGGCCTTCATCCGGGTGGAGGACTACCGCGCCCCGCAGTGGCCAGACCGCGAGCACCCCAAGCAGTTCCATCTCGACTTCGAAGTTGACGACATCGAGGCCGAACAGAGCCGCGTCCTGGCCCTCGGCGCGACCCTGCAGCACGACTCCATCGGCCCGCAGGGCTACGGCTGGCGCGTCTACACCGACCCCGTCGGCCACCCGTTCTGCCTCTGCCACAACAAGGGTGTCACCTGGACCGAAGAGGGCCCCATCTGGCCCCAGAGCGAGTAGCGCGAGTATCCGAGGTGGTCAAAGCCATTCGTTGGTCGCCGCGATGTGAACGACGGCCTCGTACGCACGGCAAGCTACAAGCTTCGGGTGGCGGACGCCGCTGCTCCGCGTCGACGTGTCGGGACGCAGATGATGAGGCCCGGACGGGATTGCCAGTTCCTATGCGGAGCGGTGGAGGGCGGACACGGTGATGCCGTCGCCGCCTTGATCTGGCCGATGCTGAGCTGCATCGCACAGTCGGTCGGGTCCACCTCGGTGGAGGTCCCGCGCAGGTGCGCGGAACCTCCACCTGGTGCGCAGTCATCGTCGGGCGAACATGGCGTCCTGGGCGTACCCGTCGTGTGGGGCGCCGGTGTACGCATCGATCTGGGGTGAGACGGCCCGGCGGTTCAGGCCGGTCCAGACGACGTTGACGTGGTTGTCGTTGCCGACGGCCAGGCCGGTGTAGTCACCGTCGAAGACGTTGCAGTCCTTACCCTCCGCGTTGGTGACCGGCGGGTCGGTGTACCCGTCGGGACCGCAGATCGCGGGCCAGGCGGCTTGAGGGACGTACTGGCCAGCCCAGTGGGTGACGGAGATGTCGACCTGCTCGCCCGCCGAACGCCCCGTCCCGTTAGGGCCGAGGACCTCTCGGCCGGTCACCGCTGCCGCCCCGCTGCTGGGGGTGCGTGGAGCGATGGTGAGCAGCACGTGGTTGAAGGTGTCGTTGCGTCCTCCGCCGGGGTCGGCGATGTTCTCGTTGGAGTCGTACGCCACCGCCAGTGAGCCGTTGGTGTGGAAGTCGGCCCATGGGAACCACTGGTTGCCAGCGGAGGTGTCCAAGGCGATGCGCGGGTTCCAGGTGGTCCCGCCGTCCCAGCTCTCGGCCATGTAGACGTTGGTGTTGGTCACCGCGCGGCAGGGGTTGTAGTCCGGGGCAGTGCCGGGGATGGCATCCAGGCAGCTGGCCGGGGCGGCGTCGTGAATGCCGGCGAAGTTGTCGTTGTAGACCACGACCCAGTGGTTCGGGTTGGTCGGGTCGGCGGTGATGGTTCCAGGCGACTGCCAGCGGATCTGGTGGCCGGTGATGGTCTGCCGCCCGATGACGCTCCACGGTGTGTCGGCCGCACCGTCTTCGAGGTGCGCGATCACCACGGGGTTGCCGAAGGTGGCTCCGCCATCGGTGGACTTGACGGCAAGCAGGGTCTGCTCCAGCTCACCGGGAGTCTCCCAGGCCGAGTCGATGTTGCTGTTGGCGAAGTGCACCACCACGTCCCCGTTGGCCGCGACCTCGGGGATGGGGAAGCTGTCCTCGTCGCACTGCCCGGCCGGTCCCGTGGTTTGCGCAGTGCACAGGGGGTTGGACCCGGAGATCTTCTTCGGCGTCGACCAGGTGCGGCCCCCGTCGTCGGAGGTCGCCAGGTACACCGGTGACTCGGCGTAGGCGCCGTGCAGGTCGTTGAGGTAGCGGACGGCCGCCAGGTAGGCCCGTCCGTAGTGTGGCGAGCTCGGGCTGTTGTCGACCGTCAACCATTCCTTGTCGAAGAAGATGGCGTTGTTCGCTGGTCCGATCGACGCGCCTTGGCCCTTCATCGCGATCGTGGGGCGACTCCAGGTGATGCCGCCATCCGCGGACCAGCTCACCGACACGTTTCCCTGGGAGACAAAGGGCCCGTTGAGGCCTCCCACGTTCTCGAGCTGGGCCATCATCGCCCAGCCGGTCTGTGGGGTGCTGCCGGACAGCTTGCCGTTGAAGGCGGGTGATGGATCGCCGGCGCCGTTGCCTGACTTCATCGGCACCTGGCCGTCGACCCAGCTGGCACCGGCGTTGAAGGACGTGAAGAAGCCGGTCGGAACCAGCGCCTGCCGGGCCCCCGTGGAGTTGTTGATCCGGTAGAAGTAGTCGTTGGAACCAGCGAGCAGGTGGGTGGGCACCTTGGGGTTGGCCACAATGGCGAGCTCGTTGTCGGGGTTGAAGTCCTGCCGGTACGGCTGCGCGTCGTTGCACGAGATGTCCATGGCGCCGCCCGGGCTCCCGTACTGGGCACCGGTGGCGACCGCACACCGATACCGCTCAATCTGAGCAGCGCTGAACTGCCCAGTACCGCCTGTGGTGCTACCCGCGAAACCTGGGTCGATGACCGGACGCACCGTCAGCTTCGCCGTGGAGAACGGTCGGTCCCTGGCGTCCGCAGCCGTAGCACTGAGGACGCACGCTGTAGCAGCGACCGCCGCGACTCCGAAAGCGATGGGGCTACTCCTCATGGCCCCTCCTCCAACGCACCCGAGGGAGCGGCGCTCCGAGGGGACGGGCACGCTTCCCGCCATGCTGGCCCCACCCGGCCCCTCGGTCAAGGTGCATCGCCCCGCAGTGCCCTCTCGGGCCCGTTCCACTTGATGACGGTGTTTACTCAGACTCCCGCGCTTTGTGTCCGCGGATTCAACGCGAGCGGTCAGCCCTGGCTGGACTTGGCGTCGGCCTCGATCTTGGCGGTGTCGGCCTTCAATTCCTTGGTCTCGACCTTCTGTGCCTTCTTCATCGACGCTTCGATCTTCGAGCCCATGTCGGAAACGCCTACGACAACGAGGCCCGCCTGACCCTCGTCGAGGTGCTCGCCGAGATCCTTCAGGTCCTTCCGGCTCATGCCTGCAGCCGCATGACCGGCCACCGCACCAAGAACCGCGCCGCCACCCGTGGTGGCCGCCAGCAGACCTCCGCCGATCGCGGCGAACGGGAACAACGCCACCACGAGCCCGGTTGCCAGGCCGACGCCGGCACCGGCAACGCCGCCCACGCGGGTCGGCGTCTCGTGCTTCTTCCTGATCTTGACCTTGCCGTCCGCCTCCCGCTCGACGACCGCGGCGTCGTACGCGTCGATCAGGTTCGCCTCGGTGTGCAGGTCCTTGACCAGTTCGTAGTCAGCCTCGGCGTCAGCGACGGAGTCGTACACCGCGACGAAGGCGATAAAGGTGTCCACTGCCATCGCACAACCTCCGTTGGATGAGCGCTCCAACACGGCACGAACCGGTCGCGTCGCATCCCAGCGTATCGCCGCCGCGTGCTCTCGCGCCTTGTCGACGGCATGGGAGGTCAACGCGGTCAGGTAGCCTCTCGCGTCATGGAGACGCCGGTCGGCAGGGCATTGCTGCGCCTGACAGGGATCTGTCTCCTCCTGGTGGCGCTCGTGGCCCTGATCGCGCCCCGCCCGGGGTTCATCGACTACAACCGGTGGGTCGTGGTGCCCGTCCTTCTCGTGGCCTTGGCCTTCGGCCTTTTCGGCCGGGTACCGGACGTGCTCAAGAACAGATGGCTGCCAGTCGTCGTGGCGGTCGTCGGCGGCGCCTTGGCGGCAGGGCTCGGCCTCGCGCTTCGCTACCGCTACGGCTGGGACGCTCGCGTCGTCATGGACATGGCGCGTGCGCTCCACGCAGGGCGCGGGTTGGGTGACGCCGACTACGCCTACCTCTCCTTCTATCCGAACACCATCCCGCTCGTGTCGATCGACCGCCTCGGCGTCTCAGTGGGTTCCGCGCTCGGGCTGTCTCCGGACGCCGTGCTCATCACCCTCACGGGGGTGTGCGTCGCCATCACGCTGTATGCCGCTCACCTCCTTGTCGTGCCCGTGGCCGGCCGTGGTCCCGCCCTTGTCACGCAGCTCGTCGTCCTCGCGCTTGTCGGCGTGAGCCCGTGGGTGAGCGTGCCGTACACCGACTACTACGCGATGCCCTTCGTCGTGGGTGGCGTCGCCCTCGCGTGCGCCGCTTGGCGCCACCGTGGCTGGGGCATGCGAATCCTGCTGGGTTCCATGGCGGTTGCCGCGATCTCGGTCGCCTACGTCATCAAGACGACCCCGGCGGTCATCATGGTGGCTCTGGTCGTCGTGGCGCTCGTGCGGCTCACCGACCGCTGGTCGATCGGCCGTGCCAAGGCGGTGATCTCGTCGGCCGTCGGGGCCACCGTGCTCTTCGTCGCCCTGAGCGCCGCGCTGACGGCGGGTGCCGCGTCCGTGGCCGGCATCGACCGGGCCCGCGTCGACCCCGCTGGCACTCCTCCCGTGACCTGGTGGCTCGCCGACGGCATGAACGAGCAACTCTCCGCCGATGGCCGAGTGCAGTACGGCACCTACACCAGGGACATGGTCGAGGCCGTCGAAGGGCGGCCTCCCGCGCAGATGATGGCCTACGCCCGGTCCTACATCGGCGACCGCTGGGAGGAGCGGGGCCTGGGCGGGACGATCGCGTTCTACGCCAACAAGGCCGCGTGGAACTGGGGCGATGGGATGTTCTGGGCGTGGGGCGAGGGGCCGGACTCACTGCCCGGGGCGGTGGTGCCGCACGGCGGGATCAGCGAGGCGGTCAACGCGGTGAACGGGTTCCACGGCCAGTGGTACCACCTGCGTGCGAGCCTGACCCAAGGCCTGTGGCTCGCCGTCCTGCTCGTCGCCGGGCTCGGACTGCTACGCACAGCGCCGGTGCGGCGCGAGACTCTCATCCTGGCCGTCACGGTGCTGGGGATCGCGGCCTTCACCCTGGCCTTCCAAGGTCGCTCGCGCTACCTGTTCGCCTTCGTGCCGGTGATCGTCAGCCTGGCGGCCGTGGTCCGGACGAGGCTCGACCTCGGGTCTGTCCTCGAGCCCGTGCGTCACCGGCTCCGCAGGTAGGGCCGCTGTCGGCAGCAGGAAGCCGTGGCGGTTCAGGCAGAGCACCTTGGCGTGCTCGACCAGTCCATCCGTGCTCTCGAGCTCGGTGCGCCAGAGGACCTCGGCCACGGAGCCGCACTCGGGGCAGTTGGTGATGTCCATGGGAGTCCCCCTGACTCCGGTACGGACGAGGCGACGTGCCCGCCCGCGCGTGATCGTGATCGGGTAGGAGGCTCGCGATGGGGGTGAGATACATCGCGCCGGGGCGGGAATGGATGATAGAAGGTTGATGTTTCAACCACTGATTCGCGGGCATCCAGCCCGCTGACCGACCAAGGAGAGAGCGATGACCAAGATCGCCATCGTCACCGGAAGCGTCCGACCCGGCCGCCAGAGCCTCAACGTCGCCAGGTGGGTCAAGTCCATCGCCGACCAGCGTTCGGACGCCGAGTTCGAGATCGTGGACATCGCCGACTTCGAGCTGCCCGTCTGGGACGAGGCCATGCCGCCGGCCTTCGGCGCCGGTGTCAAGGCACACAGCAAGGCCTGGTCTGCGCGCATGGACGAGTTCGACGGATACGTCTTCGTCGTCTCCGAGTACAACCACTCGATCACCGGGGCACTCAAGAACGCGCTCGACTACCTCGCGCCTGAGGTCAACAACAAGGCCGCCGCCTTCGTGTCCTACGGCTCCGCCGGCGGTGCGCGTGCGGTGGAGCACCTGCGCGGCATGCTGTCCGAGATGCAGGTCGCGCATGTGCGCAACAGCGTGCTCCTCTCCCTGTTCACTGACTTCGAGAACTTCTCGGTCCTCGCTCCGACGGAGCCCGCGATCGCAGCGGTCGAGCCGATGCTCGACCAGCTCATCGTCTGGACCAAGGCCATGGAGGCGGTCCGCTCCGGCGAGTTCTCCCGGGTCGACGCAGTCGCCTGACCACCGTCCGCGGGCACGTCCCGCGGCAGGGCTGAAGCCTTCGCTCCACGGACCGCTGCGTGTCCGTGGATCGACGGCGTCAGTCGATCGAGTCGGCGACGATCCCCTCGACGAGGGCCAGCGCCGCCTCGTCACCCGTGCGGGAGATCTCGCCATGGGGCGGACGGTTCCAGAGCCAGCAGTCCAGGTCGCCGGCCGTACCGGCGACCTCCGCGACCGAGGCCTCGTCAGGCCCATCCGTGACCGCGAAGCGCCGCTCGTCCCACGCGTCGCCGTCTGGGTCGACGCCAGTGACATTCACCGGCGTCACGGTCCACGTGTGGAAACCGTCGACCACGGCAATGGTGACGCTCGGCCCGAGCGGCGACGCCGTCAGGCCGTACTCGGGCGGGTAGCCGCGCATGATGCGCAGCGCCTCGTCCACGCCGTCCGCGGCGAGTCGGCAGTCGACCGGTGAGCGCTCGGCCCCCACGGTCAGCTCGGCGTCGATCCGGTGCATGAGCGCCTCGTGCGCCTGGCGGCGGCTGATGTAGCCGGCCGAGTGGTCGGTGTGCCACATCCACAGCTCGGTCTGCGGGTCGAGGCTCCGGAGCATCCGCTGCAACCGCTCGCTCGCCCGCTCGAAGTGGGCGAGCAGCCCAGCCCGGTGAGTCGGGCGTTCCTCGCGCGCCGACTCGAGGCCCTTCACCTCGTCCTCTCGAGTGAGCCCACGCTCGGCGATCATCCCCCAGAACCACTGCACCTCGCCGAGGTGCCACAGCAGGTCGTCGGCGTCCCAGTCCGGGCACGTCGGCACACGCTCGCTTCCCGCGGTATCGGCGATCAGCTCCCGGAAGAGCCGTGACTCCTGCCTGAGGTGGTCGACGTAGGGGACGGCTCGGGCCGGGTTTGCGGCTGGGGGCCGGCTCAGCGGCATACGCGATCTCCTAACGGACTCCTGCAACGCGGAATTGCACAGAGATGCGCGGCCCGACCGGCTCGGACGTCTTGGGGATCGCGTGGTCCCACGTCCGCTGGCACGAACCGCCCATCACGACGAGGTCACCATGCCCGAGCGGAAAGCGCAAGGACTTGTGCGTGGAGCCGGGGATGGAGCCACCATCGCGCGGCCGGAGCGCCAGCGTCCGCGACGACCCGAGCGACAGGATCGCGACGATGGTGTCGAGGTCCTTCGAGCGGCCGATCCGGTCACCGTGCCAGGCGACGCTGTCGCGCCCGTCGCGGTAGAGGCACATCCCCGCCGTGACGAAGGGCTCGCCGAGCTCCTCCCGGTAGTGGGCGCTGAGCGCATCGCGAGCCGAATCGAGGACCGGGTGGGGCAGGCGTTCATCCCCGGCGTAGAACTTCGTCAGCCGCGGCACGTCGACGACGTTGTCGTACATCTTGCGGCGCTCGGCACGCCACGGCACGTCCCGGACCAACGTGGTGAACAGCTCGTCCCCGGCGACGAGCCAGCCGGGCCGCACGTCCACCCAGGCGCCGGCGCCGAGCTCCACCCGGCGCAGGCTGCCGGGCAGGTCGCCGAGCGTCATGGGGTCGCCGAGGTCGAGCAAGGAGCCCTGGAGTGCGAGATCCATCCACCCAATGTAACCCAAACCTCGAACGAGTGTTCGATGTAATCGGGTCAACGTCTCGGCGCGTGGGGTTCGGCCGGGGAGGACGCGCAGGGGAGAATGGGCCCATGCCGCTCTACCGTGACGAGGCGATCGTCCTGCGCACTCACAAGCTGGGCGAGGCCGACCGCATCATCACGATGCTGACCCGCACGCGCGGCCGGGTGCGCGCCGTCGCCAAGGGCGTGCGACGGACGAAGTCCCGCTTCGGCGCGCGGCTGGAGCCGGGCATGGTCGTCGACGTCCAGTGCTACGAGGGGCGCAACCTCGACACGGTGACACAGGCCGAGACCCTCGCCCCCTACGGCGACGCGATCGCGCGCGACTACGCCGCCTGGACGGCGGCCGCCGCGATGCTCGAGACGACGCTCCAGCTGACCGAGGAGCACGAGCCGCAGACCCAGCAGTACCTCCTCCTCGCCGGCGCCCTTCGGTCCCTCGCTGAGCGGGCGCACGACCCGACGCTCGTGCTCGACGCCTTCCTGCTCCGCTCTCTGGCCGTCGCCGGCTGGGCCCCGAGCTTCCTCGACTGCGCGCGCTGCGGCGCCGCGGGTCCCCACCGGGCGTTCAACGTGCAGTCCGGTGGTGCAGTGTGTTCCGTATGCCGCCCACCTGGCTCGAGCGCGCCCGCTCCCGAGACGTTCGCCCTCCTTGCGGCCCTCCTGTCGGGCAACTGGGAGACCGCCGACGCCAGCGAGGAGCGGCATCAGCGGCAGGGGAGCGGTCTCGTCGCCGCCTTCCTCCAGTGGCACCTCGAGCGTGGTGTGAGATCGTTGCGACTCGTCGAGCGTGCTTGAGTCACAACTGAACCCGTTCATCGACCGGAGAGCCATGACGCTGCCCTACCAGCCGCCCTTCCCACATCCGTCCGGCGCGCGACCACCGGCCATCCCCGCCGAGGCATTGCCTCGGCACATCGCCATCGTCATGGACGGGAACGGCCGGTGGGCCAACGCGCGCGGGCTGCCGCGGACCAAGGGTCACGAGGCGGGGGAGGCGTCGTTGCTCGACGTGGTCGCCGGGGCCATCGAGGTCGGCGTGACCCACCTGTCCGCCTACGCCTTCTCGACGGAGAACTGGCGCCGCTCGCCAGACGAGGTCCGCTTCCTCATGGGCTTCAACCGGGACGTCATCCGGCGCCGGCGGGACCAGCTGCACGAGTGGGGCGTGCGGATGCGCTGGGTCGGTCGGACACCGAGGCTCTGGCGGTCGGTCATCAAGGAGCTGGAGATCGCCCAGGAGCTGACGAAGCACAACACCGGGCTCACCCTCTACTTCTGCGTGAACTACGGCGGCCGAGCCGAGATCGCCGATGCCGTCCAGCGAATGGCCTTTGACGTCAGGGACGGTCGGCTCAGGCCAAGCGCTGTCGACGAGCGAACCATCAAGCGCTACCTCGACGAGCCAGCGATGCCCGACGTCGACCTGTTCGTGCGGTCGTCCGGCGAGCAGCGGACGAGCAACTTCCTGCTGTGGCAGTCGGCCTATGCCGAGATGGTCTTCCAGAACCGATTGTGGCCGGACTACGACCGGCGCGACCTCTGGGCGGCCATCGAGGAGTATGTCGCTCGTGACCGCCGCTATGGCGGCGCGGGGGACAAGCCGACGCCCAGCTGAGCGGGTCCCGCTTGCCCACGTGGTCCGGGCGTCAGTGCGATCACCGGTCGACGACGTTGACCTCGAACTGGTTCGCAGTGGGTGGGAAGCCGGTGTCGAACTTGGCGTTGACCACGGCGAGCCGGTCTCCGAAGCGGGCGACGGTGGTCGGGACCTCGAACAGCCCGCTCGTGACCGTCTTCACCAGCCGGCCCGAGGAGAGGTCCCCGGCGAGCTGGAACTGGCTCACCTGGTTCGAGAAGTTCTGCACCGCATAGACCGTGCGCCCCGCCATGAGAATCCCGTCGACATTCGGCACACTGACACCCTGGATCGTTGCGCTGTCACCCGTCGTCGGGTCAACGGTGTTGAGCACGGCCGAGTTGGTGTGCGCGACGATGAGCGTCCGACCATCGGCCGTCGCCTGGATGCCGTTGTTGTTGAAGCCCGGCTCGACCACCGCGGCGGGGCCGTGCAGGTCCAGCGTTCGCGCGCTGCCAAGAACTCCGCTCGGGCTGACGGGGACGAGGTACAGCTTGGCCTGGGCGGAGTCGGTGAACCACGCTCCCTGGCTCGTCACGGCCACGTCGTTGATGACGGACGTCTCGGTCGTCAGCTGGTAGGCGGCAACCGGTGCGCCGGTCGCCAGGTCGTACACGTATGCCTGTCCGGTGAACCCGCCCGCGACGAAGAGCAGCCCGTGCGCGATGTCTGTCCGCAGCCCGAGGGCCATCCGGCCCGGGGGTGCCTCGATGAACCTCGCTGCGGTGCCGGCGGCGACGTCGCCGCGGAAGATGTCGCCGGTGAACAGCTCGCCGGCGTAGAAAGTGGTCCCGGCGCCGGCAGCGACTCCCTCCGCCGAGTGGGCGCCGGGCAGCACGATCTGCTCCTCCTGGTGGAATGCCTGTGCGGGCGCCGACACGCCCGTCAACGTCAGCAGCCCACCCAGGGCCATCGCTGCCAGGATGCGCATCCGCGAACCGTTCATCGGTGAGTCTCCCTCCGAAGGTGGATGTGGGCGAGGATCTGCCGGGTTCCGCAGCCGAGAGCGCCGCCCGGACCTGCCGCACCACCCAGCCTCCGCCCGAGGGGCCGCCTCCGCAAGGTGCTGATCTCGGGCAAACCAGGTCAGGCGTGGCCCCTCGTGGATCCGGAAGCAGCGTTCAGGGGATCGCGCAGTCCGCCTTCTCACCGGCTCGGACCAGGCCGGACTCGTAGGCGAGCACGGCCAGCTGCACCCGGTCGCGCAGGCACAGCTTGGTCAGCAGCCGCGACACGTAGGTCTTGACCGTCGCCTCCGAGAGGAACAGCTCGCCCGCAATCTCCGTGTTGGACAGGCCTCGTGCCACCAGCCGGAGAACGGTCGACTCCCGCTCGGTCACGTCGGGCAGCGATGTCGGGTTCGTCGCCGGAGCGGTGGCAAACCGGTCGAGCAGGCGCCTGGTGGGCCCCGGCGCGAGCATGGCCTCGCCCCGTGCGACGACCCGCACCGCGTGGACCAGGTCCTGCGG
>NZ_DATCWX010000204.1:0-13012 GCF_036566125.1 Intrasporangium sp.
CCAAGGCTTCCGGCAGGGCCAGGCCGGCACGTACTCCTGAGGTGATGTTGTCGACGGCATCCGGCCACAGGTCGCGCAATCTGCTCCGCTGCTTGCGCGCCCTCATCCGGATCAGCGAGATCGGGGTCGCAGCGGCGATCAAGCCGAAGCACAACGCGATCGGCAGGACATCGGTGGCCACCAGGAAGGCGAGGAAGGCAACGACGAACAGCACCACCGAACCGACCAGCACATTCGTCGGCGTCACGGTGGCATAGCCTGCCTGGTGCAGGTGGTCGCGAAGCTCGGCGATGAAGCCGGCACGCCGGCGCTCCCCGGCGTCAGCCGGGACGTCCTCCTTCGGCCAGAACGACCAGTAGATGCAGAACACTCCCGCGCCCAGGATGAGACCGACGACCGATGGCGACATCACGGCGTCCGTTGGGAGAGAAGGGCGGCAACGTCGTAGCCAGCCCTTTCGAAGGCCTCTACGTGCGGAGGGAAACCATCGGCCCGCTGCAGCCTCCCGCCACGCGTGACGAAGAGGTCGGCGATCTCGATGACGTCACCCTCGGCACGACCAGGCACCCCCACGATCTCTCGCACTCGCCGTTGGCCATCGCGCTCGAGCGCGACGTGCACGACGAGGTCGACGGACGAGGCCACAGTGGGCACGACGAAGCGACTCGAGACGTTCTCCCCTGCGAGCAGCGGAAGAGTGCACATCTTGGTCACCGCCTCACGCGCGCTGTTGGCGTGCACCGTGCACATCCCGGGAACTCCGCTGTTCAGCGCGATGAGCAGGTCCAGGCTCTCCTCCTGCCGAACCTCACCCACGATGATGCGCGAGGGGCGCATACGCAGCGCCTCCTTGACGAGGCGTCGCAGCGGCACCTCCCCAGTGCCCTCCAGGCTGGGCTGACGGCACTGCATCGAAGCGACGTCCCGAAGCGGGATCTTCAACTCGAAGACCTCTTCGCAGGTGACGACGCGTTCTCGCGGCGGGATGGCCGCCGCGAGGCAGTTGAGCAAGGTCGTCTTGCCGGCCTGGGTGCCGCCGGCAACGAGGATGTTGAGCCCGCTCGACACCGCTGCCGCAAGGAAGTCCGCTGCCTGCTTCGTCAGCGACCCGAGCCGGACGAGGTCCTCGAGCCGGTCCGCCTTGACGACGAACTTCCGCACGTTGACCTGCCAGTGGGTACGGCTGATGTCCGGGATGACGACGTGCAGCCGAGACCCGTCCGCCAGCGTCGCGTCGACAAAGGGCGAGCTCAGGTCGACGCGGCGGCCGCTGGTCTTGAGCATGCGTTCAACGAGGTCGCGCACCTCGTCGGAGGTCAGGATCGTCGGAGTGAGTTCGGCGACGCCGCCACGCGCGACGAACACCCGGCTCGGCTCGTTGATCCAGATCTCCTCGACGGTCGGGTCGTCGAAGTACTGCTGCAGCGGGCCATAGCCCGCGACCACCGCGAGGATGGAGTGGACCGCTGCTCGGATGTCCCCCAGCTGCGGCAGTCCGCCGTGGAGTGACCGCTCGTCGTAGTCCTGGACCGCATCCTGGACAAGGCGCCGCACCCCCCGCGGGTCTTGGGACGGGTCGAGGCCAGTACGGCGGATCAGCTCCCTTACCTCGCCCTCGACGTGGTGCACCGCCTGTTGCATCGACACAGAACCCCCTGACTCGGCTGGCCGGCGCCCATCCTGCCGCCAAATGTCTGATCCGTCGCGTCGAAAGCGAACTGGCCTGTGGACAAAGGGGCCGGCCGAGTCCACGTCTGCGCAAAGGTTGGCGTCGGGACCGACAGGAGGAAGCGCGGATGCAGATTCGGATGGGCCTCGTAGGACCGCCTCCGTC
Organism: Intrasporangium sp.; assembly: GCF_036566125.1. GTDB lineage: Bacteria > Actinomycetota > Actinomycetes > Actinomycetales > Dermatophilaceae > Intrasporangium. The sequence continues at coordinate 1,835 of NZ_DATCWX010000204.1, forward strand.
AGAGGTCCGGGACATCCTCATCGACACTGGCGCACTGGCGGACGAGGCAGGGGACGCAGTCACGTTCGGCCAGGTTCGACCACACCTCGCCGCGCTCCTTCCCGACGCGTGCGACCGGTTCAGCGTGGAAGGCCACGAGATCTCGGATGACGCCGTCATCGGCGAAGGAAGACTCCTTCGAGGCGCGCTCCTTCGAGCCGTCCCCAGCCAGCATCACGACAAACCACCACGCCGTATGCCGCTGGGCTCGGGAGCGCTCGTGGAGCTGCACATCGTGGGTGGCCCGGGAGCAGGTCGGATCGTCCAGGTCCGGCGGGGGGACCAGGTGCTCGGGAGGGCGGCTTCGAGCGACATCCGGCTCGACGACCTCGGCATCTCTCGCGCCCACGCCGTGATCACCGCCGACGACGCTGGCCTCCGCTTTCGCGACCTCGACCCGACAAACCCGAGCACCCTGGACGGCGGCCCCATTCCCCCGACAGGGTCGCAGCTCCCGCTTGGGAGCCGGATCCACCTCGCGTCGACAACCGTCGTGGTGCGGCGCCCGGAGACGACACCCGCCGCCGCGGAGTGCTCGGGCGGGACCGTGCGAATCAACCGCCGCCCCCGCTTCCTTCTCCCGACGGAGGCCGAGACCATCCGCTTCCCTGCCGCGCCCACCCGTCCGGAGGGCGCCCGCGCCCCGGTCGTGGCCGCGATGGCGCCCCTCGTCGTCTCCGCCGGGCTCGCGACGGTTCTGCGATCTCCCATCATGCTCCTGTTCGCCCTGATGTCGCCGGTGCTGCTGCTGGCCCAGTGGTGGAGCGATCGGAGGCACGGGCGCGTCTCGTACCGGAGTCAGCTCGCCGAGCACTCCCGCGAGACGGCGCGGGTGAAGGCGCGGCTCCACGAGGCGCTGGCAACCGAGGGTCACCGGCGTCACGCCGCACAGCCGGACCTGCCCACAGCGGCGTCTGTCGCCGGCTCCCGCGACGCCCGGATGTGGGAGCGGCGCCCGGGCGACCCCGACCACCTGGCACTGCGTGTGGGCACCGCCGACCAGCCCGCCGAAACGAGGGTCGAAAGACGGGACGGTGAGGAGCAGCCGCTCACCATCCGGGAGGTCCCCGCCGTCGTCGACCTGGAGGCAAACGTCGTCATCGGCATCGCGGGGCCCCGGCCTCGTTCCCTCAGCGCCGCAAGCGCCCTCATCGCCCAGACGGCGATCTGGCACTCGCCGCTCACCACGCGTCTGGTCGTGATCTCGACCTCCACCACGGCCGAGTCGGACTGGGCCTGGGCCAGCCGGCTGCCACACGCGCTCGGCGGAGACCTCGGGCCCGTGGCCACGGTGGCCTCGACCCAGGATGAGTCCGCTGTGGCAGCCCGCCTCAGGGAGCTCGGTGTGGTCATCAGTGCGCGCACCGAGCCGTCACCCGTTGGCGGTCCGACCGGCCCTCCCCTCCCCCGGTTCGTCGTGGTCCTGGATGGCACCGCCGAGCTCCGACGCCGAGCCGACGTCGGGTCGCTCCTGGGGGCTTCGCGCGGCATCGGGGTCCACGTCATCGGCATCGACGACCGCGCCGAGCGCCTACCTCTGGAGTGCCGCGCCCAACTCGTGCTGGACGACGGGCGCGCTCCACGAGCCACGCTTCACCTCGCAGACCGAACGATTGCAGGAATCACGCCAGATCTGCCCCACCAGGCGTGGTTCGAGTCTGTCTCCCGCTCGTTGGCGCCCCTCGACGACGCGACCCCCGAACAAGACCTCAGCTCCCCGCCCGGCTCGATCGGGTTGCGCGAGGCCAACCTGCTCACCGGCCTGGACCCGACCGTGGCGGACGACCTCATCGCGTCCTGGTCGGCGTCCACTGGCCGACCCGTCGCCGTGCTCGGATCCGCCTCTGACGGGCCGTGTCTGCTCGACCTCGCCCAGGACGGACCGCACTGCCTCGTCGGAGGGACCACTGGCTCTGGCAAGTCCGAGCTGCTCCAGGCGCTCGTCAGCGGGATGGCCGTGCGGGCGGGTCCCGATGAACTGACGTTCGTCCTCGTCGACTACAAGGGCGGGTCGGCGTTCAAGGAGTGCGCACGCCTGCCACACACGCTGGGAGTGGTGACCGACCTCGACCAGCACCTCACCGAGCGGGCCCTCGTGTCCCTTGGTGCCGAGCTCAAGCGGCGCGAGGCGCTCCTTGCCGCGGCCGGCGCGAAGGACCTCGACGACTACCGCAGCCGTCGAGAGGCCAATCCCGACCTGACACCGATCGCCAGACTCGTCCTCGTCGTGGACGAGTTCAAGCTGCTGGCCGATGAGCTGCCAGACTTCGTCGAGGGCCTCGTGCGCATCGCAACGGTGGGTCGCTCCCTCGGACTGCACCTCGTGCTCGCGACCCAGCGACCGGCGGGGATCATCACCGGTGACATGCGAGCCAACATCTCGCTGCGCATCGCGCTCAGGGTGCGAGACCGGTCCGACAGCGACGATGTCATCGAGAGCCCCGCCGCCGCGCAGATCAGCGACCGGACCCCCGGGCGCGCCTGGGTGCGAACAGGCGGGGGCCGCCTGGTCGAGGTCCAGACGGCCTACGCGGGGGCGGTGCCGCGGCTAGAGAGCTCTGGGATGCCATCACCAGTCCACGTGGTGCCCTTGACGTGGACCGATCTCGGCCGCCCCGTGCCAGCACTCCACCCGTCGACAACGAGCCGCGGTCCCACCGAGCTGGAGTCGGTGGTCCACGCAGCCCGAGAGGCTGCCGAGATCCTCCGCGCCACTGCTCCACCGTCCCCGTGGCTCCCGGCACTGCCGGAGTTGCTCCAGCGAGACGCCCTCCCGGCCGCCGACGCGCCCGGAGCCGTCGCAATCGGTCTGGTCGACCAACCGGAGACCCAGTCGCAGGCAGCCTTCAGCTGGCACCCCGGGTCCGATGGCAACCTCGCTGTGGCCGGAGGCGCTCGGACCGGACGATCGACCCTGCTGCGCACTCTCGCCCTGGGCCTGGCCGAGCAGTGGTCAGCGGAGGACCTCCACCTCCACGTCATCGAGGGCACCCCGGGCCCACTTCGGGACCTCGCATCGCTGCCCCACGTCGGGTCGGTCACGAGCACCGCCGAGCCGGGCGTCGCCGCACGCGTCGTTTCCCGTTTGAGCGCGCACGTCGCCCGCGAGCCTGTCAACTCGGCATCCCACAGGCACCCGCTCGTGGTCCTCCTCGTCGACGGGTGGGAGGCGGTCGAGAGCGCCTTCGAGGACGTCGACCACGGAGCCCCAACCGAATCGCTGCTCCGGCTGGCTCGTGACGGCCTGTCCTCCGGGTTCCGACTCGTCGTCACCGGCGGCCGCTCCGTCGTCTCGGGCCGACTCGCCAGCCACGTGCAGCAGCGCCTCGTCCTGCCGATGCCCGACCCGCTCGACCTCGCCCTTGCCGGGCTCTCGCCGACCCAGGTGCATGGACATCGCGGCGCCGGCCGGGCGATCGACGTGGCGACGGGCCACCACGTCCAGCTCGCCCACGTCGGGCCCGGGCTGACGCACGACAGCCAGACCCGCACGACAGCGCGCGTCGCCAAGCAGCTCGAAGCGTCGGCGGACCTCGACCCGGCACGGCTGCCCTGGCGCGTCGCCCCACTTCCACCCACGGTGGGTTGGGACCAGCTGCCGCGGCCCACTCGCGATCGGGTCAGCATCGGTTTGGGGGCCGACGACGCGAGCCCGGTCGGCTTCGACGCCGACCGTCAGGGCCGCAGGATCGTCATCGTCGGCGGTCCCCGCAGCGGACGCACCACCGCCCTGGCGGCGCTGGCGAGACAGCTGGCCACCGCGGGGCACCCGACGGCAGTGATCGCGACCCGGCACACGCCGCTGAGCTGGCTGAGCGGCATACGGGATCTCCACCTCGTCCCGGCCACTGACGGGGTGCGACTGCGCGAGCTGCGGGCCACCCACCCACGCCTGTCCGTCCTGATCGACGACGCCGAGGGACTCGACGGAACCCCGGCAGAATCGGTCGTCCTCGACGTCCTCCATGAGCTCGACGGCTCGGACGCCTGGTGTGTCGCCACCGTCGACGCACGGCGCGCCACCAGCCTCTACCGCGGCCTCGTCCCGGAGCTCGCCCGGCACGGCACCGGCCTCGTCCTCTCGCCGAGCTCACCGGTCGACGGCGACCTTCTCGGCGTGCGGCTGGAGCCGGCGCGTCAGCGGCATCCCGGACGCGGTTTCCTCGTCCTCGACGGTGTTACCGTCCCGGTCCAGGTGGCTGACCCGTCTCCGACATCGAGTCCCGACGACCAACTCGACACTCGCCGTTCATCGGAGCGAAACGGAGCGGAACCCCGAGAACACCTGCTCGGCGCCTAGCGTTTCGCGCGGCCTGCCGGATCTTCCCACGCCCGAGCGTCGTGTGTGCCAAGCGCGCGCCAGATCGCGCGCTTGGCACACCGCCCCGGCCGTATGCCGCTGGGCTCAGCGCGTGCCCATCGGCAAGTGGGTGCGGGGTGCCATTCGCGGCCCGCGGCGGGCCCTGCGGTGTCCAGCCAGGGCGAGCAGGTGCTGCACCCTGAAGCGGTGCCCGGCATAGGGCTCGAGCAGCTCGGCGAGGCCTGCGTCGTCGACGGGACGACCGATGAGCGCCCATCCGATGTCCTTGGCGACATGGAAGTCGCCGAAGCTCACGGCGTCGGCGTCCCCCAGCGCTCGCTGGGCGACTTCGGCCGATGTCCACACGCCGATCCCCGGGACGGCACGCAGGCGCGCTTGAGCCTGCGTCAGCGTCAGGCCCGCGCACTGCTCCAGGCGACCCGCGACCTTGGCCGCGCGGACGAGTGCGCCCGAGCGGGCCGGGTCGACGGAGGCCCGGAGCCACTCCCAGGACGGGATCTTCGCCCAGTCCGCGGGCCTCGGTGGTAGCCAGAGCTCCGCGCCGAACGGCCCCGGCGCCGGCTCCCCGAACCGCCGGACGAGCCTGCGATACCCCGCGAAGGCCTCCTGACCGGTCACCCGCTGCTCGATGACGGCCGGCGCCAGCGCGTCCATGACAAGACCGGACCGGGGAACCCTCCAGTGGGAGAAGCGATGCCAGGCGGCCGCGATGACCGGGTGGTCCGGCTCGAACCCCGACGGGTCGTCACCCTCCCCGAGGAGGCTGGGCACGGACTCGAGCAGCCACCCTGCCCCAGCCCCCCACGCTGTGCACTCGACCACGGACTCGGCTGAGCGGCATACGAGATGAAGGGTGCCTGGCCCCACGGGGGTGTGCGCGGCCCGCGTGAAGGACCCGTCGGCTCCCCAACGGGAGGTCGGGTCGCCGGCGCCGCGGTGGAAGTCGGAGAGCTGTGCGCGCAGGAGGATCTCGCGGTCGACGCGCCACGAGCGCACCTTCGGCTGGGACGCTTCGGACACAGGGAACAGTCTCGCCTACACTCGACCCCGATCGTTGAAACCTTTACCCACACGCGGGCGTTATTAGGGACGACTGCCCGATCAGCCGACCACCGGAACGAGGAACGATGGCCCGCGAGACGACCCGAGACCGACGCGAGCGCGTCGCCGCCATGCAAGCCCAGGCGAAGAGGTCAGAGCGTCGGCGGTTGCTGCTCGTGGTGGGGGCCGTCGTCGTGGTGCTCGCCATCATCGGCGGCGCGGTGGCGTGGGCGATCGTCGGCGAGCAGAGCAAGAAGAACGCGGCGCTGGAGGGCATGACCGGCGACGTCGCCGCAGCCGCGTGCGACCCGGTCATCGACGACCCCGCCTCCGGCTCGTCCGACCACGTCGGTCCGGGCACGTCATCTCCCGACAAGGTCCGGATCGACTACGCGACGGTCCCGCCCTCGAGCGGCCAGCACCTCGCGCAACCGGCCCTCTCCGACCGGCGCGTCTACACGGTCGCCGACGCCCCTGCGATCGAGGCCCTCGTCCACAACCTCGAGCACGGCTACACGATCCTCTGGTACGACCCCTCGCTCGAGGAGAGCCAGGCATCGCAGTTCGCCGCGCTGGCCGAGCGCGTCAACGCCATGAAGGAATCCGGGAACAAGTTCATCATCACGCCGTGGGACACCTCGCGCGGCGCGTTCCCGGAGGGCAAGAAGTACGCCCTGTCCCACTGGTCGGCCGACGTCAACCTGCAGACCGGCCAGATCGGTAAGCAGATGGGCAAGCGCCAGTTCTGCGGTGGCCTCAACCTCACCGTCGTCGAGGACTTCGTCAAGGCCTACCCGTGGTCCTCGGCGCCCGAGCCGGGAGCTGCCTGATCGTGGCCGGCGACTACGCCCCCAGCCCTACCAGCTGGGTCCGTCGACAGGTCGAGACGATCGAGGAGACCGGGACCACGGACTCCGTCGACATCATGGGCCGGCCGGTGGTGCTGCTGACGATGCGCGGCGCGAAGACGGGGGTGACCCGCAAGGTGCCGGTCATGCGGGTCGAGCACGACGGGGTCTATGCCGCGGTGGCGAGTCGGGGCGGCAGCCCGGACCACCCGAAGTGGTACCACAATCTGCGTGCCCACCCCGAGGTCGACCTGCAGGACGGCACCGCGACGTTCCGCGTCCGAGCGCGAGAGCTGGACGCGGACGAGCGGGCCGAGTGGTGGCCCCGCTGCGTCGCCGCGTACCCGCCCTACGCGGAGTACCAGGGCAAGACCGACCGCGTCATCCCGGTCTTCGTCCTCGAGCGGCTCTGATCTGCGTCGGCGACCCGGCCTCGGGATTGAACCGCGGTTCGAGGTGGTGACTCGCTCTCTGGAGCGAGTTTCTACCTCATACCGGGGTTCAGCGCATCCGGCGGCCAGCTACTCGGGCGAGCTGGCCACGTCGGCCAGGCTGGCCCGACGCTCGCTGACCAGATGGTGCGAGCGGGCATAGAGCCAGCCGACGAGGGCGGCGAGGACGTCGACGGCGGTCACGATGAAGCGGGACAGGATCGCCACGGCCGCGGCAGCCGGGGTCGGGATGGCCGCGGAGAGGATGAGCGTCAGCAGCCCCTCTCGAGCGCCCAGGCCTGCCGGCAGGATGATGATGAGCATCCCGAGCGACACCGACAGGGCATAGCCGGTCAGGGCCGCCAGCGCCAGGTCGGGGTGCGGCTCGTCGCCCGCCACCGCCTGGGCAAGCAACAGGGTGTGGATCCCGAAGCAGAGCCACACGACGATGAAGATGGCCACCGCCTTGAGCACGGCCGGCGCGGACAGCTCGTGCTCGAGGGGCTCGCGTCGCAGCAGTCTCAGCATGGTGGCGATGGCCCGGTTGAGCAGTCGCGGCACGAGCAGCACGACGGCGATGGGCACGGCGAGGAGCAGCCACCAGGCGGTTCCCTCGGACGACCGGCGCAGCAGGAAAGGCGCCGATGGCAGCCCGACGAGCACTCCGGTCAGGAGGGCGAAGCCGAGCGCCAGCAGACCGGCGACTGCAGTGCGGCGGCGCGGCACCTTGAGGTGGGCCGCGATGTCGGCCTGGACGATGACCGACCACAGCGACCCGGGCAGGTACTTGCCGAGCTGCCCGACGAAGTACACGCCAGTGGCAGGGGCCAGGTGCAGGTTGGAACCGAGGTCGCGAAGGATGGTGCGCCAGCCGAGCATCGTCAGCCAGGTGCCGACGCCAGCGGCGAGGCTCGACCACGCGAACGTGGCCCACGAGACCTGCCGCAGATGCACCGAAACGTCGGCCCAGTTCCGTGCGACCGCGTAAACGACAGCCGCCAGCGTCACGACGGCGACGACGGCACGGATCACCGTGAGCAGGCGTGCACGGCTCACTCAGCGCCTCCTCAGGGTGAGACGGACGAGGCCGTATGCCGCTGAGTCGGCGCGCGCTCGCGCGCCGGCCTCGCGCATCCGGGCGTTGACATCGCCGTCGATGTCGCCGACGAGCACGAAGCCGAGGGCGTGGGCCCGGGCGAGGACGCCCCGTACATCGGCCGGTCCGAGCGCTCCGCTGGCGGACGGCGGCCCGATGGGGATCGTGATGATGAGCAGGCCGCCCGATCGCAGCGCCCACGAGGCCTGCTCGAGGACGTTGTCGACGTCGTCGGCGTCGCAGCCGCGGGGGTGGATCCGGACGATGACGTCGAGCGAGCCGGTGTCGACATCCAGGGCGGCGACGCTCGGGTGCGACCCGGTGAAGTCGATCTCCACCGGCGCGAAGCCCACGGCCCTGGCCCACCGGGACAGCACCGATCGCATGCCCGTCTCGTCGACGATGATGGCGCTGCGTCGCCCGTCGTCGCGGACCCGGAGGATCGCGGCGAGGGCGCCAAGGGCGGCCCACGTCGAGACCTTGTCCAGAGAGATCGGCAGGCCGATCTCTCGGGCGAGCCGGCGCGCGTCGTCCGCCTCCGCCGGATCGCCGAGGACGTCCGTCGGCAGGACCCAGTCGGGCAGGTCGGCATGGTGTATCTCGAGAAGAGGCCTACGGCTGCGCAGGTGTGACCGGAGCCTACGCGCGGCGTCGACCAAGGAGCCGGAGCCCGGGTCATCGGTTGCCGTGGAGCTTGCAGCCTCCGGCGCGGGGTCGCTCTCGTGCTCCGGGTCGGCTGCGGCGAGCGCCTCGAGCGTGCCCAGGTAGTGCGCCCAGGGCCCGGACAGGTCGGGGGTCTGCACGCCCTCGGCGAGCCGGTCTCGCACGTGCGGGTCCCCCAGCCGGCGGAGCGCGCCCGCGAGGGCCCGCTCGTCCTCCGGCGGAACGAGCAGGCCGTTGACGCCGTCCTCGATCTGCGTCGAGAACGGTGCGATGTCAGAGGCCAGCACGGGCAGGCCATGGGCGTGGCCGAGGATGACGTTCTGCGACGCGGTGGCCGTCCGGTACGGCAGGGTCAGTACGTCATGGTCGGCCAGGAGGGCCGCGAGCTCGTCAGCAGGCACGTAGCCGTCCCGCAGCTCGACCCTCCCTGCGAGTCGGGGATCGGTCACGAGCCGCTCGATGACCTCCCGCTGCGAGGGCCAGACCTCACCTGCGATCGTCAGGGTGACGTCGGGCACGTCACGCATGGCTCGAAGGAGGACGTCGATCCCCTTGTACTCGCGGATGAGCCCCAGCACGAGGAGCCTGGTCGGGCCGGTGCGCGACCCCCGCGTGACCGGCTCCCCGCCCGGCAGGTGCGGCGGCAGGTCCGCGACGGAGACCCGGCGCGCGCCGAGCTCGTGGGCGAGCCGGCCCTGCTCCGCGCTGTGGACGAGCGTGGCGTCGACCCGGGTGAAGAGCATCCGCATCAGCACCGCATCGCCGGGTCGGGACTCGTGGGGCAGGACGTTGTGGCACACGACGACGGACTGCGGCCGCGCCGCAGACCTGCCTGGCTGCCCCGGCAGGGCGTCCGCTGCACGCAGGAGGGCCAGGTGGGCGGGCACGACCTGGGGCATGACATGGACGACGATGACCGCGTCGACGTCGCGGAGGCGCCGCCCGGTCCGCACCCAGGTGTCGGGTCTGGCCCAGCTCAGCGCCCTGACGGTGCGGGGGTACGGAGGAACCTCCGGCACTCCTTCGGGCACGGTGGCGTCCGCGTGGTGCAGCTTGGACGGGTAGAGGTGGGCCCACGACACGAGGGTCACGTCGTGCCCGGCCTGGGTGAGGTGGTGGGCCAGCATCGTCGTGTGGGCCGCCACGCCGCCCTTGTGCGGATGGGTCGGCCCCACGACGGCGACGCGCAGTGCGGCGGAGCCAGTCGCAGTCGGCACGACCTTGCCAGTCCTCAGGTCCGTCATCGGGACAGACTCTAGACCCGACGGGAGAACGGGCCCCGTCCCAGGCTCGGGAAGCGGAGATCCGCCGCACGGCTCGGGTGACGTCGTCGATCGAGGCCCGCGTGGTGGTGGGACAGGTCACGGGTGACTCCGCTTTACTCTGGTGGTGATGCAACCGAACGACGTGTGGCTCGTGGTGCCGCTCTACAACGAGGCGAAGGTCATCGGCGACGTCGTCCGCACCGCGCGCACCCGGTTCCCCAAGATCGTGTGCGTCGACGACGGATCCACCGACCAGTCGGCGGAGCGCGCTGACGAGGCCGGTGCCGTCGTCGTGCGCCATCCCGTGAACCTCGGGCAGGGCGCCGCTCTCCAGACCGGCCTCGCCTACGCACTCACGGATCCGGACATGCGTTACTGCGTCACCTACGACGCGGACGGCCAGCACCAGCTCGCCGACGTCGAGGACATGCTCGAGCGGATCAGGGAAGGCGACGTCCGGGTCATGTTCGGGTCGCGCTTCCTCGACGACCGGACGCAGGCCGCCGGCCTCAAGAAGCTGGTCCTGCGCATGGCCGTCGCCTACACGAACCTCACGACGGGGACCCGGCTCACCGATGCGCACAACGGGCTGCGGGTGCTCGAGCGCGGCGTCGTCGCCCGGCTCGACATCACCCAGAACCGGATGGCCCATGCCTCCGAGATCGTCGCCCAGATCGGTGCCATGCGGATCGACGGCGAGCCGGTGGCCTACGCGGAGGCTCCTGTGCACATCCTCTACACCGACTACAGCAAGGCCAAGGGCCAGTCGCTGTGGAACGCGGTCAACATCCTCGCGGAGCTGATCTGGAGATGAAGCAGCTCGGCATCCAGGCCCTCCTCATCCTCGGCACGCTCGCCATCTCCTGGCGCCTGCTTGCCGGCAGCGGCCAGCGCACCCAGGCGCTCCGGCGGATCGGGCTGCTCGTCCTCGCCGGTTTCGCCATCTGGTCCATCCTCGACCCGGGCATCTGGAACCGCATCGCCACCCGAGTGGGCATTGGGCGAGGCGCCGACCTCATCCTCTATGGCCTCGTCCTCGCGTTCTTCGGCTTCGTCGTCACGACGTTCAGGCGGTTCCGGCAGATGGAGCTGCGCTACACCCGGCTCGCCCGGCGGATCGCCCTCGACGAGGCGCCGCGGGTCAACGACCTCTTTCCCTCAGCGGCGCACTCGCCCGCTCCTGACCCGAAGGGCACCGATGCCGACTGACTCGACCCGTCGCCGACCGGGCGCGGGCGCTTCGGATGACGACGTCTACGTCGTGGACACCCGGAAGCGTCGGTCCATTCCAGGACGACCTGCCGCGGAGCGCCCGGAGCCTGCGGAGGAGCACGACGCGTACACCGTCGACACCCGCGACCCAGGCAAGCAGCAGCGTCCGGGGTCGGGGCAGCCGAGGCCCGAGCCCGCGGGCCCTCCGCGCCAGACCGCCCCGCCACCCACGGCACCGCGCAGGCGGCTGCGCAAGCGGCGG
>NZ_DATCWX010000216.1:0-12086 GCF_036566125.1 Intrasporangium sp.
GCGGGCCATCCCGCCGGCAGCTGCACGGGCGACAGATCGCCGACGGCAATGGTGACCTGTCCACGCATGCCCACGAGAGTGACGGTGAACGGGGTCCCCGCGTGCACCACCGCGTTGGTCGCAAGTTCACTCACGGCCAAAGAGACGTCTGAGGCGACCGCGGCGAGGCCGAGGCCCTCCAGGTGGTACCTGACGAACCGGCGCGCGTCGCCGACGTGCCGGGCCGTACACAACCAGAGCGCCTGGTGGCCCCACGGAGCAAGACCGCTCATCGGTCCGCCAATGTTTGGACGGGACCGCCCCACAGCGAGACGTCGCTGATGCGCGGCCAGAGTGTCCACTCTCCTCCCTCCCGTGGGTCACGGTAAACGCCCGCTTTGCCTTCCAGCGGGGTGTCGGTGGCCTTCTCACGGCGCGACGGAGTCGAACCGGGCCCTTGCCCCGTCCGCTGAATGCCACAGCCGCGAGATCCGCGCCACGGCGCAGGGTGGAGTTTGTTGGGTGATGCCCGCTCGCGGGCTGTTCGAAATCCGCGCTGTGCCGCGCCGGTGGCCCGGGAAAGACGGTGCTACCTTGCGCGGTCACCTCCGCCAGCGATAGGTCGCTGCAAACGCAGGGCGCCATGCAGCTTTGGAGGCACCGGCAGCCCTCGGGCGATCAGCTCGGCCGTATACAACTCCCTTGCCGTGAGCAGGCATTGGTGGGCCGCCAAGAGGCGCTCGCGCAGGATCGGGCCACGCCGAAGCTCGCGCACCACCTCATTTGCGGCCCGCAGATCCTCCGCTACGACCGCCAAGGACCTACTCGTGCACGCCTGAGCACGGGGCGGATCTGCGGGCATAGCGTGATCTCGGATCGATCGCGGTCCGACGCGCTGCCGGTGATGCGATATTTCACCACAGCACCCTCGACGCTCGCCGGAGGAGGAATGGAGGGGCAGGACCAGCGAGGGACTGGCCGGGCTTCGGCGGTAGAGTGTGGGGGCCGTTCGTCGTTCGCTGGAATCCAAGCAATCAGCGATCACACCCACCGGTAGCGGACCCGCGCAGGAGGCAACTACGTCGGATCACGCTTCGCCACCCTCGTCAGGGTCGTCATACTCGTCATGTTGCTCGTCCTGCAGGTCCTGCACGAGCTGCCTCGCCCGCTCCTCGCGGCCGCCGCTGTTCTCGTCATTCAGGCCATCCATAGCCTGCGCCAGGGCCCAGTCGGGAAGGGGACCGGTCGGGTCGGGGCCGGAGTTCGCTGACATCTTTCGCCTCCGCAGCGCGGGCAGGGCCGCACGTCCCCTCCATTGTGCTCCTCCGACGGCGGCCCGCGCTCCGAAACCTGGCCGAGCATGATCAGGGGCCAGCAGACGCCGCGCAGGATCGGGATACCTCCGGGTCTTCGCGCGGCGATCCCCTCGTGCGCCTGTATGCAGATCGTCAAGTAGCCGCTTGTCGGGCCCTCGGTGTTTCCGTTCACGCCGCGGATGGCAAACGACAGGAATTCGATCCGGTAGACGGAGGTCTCGTTTGTTGATCGACCCCGAGTGCGCCGCACTCTCTCGGGGCCGGCGATGTCCTGCATCGGCCGGAACTTCGCCGTAGGAGGCGGCGAGGACCAGCCGGACCACCAGCTCGACCTCCACGCGAGGCGCTCGACGTGTCTGCGCCCGGCCTGACCCTGCGCGTGTACACGGCAGGGGCGGACGTCGGGACGGCGGGCTCGCTCACCCTCGTGACCACCGGGGTCGGGTCACCCGGCTCGACGAGGAGCGGGCCGGCTCCAAGGATCCAGGGGCACGGCGTATGCCGTGAAGGCGTCCTCTTGCCGTGACGACCGTGCTCGCGCCGTCAGCCGTGGTCCTCGTGCCCTTGCTCGAGAACCCGCTCGAAGACGGTGAGGTGCGCGTCGATCATCCGTGCAGAGCCGAATCTACTGACGGCGTCGGCGCGGCAGTCGGCGCGATCGACAAGATGGAGCCGCGAGACGGCGGAAACCGCCTGGTCGGGGTCGGCCACGAGCCAGCCCGTGACGCCGTCCCGGATGATCTCCGGCATCGACCCGAGACGTGTCGCGATGACCGGCGTTCCAGTGGCGAGCGCCTCCACGACGGAGAGGCCGAAGGGCTCGGCGAAGCTGATCAGATGGAGCAGGGCGCGCGCGCGGCCGAGAAGCGCATCTCGCTCCACTGGACCCACGGGTCCCACATAGGACACCCCAGCTCCATCGACGTGCGGAGCCACGACGTCGCGGAAGTACGCCTCGTCCTGGACGATGCCTGCGATCACGAGCGGCAGCCCCGACCGCTGGGCAACCTCCACGGCAAGGTGTGTGCCCTTGTCGGGGTGGATCCGTCCGAGGAACAGCAGGTAGTCGTCGGGGACTGGGACGAAGCTGAACCGGTCGAGGTCGATGCCGTGATGGACGGTGGCCGTGTAGTGCAGGGCCGGGTGTCGATTGGCCTCGCTGATCGCCACGTAGTGGGCGACGTCGTCGTACGAGCGATACACCGACACGATCTCCGGTGACGAGAATCCGTGGATCGTTGTCACCACGGGCGTCGACACCAGACGACTGTAGGTGAGCGGCATGAAGTCGAAATGGTTTGCGATCACGTCGAACTCGCTTGCCCGCTCGAACACGGCTGCGTTGTGAAGGCCCTCCCACACCTTGGCGTCGACGTTCGAGTCTTCTTCATAGCCGGTCGGCGCAGTGCCGTGAAGTCGGGCTGCCGTGTCGGAGTCCGCGGACGCGAACAGGGTCACCTCGTGACCCCGTGCGACGAAGCCCTCGGTCAGTGTGGACGCGATCTGCTCCCAGGGCCCGTAGCTCCGGGGTGGGAGCCGATGGGCGATGGAGGCGATGACACCGATTTTCACGGGTATCCCTCTGTGGATTGCGACGGCGAGCTGCTGAGTGGGCACCCACGTCGGTACCCGTGAGCCTACGCCGATGTCGAACCGCGGGGGACGGCCCGGCTCGCGTCCGGGCGCTCACGCGCTCGGGTGTTACCCTCGGACCATCGGTGTGCCTCGGTTGGACGAGGCCCTGTCAGTGACGAAGACGTCGTGATCGAACCGCTCCCGTGCTCTCACAGGAGGGGTAGCCGCGGCGCACATTGCGCGCACTCCCGGCTTCCGTAATGGCCGTCTTCGGCGTCAGACTGTCGCCGTTGGAGCGGGAAGGCACCCACGTGTCGACGTCATACGGAGTTCTCAGCACCTACCCACCGACCCAGTGCGGCCTCGCCACGTTCAGTTTCGCGCTCGTCCAGAGCCTCCGGTCACCGGGCGACCTGATAGGTGTCGTGGACGTGGTCGACGTCGCCAGCGCCTCCCGGCCGGCGGAGGTGCGACACGAGTGGGTCCGTGGGCAGCACGGCGGCGCCGAGTCGGCTGCCGCGCGGCTCAACGGCTTCGACGTCGTCGTCGTCCAGCACGAGTACGGCATCTTCGGCGGCCCTGACGGCCGCGACGTGCTCGATGTGGTGCGGGCCGTGACCCGGCCAGTCATCACGGTCCTGCACACGGTCCTGGTGACACCCACGATGCGCCAGAAGGCGATCCTCGACGAGCTCATCCTGTTGTCGGACACCGTGGTGACCATGACCCTGACCGCGAAGGAACGCTTGGTCCACCGATACCTCGTGGACAGCGACAAGGTGAGGGTCATCCCCCATGGAGCAGTCGACGCACGGGTCGGAGGCCAGGCGACTGCGCGACTCTGGGGCGGCCAGACTGCCCCACGGGCTTCGGGCGACGGACCGACTGTCCTCACCTGGGGCCTGCTGGGCGAGGGCAAGGGGATCGAGTGGGGCATCTCGGCCATGGCCGAGCTGCGGGACATCCATCCCGCTCCGAGGTACCACATCGTCGGCCAGACGCATCCGAGGGTGCTCGAACGGGACGGGGACGCGTACCGACGTGGCCTCGAGGCGAGAGCCCGCCAGTTCGGCGTCGACGACGTCGTGACCTTCGACGACCGCTATCTCGACACGCGCGAACTGGGGCGCCTCGTCCAGGAGGCCGACGTCATTCTGCTGCCCTACGACTCACGTGAGCAGGTCACTTCCGGCGTTCTCGTCGAGGCGGTGACGGCCGGCAAACCCGTCATCTCCACCGGCTTCCCGCACGCCGTCGAGCTGCTCTCGAGCGGAGCCGGGCTTCTCGTCGAGCGCCAGAGCCCTGGCGCGATCGCCGCTGCCCTGCGCAGAGTGCTCACCGAGCCCGGACTCGCGGGCACCCTCGCTGCCGAGGCCGACCGGCTCAGCCCCGCGCTGCTGTGGAGCACGGTGGCCCAGCAGTATCGCGACCTCGCGTCCTCGGCCCTCGACTCGGAGACGGTGCGGGTCAGCGCGTGAACGGCAAGAGCAGCCCAGGGGTCTGCTTCCGCCATCTCCACAGCCTCAGTGACTCGACGGGTCTCTTCGAGCATGCGGAGCTCACCGAGCGACGCCTGGACCACGGCTACTGCGTCGACGACGTGGCTCGTGGCTTGGTCGTCACGACGCGAGAGCCCGTGCCCGACGAGGCCACGGCCACGCTGGCGGCGACCTACCTACGTTTTCTCGCGAGCGCCCAGGACCTCGATGGCGGCATCCGGAACCGGCTGGGTGCCAACCTGGTCTGGCAGGAGGCGGCCGGAGTGGAGGACTGCTGGGGTCGCGCCCTGTGGGGGCTTGGCACTGCCGCTGCACGCTCACCCTCGCCGCAACTCGCGTCCGAGGCCCTGACCCTGTTCGAGGCCAGCGCCGGGAGACGCTCGCCGTGGACGCGTGCGATGGCCTTCGCCGCGCTGGGGGCGGCGGAGGTGCTCACGGTCCACACCGACCACGGAACGGCCCGAGCCCTGCTCGCGGACGCGGCCTCGCTCATCGACCCGCTGGCGGCAGGCCCGACCTGGGCCACTTGGGCTGCCCCCGACTGGTACTGGCCGGAGGACCGGCTGCGCTACGCCAACGCTGTCCTGCCTGAGATGCTGCTCGCCGCGGGGGACCTGCTCGGCGAGCCGCGTTGGGTCGAAAGCGGACTCCGCATGCTCGAGTGGCTCCTCGAGGTCGAGACGGCAGGGGAGCACCTCTCGGTCACACCCGTGGGCGGGTGGTCGATCGGCGAGCCGCGGCCCGGCTTCGACCAGCAGCCCATCGAGCTGGCCGCGCTGGCGGACGCCTGCGCCCGGGCCCATGACTTCACGGGATACCCCCGGTGGGCCGACGCCGCGCTGCAGTGCGCCGCTTGGTTCGAGGGGGCCAACGACGTCGGCATCGCGATGGTCGACCCGGTGAGCGGCGGCGGCTACGACGGGCTTGAGGTCCGCGGCCGCAACGAGAACCAGGGCGCCGAGTCCACGCTTGCGGCGCTCTCCACCCTCCAGCAGGCGCGCCGGCTTCGGGCCGTCGGCACCACGGGACCTGCCCTCGTCCACGCACCGTGAACGATCACCCGGACCTCGTGCGACGCAGCCCGGTCATCCTCCGGGCGGACGCGCGGCGCGTCATCGCGCGGCCTTTCCTCCCGGGCCACGAGCTGCCGAGCAAGGGGATCTCACGCGCCGACTCGGTCGTCGAGCGGCTCGTCTCGATGAGCGAGACAGACGTCGAGACCACCCTGGCGGCCACTCTCTCCGCGCACGCCGGAAGGCACGCCGACCTCCGGGGCTCGTTCAAGGAGCACTACCAGATCGTCGCGCACCGGATCCCGTCGGTCGCAGGAATCTCGTCGGACCGGGCCGACCTCATCGGCGCCTACCTCACTCATGAGTACGCCATCGAGGCCGCGGCCCTGTTCAACCCCTCCATCGCCGCGCATCCGGACCAGAGCGGCCTGGCGCCCGGCGAGCTTCGCTTCGTCATGACGGCTCGGGCCGTCGGTGAGGGACACGTCTCCAGCCTGGAGCTCCGTACCGGAGTGCTGGCAGGGAATGACGTCGTGCGACTCGACGCGGCACGGACGCGGCTCACGACCGGCCGGATGACGCAGAGCCGCATGCCGACCGAGTTCCTGCGCGAGGCGCTCGACGAGGCGGGCGACGCCGTCACGGCCCAAGGCGTCCTGGGGCGCCTGCCCGAGCAGTTCAGTGCCCAGGAGCTCGACGACGTCCTCGCGTCGAGCGAACAAGACAGCCCACGGCGTGGTCACGACGGCCTTCTCGAGCGTGTGCGCCGGATGGCCGCCAGCAGCTACGAGCTGACGTTCCCTACCACGAGCGACCTGTCGGAGCGGGTCATCTTCCCCAGCGTGGGGGCAGAGAGTCACGGCATCGAGGACGCTCGCCTCGTGCGGTTCGTCGACGACGACGGAAGCATCCGCTACTACGCCACGTACACGGCATACGACGGGTCCGGCGTCGCACCGCACCTGCTGTGCACCACTGACTTCAAGACCTTCTCGATGCGACCACAGCTCGGGCCAGCCGCGAAGAACAAGGGCATGGCGCTCTTCCCGAGACGGATCGGCGGCCGCTTCTGGAGCCTCTCGCGCTGGGACCGCGAGTCCATCAGCATCGCCAGCTCGCTGGACCTGCTGCGGTGGGAACGGCCGGTCACGGTGCTGCGCCCGAGCCGGCCCTGGGACCTCATCCAGCTCGGTCCGTGCTCGTCGCCGCTCGAGACGCCCCAAGGGTGGCTTGTCATCACCCACGGCGTCGGGCCGATGCGCACGTATGCCCTCGGAGCCATGCTGCTCGACCTCGATGACCCGACGATCGTGCGCGGCGTGCTGTCCGAGCCTCTCATGACCACAGACCCGGGGGAGCGCGACGGCTATGTGCCCAACGTCCTCTACTCGTGCGGCGGCCTGATCCACGGCGAGGATCTCGTCCTGCCCTATGGGTGCGCCGACTCGTCGATCCGGTTCGCCTTCATCGACCTCGAGTGGTTGCTGGCCCGGCTGCTCGAGCGGCCCTGACACCGTCCCAAGCCCGAGCGCTGGGCACCGGGCGGAGATCGAAACGCATCACTCCATGCAGATGCGCAGAGTGCACCGACCATCGGAGTCACTATGAAGCTTTCCCTGACACCAAACCGCGCCCGACTCCCGCTCGAGCTGATCACCGGCTCGGAACGCCCCTGGGGCAGTTTCGAGCAGTTCGTCCACAATCAGACGGTGACCGTGAAGATCATCACCGTCGCCCCACTCCAGCGGCTCTCGCTGCAACGCCATACCCAGCGCGACGAGCTCTGGCAGGTCATCGACGGGCCCGCCGACGTCGAGGTGGACGGTGAGTCGAACAGTGTCCCCGCGGGGGGCCGTGCCTGGATCCCCCGGGGCTCGACCCACCGTCTCGGGAACTCCGCCTCGACGGCCGTCCGGGTCCTGGAAGTCGCCTTCGGTCATTTCGACGAGGAGGACATCGAGCGGCTTGCCGACGACTACGACCGGACGACAGGCGCGTGATCTCGTCGAAGGCTGACATTCCGGGCGCCTGCTCCACCCGACCCCAAGCTGCCGTCCCGGTCGTCCGGGCCGGCAGCTCATCGCCCCGACGCGCTGCCCTCAGGTCAGGTCGTGCAGTGCGGGCTGGTCAAGGCACGACGACCGTCGTGTTCATGTCCACGCCGATCTCGACGAGGCTGCAGGTTGCGCAGCTGGAGGGCGAGAGGGTGGGCCATCATCGTGTCCGACGCATCGCCCAGCGCCGCCGCTGCGAGGGACTCGCCTTCGGCGTTGATGATCTTGGCCGCTTCTCCCGCTCCGCCTCCGCCTGACGAGCCATCGCCCGCTTCATGGTGTCGGGAAGCTGGACGTCCTTCAGCTCGACGAGGGTCACCTCGACGCCCCAGTCCAGGGTGCTGCCGTCGAGGATCTGGCGGATGTCGAGGTTGATCCGGTCCGTCTCGGCGAGGATCTCGTCGAGGGTATGCTGCCCGACGACCTCGCGCAGGGTCGTCTGGGCGACCTGGTTGGTCGCGGCATTCACGTTCTCGATCGCGATGACCGAGTTGACCGCGTCGACCACCCGGAAGTACGCCACGGCCGAGACGTCGACGCTGACGTTGTCGCGGGTGATGTTTCCCTGGGACTGGATGGGCATCGTGACGATACGCAGCGAGACGCGGTGCAGGACGTCGACGAAGGGGGATGATCAACCGGAGTCCGGGCGACCGAGTGCCGATGACTCGACCGAGCCGGAAGAGCCCTCCCAGCTCGTACTGCTTGACGATCTTGATCGCCAGGGCTGCCAGTAGCAGCACCAGCACGAGGAGGAAGAGGCCGATGACGGACGCGCTCATGATGAGCCTTCGAATCCACGACGATCACCGCGAGCGAGGACGGCGCGAGCGCGGAGGTGGGAGATGCCCGTCATGTTGCCGAAATTGCTGGACGTTCCCATCAAGACGTACTTGAGCAAGGGGCCAAGGTCCGCGGCGGAGGCTCAGACATTGCTCACGTTCTCCGACGAGGATCAGCCGGATGGACACCCCGTGGGCGCCACCGCTCCGACACCTGTTCAGCCGCCCTGCGTTTGCCTGTTCAGACCCACTCAGGTACGCCGAAGACTCGGTAAACGTCGACAGGGCCGAGCGCCACGACATCAGGACGACAACGGCGGCGGATCGACCGGCTGGCCGCATCCGAGCGACGGATATGTGGGAAGCCTTGTGGTGACGCCCTGTGAGACGCCACGATGAGAATGTCCTGGTCTGGGCATCGCGAGGTCAGGAAGGTTGGGATCATGGCGACTCGCTCTTCCTCCTCGCCACCCGAGCAGGAACCACACAACACGCCGTCGACGGCGGAAGACTCGCCGCCCGCCGTTGTCGCCGCACGGTTCACGCGGGCGCGCGCCGTCTGGGCGGCAACCGGTGTCGCGCTTCTGCTCCTGATCCTGCTCATCGTCTTCATGCTGCAGAATTCAACGAAGGTCGACGTGCACTTTCTGGGTATGAGTGGCTCCATCCCGCTGGGGATGGCCGTGCTGATTGCCGCCGTCGGCGGCGGCGTGGTGGTAGCCATCGCAGGTATAGCCCGGGTCACCGAGTTGCGCATGGGCGCCCGCCGGCGCAGGCGAGGCACCACTGGCGCCTGACCACACCCCTGCATGCCCCTTGCAGCGCGGCGCCGCCCCATATGTTGGGGCTATGGAGGTGCGCGGAATGGATTCGACCCGCACACAGAAGCGGAGCGGCACCGGGTCGGGCCGCACGTTCTTCAGGACCTTCCCGGTACGGCCGAGCCTCCCCATCGTGACCAGCCAGCCCAACGGGTGAAGGCGTCCGGTTGTACAGGGCTCATGAACGCCACGACTGGGTCGGAAACTCGCGTCCGGTGACACACCTTCGGATGCCGCCAGCCTAAGGACGCCGCCCTGCGGCGGCAGTCAAGCGTGTGCGTCTCAGGCGTACTGTCCCGTGCCTTCATGGTGCCCAGGCGTGGCGTCAGTGTCCACGATCACTGCCGTCGCGATCGCGGCCCAGGCAACCATGAGGGTGACGGTGGCACCGGTCTCGGAGTCCACGACGGAAAGACGGCCTGTCTCGTCTCGTCCGATGCGAGCGATCTCCGACAGAACCGTGTTCTCTTGGCCGGCCGGGATCTGCCACCGCTGCATCCAACCACTGCCGTAGAGCATGAGGTACGCCACCGGCTCTTCCTCCCGAATGAAGGTCGCGATCGTGTCCGTGCCCCACGCCAGCTTTTCGAGGCGCCGTGCGCGACGGCGACGACATGGGCGTGGTCTTCGGCATTATCACCCATACCTTCGGTGGCGCAGGGGCTCCGCGGTTAGCAAACACAGCGCCGGAGAAGGCGAAACGTAGGGCGACCTCATGGGGTGTCAAGGGCCATCAGGTGCGCCGGCGCGGTCGTGAGGCCAGCCCGGGCGGTGGCCACGACGAATGGCAAGTCGCCGCTTGCTTCTCTGCGCCATCCATGGTGCTCCTGTACGAGACCCGCCGACACTGACACGGCCGTGATCACCAGCGGCCCGTGAGCACGAAGGATGCAACCTCGAACCCCACTACGCGGAGGCGAGGCCATCGTCGCCGCCATGGAGTCTTCGCTTTGCCAGGACCGCGACTTCTCGGTCGCACACCTGCTCTGGGTGAAGCGGAAATCAAGGCCGCTCTCCAAGCAAGACTGCCTGCGGAACGCCCGCGACACCTGTCAATGTCGACGGCGGCTGAAACTGACCCCCCGGCGTCGGGCGCCCTAACGTGAACTCGAACTGGGCCAGCTCACCCGCCACGTACACCGTACGTGAGGTCGGGTCCGGCGGCAGCTACGCCGGACGCAGCTCCCGGACCCGCTCCTTGAACACCGTCATCCCCTCTCGTTGTGACGCCCAGGAGACCCATCTAGCCACGGACACCCTCGACAAGAGCGGGGTCAGCGCCCTCGACGAGCTGGTCCACCGGGTGGACCCCACCGAGCAATAGCCTCATCGGCCAAGAAAAGCGTTCGGTCTGCGTCCTTGCGCACGAGGAATCCGCGGGCAATAGCTGTCGCTAGGCTGTCTGAGCGGGGTTCTGCTGCTCAGCTGAGCCCGGCCCGACCTGCGTTTGCGTTCCAAGCTCGTGTGGCACATTTCGTGTGGCACATTTGTGGCACATCATCTGCGGTTCGTTTCGGGGTCTCGCCGACCTTCTTGTTCGGGCGAAAATAGCCTCTGACCTGCATAAACGTGTGGTGGGCCCCGTCGGGCTCGAACCGACGACCGGCGGATTAAAAGGGCGATCAGTACCCGCTCACGCTGGCTGCCATCCCCGAATTCGTGCGTGGTTCCTACCGATTCGTTGACACTGCGGGCGGGCTATTGCTGTGAATGTGTGCCACAAATGTGCCACAGCAGCTCCTTTCG
Source organism: Intrasporangium sp. (assembly GCF_036566125.1). Classification (GTDB taxonomy): domain Bacteria; phylum Actinomycetota; class Actinomycetes; order Actinomycetales; family Dermatophilaceae; genus Intrasporangium. Next base: position 10,786 of record NZ_DATCWX010000216.1, read on the forward strand.
CTACTCACGGTCGATCGACTCAACTCGCCTCAACCTCCAGAAGGAGACATCGCAGTCCCAGCGATCAGGCGGGAGAGCTGAGGTGCTACTTCAGTTCGGTGACCGACAAGTCCTTTCGCCCAGACGGGTCTAGCGTCACACCGCCCAGATAGGGCGTCCCTGCAGCCAATGCGCTCATGTGACGTTCAGAGCTACATCAAGGGCGTTAAGAACGCGCTGGCAGTAGTCCAGACCGTCATGGCACATCTCGATGTAAGAGGACATGGAGCGCTCCCGTCGCGTGCGGCGGTTCTTGTCTCTGAGCGCCGCTGGAGTCATATCCATCTCGTGCGCGATCTCGTTTCGCGTGCGGAACAGCGGGTTAAGGTCGCGAGAGTCTCTGAACAAGTCACGCTCATCCTGCAGCCCAAGCGCCGCGAGACTAGCCGTCACTTGGCTTTGGGACTGGAGGCTCGATCCCGTGAGGCTCAAGACATAGGCGTCCATCAGGGCCGCCCGGGGATCATCGTGAATCAGCAACTCGGCCAAGCGACGAGAGTTCACCTCGAGGCCGCTCTGCAAGTGCTTCGAGACGAACTCCAGGTACTTGTCTCTTGCGCCAGGCGATGTCACAGCTCTAATCGGGGACGCAGGCATGCAAGGCTTGCTTTAACACGGCGTCTACGCCCGCGCCAGCGAAAACCACAGCGGCACGGAACAGATCCTGCTCGGCATGAGTGAGCCGGCCGCGGCTCCCGTCACGCTGCGCGCGCAGGGCTGGGTAGGTTTCCTCGATGAGGCTGGCGACGGAGTCATAGGCGCTAGCCAGATACCGTTGCGCCAGGTAGGCAGGCGAGTCCGTCGACATCTTCATCGGTGTTAGCCCTGGAAGCTGCGTTGCCACAAGAGCAGCCAATCATGATCAGCCGCCGCTGGTGCGCAAGGGTCGCGGCGAGTCATTTCGCCGGGATTGCCCAGGGCCCCGAGGGCCGAGATGCCGTCCGACCGACGTCACGCCTACCGCATGGTCGTGCGGAACGCGAGGCGGCCGGGATCTCACCGCTCATCAGTCCGCACGCGCTGCGGCACGTCGCGATCACCAAGGCCCTCGATGCTGGCGTCTCCTCCGCGATGCCTGCTGCGTCGACACCGACCCTTCTGACTCGGCCTAATCGCGGGCCCTTCCTGCTTCAAAATGTCAGTGCCGTCGCGGAGAGGGCGTCGGTTCACATGCGGGTTGTCGAAGGCTCTCGAAATGACTGTGGATAGCGGCCACACGACCGCACCGTCGCCCACGAGGTCTCCCAAATCGGCAGCGGCGG
>NZ_DATCWX010000226.1:0-2256 GCF_036566125.1 Intrasporangium sp.
TTCGCCGACGCCTACGTCAAGGGCGTCCCGCTGCCGGACCCGCTGGGCACCTACGATGCGGCGCTCAAGAACGCGACGGTCCTGCCGACGTCGAGCGCCGTCGGCCGCAAGGGGCTCGACACGTCGATCTTCCTGGGCTACACGAGCACGAGCACGCACGAGAGCGTGTCGTGGGGCCTCGAGGGACTGATCAACGACTTCGGGATCGGGACGATGGCCGCGCAGCTCGCCAAGGATCCCGGGACCCCGGAGGCGCGGCGAGGCCAGCTCACCGAGGAGTCGCAGTACTTCCTGCGCCGGGCGACGAACTACGTCAACGTCTTCAACGACAAGGTCGGCTTCTTCCAGGGCCGCGCGGCGAACGGCAGCTTCCCCGCGACCTTCGACCCTGAGGTCTGGGGCGGCGACTTCACCGAGACGAACGGCTGGAACTTCGCCTTCCACGCACCGCAGGACGGCAACGGCCTGGCCAACCTCTACGGCGGCCGCGCGGCCCTCGCCGACAAGCTGGACCAGTTCTTCGCCACGCCGGAGACGGCCACCAAGCCGGGCTCGTACGGCGGCACCATCCACGAGATGCTCGAGGCGCGCGACGTCCGGATGGGCCAGCTCGGCCAGAGCAATCAGGTCAGCCATCACATCCCGTACATGTACGTCTGGACCGGTCAGCAGTGGAAGACCGCCGAGAAGGTCCGCGAGATCATGCGCCGGCTCTACGTCGGGTCGGACATCGGCCAGGGCTACCCCGGCGACGAGGACAACGGCGAGATGTCAGCGTGGTACGTCCTGTCGGCGCTCGGGATCTACCCCCTCCAGGTCGGGTCTCCGGAGTGGGCGATCGGCTCTCCGAAGTTCGAGCGGATGACGGTGCACCGCACGCAGGGCGACCTCGTCGTCACTGCTCCCGGCAACTCCGAGACGAACATCTACATCCAGGGCGTCACCGTCAACGGCACCAAGCACAAGAGCGTCTCGATCAACCAGTCCGCCCTCGCCGGGAACGCCAGGGTCGACTTCGCAATGGGTGCCCGTCCGTCGGACTTCGGCGCTCGGGCCCAGGACGCCCCGCCGTCCCTGACCCAGGGCACGGAGGTGCCGAAGCCGCTCAAGGACGCCACCGGCCCCGGCCGCGGCACGGCCAGCGCCGCTGGTCTTGCCGCAGGCAGTGCCGCCAAGGCGCTCTTCGACGACACGTCGCGGACGTCGGCAGCCTTCGCGACCGCGACGCCGACCATCGGCTTCACGCTCTCGGGCGTGGGCCAGCGGGCGACGTGGTACACCGTCACGTCCGGCCCGGCCGCCGGAGACCCGTCGGCGTGGCGCCTCGAAGGCTCCCGCGACGGTGGTGCAACGTGGACGACGCTCGACACCCGATCGGGTGAGCAGTTCCCGTGGCGCATGCAGACGCGGCCGTTCCGGATCGCCGAGCCTGAGACCTACACGTCCTACCGCCTCGTCGTGACGGAGACCACCGGCGCGGCCAATGCCAACCTGGCCGAGGTCGAGCTGCTCACGGACGGATCAAAGGCGCAGACGACCGGTGTCAAGGTCGTTGGTGCGCCCGAGTTCGAGGTCACCGAGGACACGGAGTGGACCGGCACCGTGGCGACGTTCTCAGGCGGGGTCGGCTACCCGTCCGGACCCGTCACGGCCACGATCGCCTGGGGTGACGGCTCGAGCTCCGACGGCACGATCGTGGCCGGAGATCTCGGCTCCTTCACCGTCAAGGGCACCCACACCTGGTCCAAGCCCGGCTATTACCAGCCCCGAGTGACAGTGACGATGCAGACCGGCAGCGGGAGCGCCGTCGGTGGCGTCACGGTGCACCAGGCGTCGGTTCCCTCCTATGCCGGGGCGTTCGACTCGGTCTGCATCGGCGAGGTGGGCCAGCAGGTGCCGTGCGACGCGGACCGCGCGGGGATCTCTCGCGCGGCACTGACCGAGGCCGGGGGTGTCCCGGGCCGCGTCATCACGGTGCCCGGCACGGATCTGCGCTACTCGATCCCGGCCATCCCGTCCGGCGAGAACGACAACGCGACCGGCGCCGGGCAGACGCTCGAGGTGACCCTAGCCCCGGGCGCGACGAAGCTCTCGCTCATCGGCACCGCCACCCAACGGGATCAGGACACCATGGGCCGGGTCAACTTCACCGACGGCACCTCGGTCGACTACCCGATCCAGTACGGCGACTGGTGCGGGTCCGCAAAGTTCGGCAACGTCATCGCCCTCGAGATGGCGTACCGGCTCAACGGGACC
>NZ_DATCWX010000232.1:0-10195 GCF_036566125.1 Intrasporangium sp.
GATCGCCTGCGCCTGCTCGATCGCGTCCCCGACCCCGGCCGGCGCCAACGCGTGCAGCGGATAGTTGCGCGTGATCAGCCGCAGCTCCGCAGCCATCGACGCCAGCCGCGCCGGCAACCCCGGCAGGTCCACCCGAGCCTCCTCCGACACCGCGGCAACCGGCGGCACCCCGGGCGACACCCCGCCGCTCGCTGCCCGCCCCCTGCTCATACCAAAACCCTAGAAGCGACCACCGACAACGCCCGTGACCCCTTCTTCGGCGATCGGCCCAGGCACCCTGACTCCACTGCGTACCAACCCAGTTCATCACCCGGCCACACGCGGCCCAGCTGGGCGCACGGGAGCGAGCTCAGCGGCATACGGCCAAGGAATGGTCAGGCCCGCACGGACGTGCGCCGCGCCGTGTAGAGCGCAGCCACGACGAGGAGCGCGCCCACGACGATGAGGCTGACGGCAGCCGCAGCAACGCTCGGAAACCAGTCGTAGACCACCATCGGAAGGCTGATGAGGACTCCCACGGAGCCGATGCCCAGGACGAGCAGGTCACGGCGGTAGAGGGCCAGCCCGACCAGAGCAGCCGCGGTCAGGAGCCCCCAGATCGGGCTGTATCCACCGACGGTGACAAGCTGGCCACCGACGAAAGCAATGAGCGACCCGATGACGACCGTTGCACGAGCAGGACGCACCACCCCACTCCAGCCGAGGGCGATCCAGACGGCACCGACGGTCAGCACAGCCGCCGCGACGGCGTCGAACCTCAGGCCGAGCGCTCCTCCGGTCAGTCCGGCAGTGAACGCGGTGCCCGCAGCCGCGACGGCGAGCTGGAGGACGCTCGGCCGCCAGAACCAGAGCACCAAGGAATAGGCGGTGGCCAGGGCGGCCATGAGGGGCGGGACGGCGGTGGCGTCAGCCTGAGGACCGCCGAGGTCGAGGACGTCGTAGAAGAGCTTCCCCAACGCTCCCGTGAACGCAACGACGCTGAGCGCCCACAGCACCGAACGGAGCCGGCCACCAGTGGCCCCGAGGCGGGAAGGCACGAGGGCACCGGCCACGAGCAACCCGAGGGCCGCCCCGAGGACGATCGCCAACTGGCCGCCGTCACCGAGCCCCGGCCAGAACTGCGAGGCAACGAGAATCGCGCCGACGAGCACGATGATCCCACCGAGATAGCCGAGCGCCTCCACGACAAGCGAGGGCTGCTCGGCCGGGCGCGTCGGTGGCGCGTCCGCGCGTCCGGTCTCGTCAGCGATCAGGGCACGAAGGCCGTCCGCCTGCTGGCTCGTGATGATTCCTTCGGCAACACCTCGGGAAAGAATGCTCTCCAGAGTGGCCATGACGGCCTCCTCACCCAGGGACCGGCCGCGGCCCAGACGGGCGGCGTTGTGACTCAGCCTATTCCGGAGCCGACCGGGCGCCTGAGATCCCATACTCATCTCCACGTGCCGGCGCACGGTCCGTTGGGCCTCAGCCGAGACCGAGCTTCTTCGTCGTGGTCTCCCGCATCTCCACCTTGCGGATCTTTCCGGTCACCGTCATGGGGAACTCGTCGACGATCTCGACGTAGCGGGGGATCTTGTAGTGCGCGAGCTGCCCGGTGCAGAACTCTCGCACCGCCTCCGCGGTCAGCGGCTCGGCGCCCTCCTTCATCCGGATCCAGGCGCACAGCTCCTCGCCGTACTTCGGGTCGGGCACGCCGATGACCTGCGCATCCAGCACGTCCGGATGGGTGTAGAGGAACTCCTCGATCTCCCGTGGGTAGACGTTCTCGCCGCCCCGGATGACCATGTCCTTGATCCGGCCGGTGATCTCGACGTAGCCGTCGTCGTGCATGACCGCGAGGTCGCCGGTGTGCATCCACCCGTCCTCGACGGCCTCGGCCGTCTTGTCCGGCTGCTCCCAGTAGCCAAGCATGACGGAGTAGCCCTTGGTCATGAACTCGCCAGCCTGGCCGCGCTTGACCGTTTCGCCGCTCGTCGGGTCGGTGATCTTGATCTCCAGGTGCGGGTGGACCCGGCCGACGGTCCCCGTCTTCTGCTCGAACGTGTCGTCCGTGTGGTTCTGCGTCGACACCGGGGACGTCTCCGTCATCCCGTAGCAGATGGTCATCTCCTCGATGCCGGAGGCGATGAGCTTGCGCATCAGCTCGGCCGGACACGGGGAGCCCGCCATGATCCCGGTCCGCACGCTGGACAGGTCGAAGTCTGCGAAGTTGGGCAGGTTCCATTCGGCGATGAACATGGTCGGCACGCCGTAGAGGCTCGTGCACTTCTCGTCCTGGGTCGCCTGCAGCGTCGCCACCGGGTCGAACCCGGGGGCCGGGATCACCATGCAGGACCCGTGGCTCGTGCACGCCAAGTTGCCCATGACCATCCCGAAGCAGTGGTAGAAGGGCACCGGGATGCACACCCGGTCCTGCTCGGTGTAGCGGCACAGCTCGCCGACGAAGAAGCCGTTGTTGAGGATGTTGCGGTGGCTGAGTGTCGCGCCCTTGGGGAATCCCGTGGTGCCCGACGTGTACTGGATGTTGATCGGGTCAGTCGGATTCAACGATGCCTGTATGCCGCTGAGCTCGCTCTCGCTCACCCGCTCGGCTTGGGACGTGGTTGCCTCCCAGTCGTCGGTGCCGATGTAGATGACGCGCTCCAGCCCAGGCACGTCGTGGCGCACCTCGTCGACCATCTCCCGGTAGTTGCTCGTCTTGAACGACTCCGCCGCGATGAGGGTCGTGATCCCGGCCTGGCCGAGGACGTAGTGCAGCTCGTGCGACCGGTAGGCGGGGTTGATGTTGACGAGGATCGCGCCGATCTTTGCCGTGGCGAACTGCACCAGTGTCCACTCGGAGCAGTTCGGCGCCCAGATGCCGACCCGGTCGCCGGTCTTGACGCCGATGGCCAGGAGAGCGCGAGCGAGCGTGTCCACGTCAGCGAGCAGAGCGGCATACGTCCACCTCTTGCCCTGCGCCACGTCGACGAGGGCTTCGCGGTCCGGGAACCGCGCCACGGTGGCGTCGAAGTTGTCGCCGATCGTCTGCTCGATGAGCGGGGGGTCGGTCTCGCCGCGAGTGTGCGACAGGGTGGGGTCGAGGACGTCGGTCATGGTTTCTCCGAGGTCGTGCGGCGGTGGACCTGTTTCAGACCGACTCCACCACACCACCCGGCACCTGCACAACGCCGGATCAGGCGGCGAGGGCCCCCCGCTTCAGCGCCTCCGCCCCTTCGCCGGAGAGCTGGGCGAGAGCCGCCGGCCGGCCTGTGACCAGCAGCAGGAGGGCGCCGATGGGGCCCCTGACCTCAATACCGTCGCCCACCGACCAGTCGGTGTCTGTCGCGCTGAGCCGATGCCCGTCGAGCGGGAGCTTCCGGTTCACGGAACCGAGCCAGGTGTTACGGATCCGCCAGACGCGGGTGGCGGCTTCCGCAGTCGCGTCAACTGGCATCGCGAGCTCCAGTCGAAGCGGGACGGCGATGTCCTGGCCGTGGACGAGGATGTCGATGAGGGTCTCGCGCTCGGACACGAAGGCGTTGTGGCGACGCGAGCCGACCATCCCGCGAATCCGTCCGATGATCTCGTCGGTGGGCATCCTGGCCTGAAGGACGGCGGAGTCGTGGATGATCCGGTTCAGCGTGAGGCTCCGCAGCAGCGCGGGGTGATGTCGCGTGAAGGAGAGGACGTCCCGGAAACGTTGCTGCTGGAGGGTGAGGTGGGCGGCGACGTCGCGGACGGTCCAGCCGTCGCACAGCGAGGGTTGCTGCCACTGGGTTGGAGTGAGCGTCTCGAGCAGGTCGGCCGTGCGCCGGCGTTGGTCGTCGATCGCTGCCCAGAGCTCGTCGTCGTTCATGGTCGATTCTCTCGTCAGGTGAAGACCGGAGCAGTCGTGCGGGTGCGCTTGAGCTCGTAGAAGTCGGGGACGGTCGACAGGAGCCGCATGGCGTCAAAGACGCGGACCGCCGCGGCGCCGCGTGGGATCGAATTGAGGATTGGGCCGTAGAGGGCTGGGTCGTCGATTCGGGTGACCGGGGTGCCGCACTCGTCCCCCACAAGGGCGATCGCGGCATCGTGGCTGCGACGGAGCTCGGCGTCGTGCTCTTCCGTGTCGAAGGCCGCAACGAGATCAGCGGGGAGGCCGACCTCCGCGAGTGCGGCCGCCATGGCCGCGCGACACTCGTCCCCACCGGCATAGCGCCAGTCGTCGAAGATGCGGGCGCCGAAGGCGGTGTAGAGATCACCGAGCACGGGCTCCCCTGCGTGTCCCGCCGCTGCCGTCGCCACCCGTGCCGCACCGTTGACCTCGCGCAGATGACTGACATACGAGGGGTCGTCGGTCCGGTGTTCGTTGAGCAGGTAGAGGCTCATGACGTGCCACTTGATCTGGAGGCGGCGTTGTGTTGTGACCTCCAGCAACCAGCGCGACCCGATCCACGAGTATGGACACACGGGGTCGAACCAGAAGTCGACCTGCTGCACCCGTCCGTGTTGCGAACCCATGCCACACCCAGCCACTAAAGTAGTCCCAATAGCGAATCAATATAGTTCGCTTATAGGACTAGTGCAAGGAGCCCGATGTCTCGCGAACTGCCGACCAGCCTTCTGATGTTCATCGCGCACCGAACGGCGGAGAACCGCATCTACGAGGCAGTCACCGCGCAGGGCTATGACGACGTGACCATCGCGCAGAGCCGTCTGCTCATGGGCATCGACGAGACCGGAACTCGCGTCTCAGTGCTCGCCGACCGGGCCCAGGTCGCCAAGCAGACGGCCACGGCCTTGGTCGACAGGCTTGAGACAGCCGGCTATGTCGAACGGGTGCCGGACGCCACCGACGGCCGCGCGCGACTCGTCCGGCTTACCCCGCGCGCCAAAGAGGCGATCCCCATCGCGCGAGCCGAGGAGCAGCGGATCGAGGAGGAGTGGGAGGCCCACCTCGGGACCCGGCGAATGCAGCAGTTGCGAGAGGCACTGACCATGCTCCGACAGATCACCGACCCGTACCTGGAGTCCTGACTCGTTCCCTAGGCTGTGCGGCGTGTGGTACTGGTTCTTCAAGTTCGTCGTCGTCGCGCCGATCGCTCGGTGGTACGTGAGACCCCGGTGGTCCGGGCGTGAGAACCTCCCCCGGACCGGCCCCTTTCTCCTCGCCGGCAACCACGTGACGATGATCGACCCGGTGGTGATCAGCCTCGGCGTGCCGCGACGAGTCATCTTCATCGCGAAGCAGAAGTACTACTCGGGCAAGAGCCTGCGACGCCGCGCGCTGGCCTGGTTCCTCCGCGCGATCGGGCAGGTACCGATCGATCCGGCGAGCGCTGCCGCCGCGAGTCCCGGGCTCGACTACGCCGGGCGGATCCTCGCGGAAGGAGGAGTCGTTGCGCTCTTCCCTGAGGGCACGCGGTCCCCGGACGGCAGGCTCTATCGTGGCCGGACCGGCGTCATGCGCCTGGCCCTGCCGCTCCACATACCCGTCATCCCGGCCGTTGTGCAAGGAACTCGAGAGATCCGCCTACCGGGCCAGCCGAACCCGCGCCGGGGACGAGTGTCCATCACGTATGACGCCCCGTTGGACCTCTCGCGGTGGGCGGACCGCCCGGACGATCCCGCTGCCTGGCGGGAGGCGACGGATGCACTCATGGCGCGGATCGCCGAGCTGTCCGGGCAGGAGTACGCCGACCGTTACGTCACGGATGAGGAGCTGGAGGAGAGAGACCGGCGCACTGGTACCGAGCCCTGATGAGTCATTGGTTTTGGAAGGATCGGTGAGCGTGGACACCGACGGGGCCGTCGCAGCGAACCGGCCAAGCCAACTGGCAGCGGCACGTGCCTCAGGTGTTCGCTGGGCGCCTCCCCTCGTTGCGGGCATTGCTCTTGGCGTGGCCAACTCGGTGAGCAACGCCTTCGGGTCCGCCTACGGCCCCTTCACGACCACGCCGGGTCAGGGCGTGCGCTGGCTCGAGTACGTCAGCTCATGGTTGGGGACGCCGTGGGCGTGGGCGCTATTCGCGTTCGGAGTCGGCTGGTTCACACGGCGCCTGGGCGCAGCAGCGCTGCTGGCAACGGGAGGCCTGCTGCTGGCGGTCCTTGCCTACTACGTGAGCGACGCCATGCTGGGACTGAACGATCAACTGAGTGTCAGCGAGATCCAGCTCTGGTCCGCCATCTCGTTGTTGGTCGGCCCCGTCATGGCGGTGCTCGGCGCGCTCACCCATCGTCCCCGGGCGTGGAGCCTGGTGCCGGGGCTCGTAGCGCCAGCCGTCATGGTCTACTTCGGTCTCACGCGCCCGAGCGGTAACGCGCAGATCCAGCCATGGGCGCAATGGGCGGTGCTCGGGGCTGCTGGCCTGTTGGCAGTAGCGCTCACGGTCAGAGCAGTCCGCCTTAATCCGCTTGCTATGCAGCGTGATTCAGGGCCGAACTCAAGTCGCGCCGTTGAGTAGAGCCCCGAGTCCGGTGTGAGCCGGGATGCGAGGCTCGCGAGCCCGCGGACCGTGGTCGTTCCACAGGCGCCGGCGCGCCCGGGGTACCGGCACGAGGCCTGACGGGAAGTGCATGCTCGACGGGGAAACCGGCCACGCTGGGAGTTAGCGGGTGCATGGGGCCGAGCACAGCGGCATACGGCGTGATCTCGGTGCTGGTGCTCGAGGTCCCAGGGAACGGTCACACGTCTCGCGTCCCGCGACTCCGTCAATCCCGCCGGGGCTGGAACGTCGGCAGGGTTGCGGCCGAAGGCGCGTCGACAATTTCGCCGCGGCTCGATTGTCGGGGGCGGATCCCACCTTGCGTCGAGCGTGCAGTTGCTGACGCCGCGGGCCCCAGCACTCCAGGAGTTCGCTTGGCCAAGCCGTCCCGGGTCAGAGACGAGAGGGGACGTGCTGCCCACCCTCAGCGCTCCTGGCATAGGACAGGAGAAGCGTGCCGCTCGGGGTGAGCGACTGGCCGGTGCAGGCGAGTCGGAGGGGTCCGTTGATGCCGGATGGGAACAGCCGTGCGCCACGACCAGTAATCGTGGGAGCCACGACGAGGTGCAGCTCGTCGACGAGGTCCGCCGCGAGCAATGCCTGCACGAGGGTGATGCTGCCGTGGACTCCGATGTCGCCTCCGAGGCCGGCCTGCAGGGCTTGGACATGATCCTCGACGGGAGCGGTGACAAGCTGCTCGTTCTGCCACGTGCCCCAAAGTGGGTGCGAACTGAACACGTGCTTTGGTGTCGAGTTGATGAAGTCGGCGAAGGGCTGGACTTCCGACGTGGGCCAGTAGTCGACCCAGTAGTCGTATGTCCCTCGTCCAAGCAGGACGTCATCCTGGGTCTCGATGACCCGACCGAGGAAGGCGAATACTTCGGCGTCCACGTCGAACATCCAGTCGCCGGGCTCTTCCGCAACACCATCCAGGGAGAGCAGTGAGTAGACGACGACCTTGCGCAGTTGGGCCCGGCCCGGCGGACTCGAGCTCCGACTGGGTGAGGCCACGGGTTCTCCTTCAGTTGGTTGGAATCTGGCGCCGCCGCTGTCGAAAGCCGAGCACGTCGGCCGTGCGGTCGGACCGTCGACCTCCAGGGTGGCGAGACGGGCCACGACGGTCGCGCGCTGAGCCTGGCTCAGGAATCCTTCAAAGCCGGTATGACGCGCTCGGCCATCAGCTCGAGCGGCCGCATGGACTCCACATCCTTCAAACCGCCATGTGCAACCTCGATCCCGAGGCCCGCGAGCTCGTGCAGGTGGTCGATGAGCCGATCCACGTGTTCGCCGTCGGGGCCGAGGTCGAAGCGCAACTGCGCCGTCTTCTCGATCTCGTCGTAGTCGCGGCCCAGCCGCTCGCAGTGCTCGCGCAGCACGTCGAGCTTGCGGGGTAGCTCGGGCGTGTCGAAGATGTTGCACGAGTCGGCGTACTGCGCCACGAGCCGAAGCGTCTTGCGCTCCCCTGAGCCCCCGATGAGGATAGGCGGGCGCGGGCGGCTCAGCGGCTGTGGGGAGTTCAGGGTCCGGGCCAATTGGTAGTGCTTGCCCTTATAGGGTCCCTCGTCGTCGCTCCACATCTGCAGGACGATCTGCAGGGCCTCCTCGAGCCGCTCGAACCGCTCCTTCGTCGACGGGAAGAGCAGTCCCAGGCCCCGAGACTCCTCTTCGTTCCAGGCGGCGCCGATCCCGAGCACAGCTCGGCCTCCGGACAGCACGTCGAGCGTCGTGACGGCCTTGGCCAACAGCCCCGGGTCCCGGTAGACGACGGCGGTCACCATGGCGAGCAGCTCAACCCGCTGGGTCTGGCCGGCCAGGAAGCCGAGCGTCGTGTAGGCCTCGAGCATCTCGTGCTCCGGAGGGCCGAGTGGTGCAATCTGCCACACGTGGTCCATGACGCTGATCCGGTCGTACCCGGCGTTCTCGGCGGTACTCGCGATGTCGACGAGCCGGCCACGGAGCGCGTCGGGGCCACCCGCCCACGTGAAGTTGGGAATGTGCAGTCCGAATCTCATCGCCTGCTCCTCACGGTTCGGAGGTCGTGCCTGAGGGTCGAGTCAGGGCACCGGTCATCCACCCAGTATCACAACCGCACACCGCCCGTGGTGCCGGCGCGGGTCAGCGCCATCGGGTCAGTATCTCCTCACGGTCGAAGACGGCGCGCGCGCCGGCGAACAGGACCAGGTCGAGGACGAGCAGCACCGCCGCGATCCACAGCAGCGACGTCGGGCTGAGGTCGAAGACGCCGATCTCGGAGAGGACATAGAGGGCCGCGAACGGGATGACCATGAGACCCGCCAGCTGCTGAGCCGTGCGGACGTCGGTCACCCGCACGGAGACAAGGACGCTCGCGAGCACACTGAAGAGGGCGGCCAGTGGGACCACAACCATGAGGATGATCCACGTCGCCGTGTCCGGCAGGAAGGTCCGGCCCCAGAGGGACTGGGTTTGCCGGTTCGCGTTGAGAACGAACACGGCCCCACCGAGCCAGATCGCGAGCAACGTGGGAACCAGCGCCGCGAGGGTCTTGCCGAGGAGGATCTCGAGCTCGCTCGCCGGTGTTGCGAGCAGGGGTTCGAGGCTACGCTCGACCTTTTCGCCGACCAGCGAGTACGCCGCAATCGCGGTGGGCAGGACCGCCGAGCCGATGACCAGGAAGAAGACGAAGGCGTCGAGCAGCTGCGGCACCATGGCCATCGTGGCGTCCCCTGCCCCCGTCCGCTCACCGACGCGCCGCAGCACGAGCGGCAGGCCCAGCGCAACGATGAGCGGGAAGACGACCAGTCCGACCAGGGTGCTGCGCCGACGGAGCGCGACCCACACGTCCTTGCGCGCGATCGTCAGCGCGGTGGCGATGCTCATGATGTCCCCTCGATGACCTCGAGGTAGGCCTCCTCGAGGCTGGTGCTCTCCCGGGAGACGCCGGTAACCCGAGCGCCGGCGCCGACGAGGGCCGAGACGAGATCCGGCACCTCGACATCCGGCGGCAGAGTTGCGACCAGTCGAGCCCCATCGAGGCGCAGCTCCGTGACGCCAAGCGCGCGTACAGCATCGAGGTGCTGCTCCGCGACCGTCTCGAGGTCGATGTCGACCCGGTTGTCCGACGCCCGGAGCTGGAGCTCGTCCGGCCGACCGACCCGCAGCAGTCGGGTTCGCAGGATGCCGACCCGGTCGCACGTGCGTTGCGCCTCGTCGAGCCGGTGGGTATTGATGACCAGCGTGTGTCCCTCGTCGCGCAGCTCGATCAGGAAGTCACGCACCGTGCGGGCCACCTCCGGGTCCAGATTCGCCGTCGGCTCATCCAGCAGGACGACGGGCGGGTCGTGGACCAAGGCCCGAGCCAGGGCGAGCCGTTGCTTGAGGCCCTTGGACAGGCTTGACACCGGCTGGTCGCGACGTTCCCACAGGCCGAGCCGGGTCAGCAGGCCTTCGATCCGCTCTGCCCTGACGCCGGCGGGAAGGTGGTAGAGCCTGCCGAAGTAGTCGAGCGTCCGGGCAGCAGAGAGGTCCCCGTACAGTCCGACCTCCTCGGGTAGTACGCCCACGAGGCTGCGCAGCCGGCTCCCGGCCGCGCGGTCGGTGACATCGACGCCGGCCACCTCGGCTCGCCCCTCGGTGATCCCGATGAGCCCGGCGAGCATCCGGACCGTGGTCGTCTTGCCCGCGCCGTTCGGACCGAGGAGGCCGAAGATCTCGCCTTCCCTGATCTCCACGGTCAGGCGGTCCACGGCGTCGACACCACTGAACCT
>NZ_DATCWX010000244.1:0-14161 GCF_036566125.1 Intrasporangium sp.
GGGCAGCGCCGCAGCGTGGCTCACCCTTCCGTCCGAGGCGGGGCCGGAGCCGGGCGGGGTCTCCGCTCCCCTGACGGCTGCCCCACTGACTCCACCGGCCGAGCCACCCCGGAGAACCGACCCCACCGCGTCACCCTCCACCGCGTCACCCTCCACCGCGCCGACGCTGCCGGCGCCGGCCCGCTTCGAGGCCGACAGCGTGGGCATCTCCATGCTGGTGCGGCCGGTGGGCGTCGCCACGAACGGGCAGATGGCCCTGCCACCGAGTCCTGCTGTCATGGGCTGGTACGAGTACGGCCCCCGACCCGGGGACAAGGAAGGCGCAACCGTTCTCGCCGCCCACCGCGACATGCCCGACTTCGGCACAGGCCCAGCCGCGCGCCTCGAGCGGCTGCGCAGAGGAGACGTGCTGACCGTTCGTTCCGGTTCGATCGTGCGGCGGTACCGGGTCACCCAGGTCGCCCACCTCGAGAAGGAGGGGCTCGACCTCGAGGCCATCTTCGACAGGACGGGCCCGGCCCGCCTTCATGTGATCACGTGCGGCGGCCGCTTCGACCAGGCGACCCACACCTACGAGGAGAACCTCGTCGTCGTCGGAGTTCCGCTCCGATGATTTCCGCTGGATATGGTGTTGCCGTGTCCGTGCGCGACGAGGCCGGAGCCGACACTGGCGAGCTGGCCAAGGCCCTGGCCGTCGGCTCTCCCGACGCGCTGGCCGAGATCTATCGGCTCTGGTCGAGCCTGGTGCACACGATCGCGCTGCGTTCGCTCGGCGACCCGGCCGACGCGGAGGATGTCACCCAGCAGGTCTTCGTCTCTGCCTGGAACGGCCGGCGCACCTTCCGACCGGAGCACGGCAGCATCCAGGCCTGGCTCGTGGGGATCACCAGGCACCGGATCGCCGACCTGCGCACGCAGCGGTACCGCAACCACCGCAACCTGCAGGCCGTGGCCCTCGAGTCGGCGGCGACGCCTCCGGTCACCGACGACGCCGAGTGGGCCCAGCGTCTGCTCATCGTCCACGAGCTCGAGCAGATGGGCGACCCACGGGCCGCGGTGATCAAGATGGCCTTCCTCGAGGATCGGTCCCACGACGACATCGCACAGGCGCTCGGGCTTCCGCTCGGCACGGTCAAGAGCCACATTCGGCGAGGCCTGCTCCAGCTGCGAGAGAGGCTCAAGGAGGTGGACCATGTATCACCCTGATGAGGAGCAGCTCGCCGGCGCGGCACTCGGCCTCGACGAGCTGGCACCGGGCGCGCGTGAGCACCTCGAACGCTGCGACGAGTGCGCTCACACCGTGGCCGAGCTCAGGCGGACAGCCGCCCTCGTGGCGGGCAGCGCGGCAGCCCTGGGGGCTCCGGGCGCGTGGGAGAGCCCGCCGTCTCGCGTCTGGGACCGGATCGCTGCGAGGGTCGCCGACGATGTAGCGGGCGTCGTCCCGATCGGGGCGCGCAGACCCGACCAACCGATCCGTCAGCGCAGGCGCAGGTGGCCCTGGGCGGCCGGAATGGCCGCTGCCGGCTTGGTGGTTGGCCTGCTCACCGGGCGAGCCGTCTGGGACGAGGCTGCCCCGGCAATGCCGGCCGCCCAGGCGGAGCTGGACACACTGGACACGCAACAGCGCCTGGGCGAGGCCGCCCTGGTGCGCACCGGTTCCGGGGTCAAGCTCGAGGTGGCGACCACCAGCGCCCTCAGTGCCGGCGACGGCTATCTCGAGGTCTGGCTCATCAACCGTGACGGCAAGCGAATGGTGTCGATCGGGGTCCTGGACACCGAGAAGGGCCTGTTCCCCATCAGCCAGTCCCTGCTCGACCAGGGCTACGTGGTCGTGGACATATCCCGCGAATCCTTCGACGACCAGCCCGCGCACTCGGGTGACAGTCTCGTTCGCGGCACCCTTCCGGCGTAAAGCGGCTCGGCACCGCGTCCAGGGTTGCCCCGGGGGCCGCGTAGGCTCGCGTGGTGCATCGCCGCCTCGCCCTCGTCCGGCGACCATCACCCCGCCTCGCAGACGGGATCGTCACTCACGTCGAGCGGTCCCCGTCGGTCGACGCCCACCTCGCACTGCGGCAGTGGGAGGAGTACTGCGCCGCACTGGAGCGCCGGGGCTGGGAGGTCCTCGAGGCTCCTGCCGTCGACGACTGCCCCGACGGCGTCTTCGTCGAGGACCAGGTCGTAGTGTTCGGCGATGTCGCCGTGCTCTGCCGCTCGGGTGCGCCGGCGCGACGGGCCGAGCAGGCCGGCCTCCGGGAGCCGCTGGAGCAGGTCGGCTACCGATGCGTGCCGATCGAGGCCCCCGGCACCCTCGATGGCGGCGATGTCCTCAAGTGGGGCCGCGAGATCTGGGTCGGCATCGGTGGCCGCTCCAACGACGCGGGGATCGCCCAGCTGGAGCAGGCGGTGAGACGGGCACCGACGGGCTCTCGGGTCACGGTTCATCGGGTGCCGGTCACTCGGACACTGCACCTCAAGTCGGCTGTCACGGCGCTCCCGCTGGGCACGGTCATCGGGCACGAGGCAACGGTCGACGACCAGCGCCGGTGGCCCGACTTCCTGGCTGTGCCCGAGCCGGCCGGCGCCCACGTCGTCCTGCTGGGCGGCCTGTCCGTCCTCATGTCCGCGGCGGCGCCCCGGACGGCGCACCTGTTCCAGAGCCTGGGACACGACGTGACCTTGGTCGACATCTCCGAGTTCGAGAAGCTCGAGGGCTGCGTCACGTGCCTCTCGGTGCGCCTGCGTGGCTGATGGGGACGGGGTCCGGCGTTCAGTCCTCGATCAGCGCCGGCCGCCGGTGGTCTGGCTCATCTCCCGCCTCCGCCTCCACCTGCGCGAGCAATCGCTCGGCCTCGAGTTCCTCCCTCAGTCGATA
Source organism: Intrasporangium sp. (assembly GCF_036566125.1). Lineage (GTDB taxonomy): Bacteria > Actinomycetota > Actinomycetes > Actinomycetales > Dermatophilaceae > Intrasporangium. The sequence goes on from NZ_DATCWX010000244.1 coordinate 2,873, forward strand.
GGAGTCCATCAGCCGGCCCAGCCCGAGAATCCCGAGCAGGGTGCGGGCCACCAGCTCACAACGATAAGAAAGTGAGGGCCGTCGCACGAACACGAGCTCGCGAGCAAGCTTGCGCGGCAGCAGGGTCTCGACATAGAACGACTCCGCCAGGTCGGCGTCCGGAGGCAGTGCGTCCTCCTGCTGGAAGTACCAGAGACTCCCCGGACCCACCACGCCGGGGGGAACGCGCAAGGTCTCGCGCATCCACGGTCGGTAGTGGCTTTCGACGATCGCCGGGGCCTCGGGACGCGGACCGACGAACGCCATCTCACCGCGCAGGATATTGACCAACTGGGGCACCTCGTCGAGCTTGAGTCGACGCAGGACCCGGCCCGCCGGGAAGATCCGGACGTCCTTGCCCCCAGTGATCTCCCCGAGCTGCTCGGAGCCCGTGTGCATGGTGCGTAGCTTCAGCATCGTGAAGGGACGTCCTTCCTGCCCAACCCGCTCCGCCCGAAAGAGGACGGGGCCCCGTGAGCTCCGCCGGATGGCCAGCGCGGCCACCGCCATCGCCGGCGCGGTCACGACCAAGCCCGCGAGTGCGAGACCGCGCTCCACGAGGCCGACATCCACACTCACCGGGTCGGCACCGTGAACGCCAAGGAATCCGTCTCTCGGGATCACCACTCACCCTCGTTCGTGCGTCTCCTTCCCATCGAGATTAGTGATTCAGGTCGTTGCCCGTGGGTCGAGTCCTAGGATTCACGCCATGGGCAACCACCGGGTGGTCCTCATCGGTGCGGTGCACGAAGCAATGGACGGCCTTCGCGCCATTGACGAGCATCCGGACGCGGAGCTGGGCGCGATCGTCACCCTCTCGCCGGAGGCGGCCGCCGGGGTCTCCGGCGCGATCGATCTGGCGACTGCGGCCAGGGACCGTGGCATTCGGGTGCTGTACGTCGACGACGTCAATGCGCCCGCTAGCATCTCAGCGATCCGCGACCTCGACCCGGCCCTGATCGCCGTGATCGGATGGACGAGACTCATCGGTGCCGAGCTGCTGGCCGTCCCACGGCACGGGTGCATCGGCTTCCACGCCTCCCTGCTCCCTCGCAACCGGGGACGAGCGCCCGTGAACTGGGCGATTCTGCGTGGGGAGACCTGCACAGGCAACACGATGATGCTCTTGGACCCAGGTGTGGACACCGGGGGGATCGTGGACCAGCGCTCCACACCGATCTACCTCGATGACACGTGCGCGACGGTCTACGAGCGCGTTGCCGCCCTCGGGGCGACGATGCTGCGCGACAATCTCGCCGCCCTGCTGGAGGGCCGGGCCACCTCGCGCCGCCAGGACGAGCAGGGCGCCAGCCTGCTCCCCAAACGCACGCCGGCGATGGGCGTCACCGACTGGACCCGCACGCCGACCGAGGTCCACAACTGGATCCGGGCACAGACCGCCCCCTATCCCGGGGCCTTCACCCACCACGAGGGTGAGCAAGTCATGCTCTGGAGCAGCCTGCCCCCACTCCGTCATCACGCCGCCGGGACGCCTGGAAAGGTGCTGGAGGTCGACGCCACGGGTGTCCGCGTCGCTGCGGGCCCGGGCAGTCTCGTCGTGACGGAGATGGGGCAGGCTGGCGCGCACCCGATGCCAGCCACGGAGTTCGCTGCCGTCGCTGGACTGGGGCCCGGAACGCAGTTCACCGCCCCCGACGAGGAGACCTCGGCCTGGGCACTCGGTCATCGCCCCCGACCGCTGGGAGCCGGCCTGTGAGCACCGTCCTCGTCATCGCGGCGCACCCCGATGACGAGATCCTCGGCGCCGGAGCGACTTTCGCCAAACACGTCGACGCGGGCGACGATGTGCACGCGGTGGTCCTGTCCGAAGGAGCAACGGCTCGGTACGAGGACACCATGACGTCCACCCTGCGTGACTGCGCCGAGCGCAGTGCCGCCGTGATCGGCTTCAGCAGCATCGAGTTCCTGTCGATGCCGGATCAGCGGCTGGATGCGCTACCGCTGTTGGAGGTCACGCAGTCAGTCGAGTCGATCGTCGCGGGTCTCGGGGCGCAGATCATCTACACGCACAACCCCTCGGACGTGAACTCCGACCATGGAGTCGTCGCCCGAGCCACCTGGACGGCCTGCCGCCCGTACGCGGCGCCGTCGGTGCGCCGGCTACTAGCCTTCGACACGCCATCCTCAACAGAATGGGCCTGGCCCATGACGGGATCGGCTTTCCAACCAGCGTGGTTCGTCGACGTGGGCGCCACGCTCCAGCGCAAGCTTGACGCCATGGCCTGCTACGAGCCGGAGCTGCGCGACTACCCTCACCCACGGTCGCTACGGGCGTTGGCCGAGCGGGCCGCCTACTGGGGCAGCGTCGTTGGCGGCACGGCGGTCGAGCCCTTCGTCGTGTTGCGCAACCACGCCTGACAGGCACCGACTGCCAGCCGATCGTTGGAGCTCAGCCAGTCCCCGAAGTGACGAACACCGTGCCGAAGATCGAGGTTGCGGCCCGGACGTCGGCCTCCAACCCTTTTTGCAGGGACGACGGCGTCATGTGCGTCCACAGGCTCGCGCCACGCTCTCGGCGAGCGCGCAACGCAGTGACGAGCGCGTTGTCGACCAATCCCGGATCGGTCAGCTGACGCGTCGTGCCCCGGTAGGGCTGGCTCCACGTCCACACGTCGACGGCCTTTGCGCCGTTGGCGAGGGGAATGTCGACGAACGTGTGCACATCGGCCTCTGCTGTCGCTGCAGGCTTGTCGTAGGCACCATCGTGCGCGAGCGCCTTGCGTGCCTGCAACGTGACGCGGTCACCCCACCGACGAGAAGCCTCCGCCCAGATCGCGGTCATGGCCGCGTCCCGGGTTGTCCCCCAGGCGGCATACTCTGCGTCGTCACGCAGGCCGGCGCTGAGGTCGAGCACGTCGATCCCGCCATCTCGCACATAACCGTCGACGGCTGCGATCGTCGCCGCCGGGTTCTTCGCAGCCTCAGCCTCGGCGCAGCGCCGCATCCTGCTGCGCGCCTCCGGCGTCGCGGTGGCCCAGCCCGCTGCTCCCGGGGTCCCCGGAGAGGCCGACTCCTGCCATGCCAGGCAGCCCAGCTGCGGAACGACGACATCGATGAGCACCCTCCGATCCGGAACACGGTCGTGCATCGCAGCTGTCATGCTCCGGAGGGCATCTTGGGCATCGGAGGCCCCCAGCCCGTCCCCGTAGCCGAACTCGTCCGCGATCTTGACTCCCCCGATGCCCGATCGAGCGACGAATGCCGCCACGACGCCCACCACGGAATCAAAGCGCTCCGGACCAGCACGCCATGCCTTGACCAGGTCGGCCTCGACCCACGCCTGGGCGCCTTGTGCCAGGACCGCGTCGGCCAACGCCACGTACTGCTCACGTGGCTTGCCGGCTGCATGGGTTGGCTCGATCGCGTTCCCGGTGCCAGAGCAGGCGCCCATTGCAGCGGCCAGCACGAACGTGACGAGGATGGTCGTCAGCCGCCTCAAGGTTCCTCCCCCGTGTTCGGCCGCCACAAGGTCGATCGCACGGACGCGATGAGCATGGAATCGGTCATGAGGTAGGCCGCCGCGCTCGCCCATGCGGCGCCCAGGGCACCGTGGGCCGGGATGAGGATGACGTCGAGAACCACCGTCACGACGAGCCCGGCACCGAGAATGGCCGAGTTGAGCCCTGGTCGGCCTGCGCCCATGAGGAAGCCCGTCGCGACCCCGGCGACGGGTTGGAGAACCAGCCCGAGGGCGAGCACCGCTGTCGGCCAGCCGGCATCCACGAACTCCGGCCCGTAGAGAACGGGCAGCACCACGAAGGCCGACGCGGCCAGGCCCAGGGCGGTGACGACGCCAAGCACGAGCAGCTTGGGGAGCCATCGTTGAGCCTGCTTGAGCATGATGGCGGCCCCCTCGCGCGCCACTCGCGGATAGATGACCCACGACAGGGCGAGGGCCGGCAGCCTGAGGAGCTCGGCAAACTTCGAGGCCACGACGTAGACACCGACTGGCGCGGGACCGGCAAACAGGCCCAGCACGATGACGTCCAGACGCAGGTTGAGCAGCATGACGAGCCCCCCGACCTGGCTACGGGCGCCGAATCGAACCATGTCCGTGGCGAGTTCCCGGTCCGGGCGGCCAAGCAATCGCGCACCGCCGGCGGACGCCCGCCGGGCAATGCGGAGCCAGGCCCACACCGCAACGACCACGTCGGCGAGCAGCAGGGCAACCACCAGAAGCCAGCCACCACGCAGACCGACGGCCCAGGCGAGCCACCACGCCGGGATGAAGGCCGCCTCCTCAGCGGCCGTCGCGAGATTCGCTCCGCGAGAGTCCCCCATTGCCTGAAGGGCGGACTTGCCCACGGCCACAGGCAGCTGTGTGGCGACCGTGGCGCCCACGGCGAGGACGACTTGAGGAGTCGTCGTGGACATGAGGTGCTGATGGATCGTCGGCGTCAGCACCGCCCAGACCGCCGTGCCGAGGAGCGCCCCGACCACCATGACCAGGCCGATCGTCGGCCACAGTCGAGCGTTTCCGGCATGGGGCCCGGCCACGAAGTAGCCCGTCGCACTGGGGAGGCCGGAGGCGGCGAGGACCCCGACGAGGCCCGGCATGACCCGCATCAGCGCCAGGAGCCCGACGTCCTCGGCGCCTCCCGTGCGCGCCACGATCACCGTCACCGCTGCGATCGACGCGAGTGCCACGAGACGAGCCGCAACATTGCCCATCACGGAACGACCCGGCAGCTTGGCGATCTGTCGAACCATGAGCCGCGGACGACCGACCCGGGTCAGGGCGCCCATGGGCCCCTCCTCGCTGGCGGTGCACCAGCGGGATCGATCCCGGCCACGATGCCCAGGAAGGCCCATAGATGCCGGAAGTGGAGCACCTCGTAGAAGACCGCTGAGATGGCGAAGGCACACCCGAGCCCGACGAGGAACTCGGGGCGGGGCACGAGTGCGACGATCGCAGGATCCCGGGGCCACTGGGAGACCCGAGCGAGTCGGGTGCCGATCCCCCAGATGAGCAGCATCAGGCCCAGACCACCGAGCAGGCCACGCTCCACGAGCGTGGCGATGTAGTCGTTGTGGGCCTCTTTGACGTAGGGCGCTGCAGCGTCGTGCAGTGTTGCCTTGGTCCGGCCTGGCCCCACTCCCACGACGTTACCGTCCAGGTAGAGCTTGATTCCCTGAGACACGAGGACCTCTCGTGACTCGGTCGACTCGCCGGAACGGCCGAGGGAGTCGCGAAGGATGTCCGCGCTATCGCTCGCCTTCTGCTGCACACTCGCCAGGTCGACGAGGGGAGCCGCGACAATCCCGATGGTCCCGCCAAGGGCGACGACGGCCACGGCCGCGGCGACGCCGAACCGCCTGCGGAGTCGAAGCACAGACCCGACCCCGACCAGCACGATCAGCCCCACGGCCGCCCCATTGGAACCGGTGAAGAGCAAGGCCAGCAGGATCAGGGCCACCCCTGCCCAGCGGGCCGCTCGCCGGCGGATCACAGAGGTCGCGAGCAGGAACGCCAGACAGCAGAGGAGGTAGTTCCCCGCCACGTTGGGATCGTCGAAGGTCAACGACGCCCGGGTGCCGTTGCGCACGGAGACACCGGCGAGCCAGTTGATACCCGCGATCCTGCCGAAGCAGAGCAAGCCCGCCCAAGCGAGACCAGACCAGACCCACGTCCGCAGCACGAGGCGGAGCAAGTCGGGCCGCCGGCGTATCGCGTTTGTCAGCGCAGCGCACCAGAGCAGGGCGAAGCCGTCCTGGACCACGGCGAGGCTCGCGGACTCCACCCCGGTCAGCAGGGACGCGAGCAGCCCCGCGAGCATGAGCAGGCCGGTGGGAACGACGTAGGGGACTGCGACCCGGTAGTGCTCGCGCTGCAGCCACACCATGGTGACGATCACGGCTACGGTGATCGTCACGTCAGCAGGGGCCGTGTTGCCCGGCCCATGCGGAATGAGAAGGGGCATCGTCACTATCGCGAGCCCAAGCGCGGGCCCGACGGCACGCCCTCTCCGATCCCGGCTGGCGTCGAGGTCGCGGCCGGCACCTTGCCCCTGGCGCGAGCGGAGAGTCAGGTCCATGGCCCGAGCTCCGCCGCCAGGTCGAGGTGACGGCGAGCGAACTCTGCGTGGTCGCTCGTCGCGGCGATCTCGACGAGGCCGAGGACGAGTGCATCTCGCCACAGGCCTCGGGAACGACCCGTCGCCACCAGTCCATCGCCCACGAAGTCAGCAACCAGCGAGGGGAACCAGGTGTCGCCGAGCACGGCGTAGCGAATCGGGTCGCCCCACCTGCCCGCAACCAATGCCCGATGGCCGGTCACCCGTGCACCTACAGGCGTGTGCCGATCGAGGTACAGCGCGTAGCTCAGTGCGAAACGCACTCGGTCGCGCAGCGGGTCGCCCCAGCCCGCATGCTCCCAGTCCACGACTCCGGACACGCGATCCGCGGCACGAAGCACATTCCCACACCAGAAGTCACCGTGAACCACTCCGCTGCGGTCTACCCGCAACATCCGGCCGCGTCCCTCGGCCCACTCGGTCACCTCGGCCGCCAGCGGGTCCCCGGGCCAGCGACGACTGATCCGGTCGGGCAGCTCGAGTACGCCGTCGGTGGAGCTCCCGGTTGGCCAAGCCGAACCGGACTGGTCCGGAGTCACGAGCGCGGACAGTTGCCGCAGCCAGGTCGCCGCAACGGCGAAGTCGGCCCCGACGAGTGCGGGTGATGCCGTGTGGTGCCACCGGTGGTAAGGGATGGACATCGGCTGTCCGGCACACGCCGTCGTGACGAGGACGGCCCGGCCGTCCACCGACCGCGTGTCGACCAGCCGCGGAACAGTGTGCCCGACAAGGGCGGGGTCGAGGGTGGCCAGCCGGTGCAGCGCCACCGCCTCTCGGCGAACCGATGCAGACGCACCTTCCGTGCGGGCCACCTTGACGACGAGGCTGGGATGGCGATCTGCCCCGACGAATGCCAGCACCGTGGCCTTCGGGTTCTCGTCCTTCGACATGGAGACCACGACGAGGCGGCAGTCGGCCGGCCCGACGATGTCACGAAGGAGGACGTGGAGCTGGTCCGCCAGTGCGGTGCCGGGACGTCGTGGCGGCGCCACGGCGCCGCTCACCGCCGCACTCCCACGAGGAGGCTCCCCGGCGCGAGCAGACCCAGCCAACGAACTAGCACGGGCCTCGCGCACACAGTCAAGGCCAGGTCGACGAGCCGCGACCCGCGGGACAGGCCCGGAGGAACGGTGGCGAGGTTGTGCACGAACCAGGCGAGCACGTCAGGGTGGGCATCGACGACGAAAGAGGCGTGCCCCCACGTCGGCAGCACCAAATACTCCGATTCGACGACGAGGCCGAGCCGGGCAGCCCTCCTGCGCAGTCGCAACCGGCTGCCCGTCCAGGTGCCCGCCAGCACGACTCGGGAGCCGCTCTCGATCGCGGCGGCGCCAGGCGATCGCGGTCGACGAATCGGCCCCGCAATGACCGCGTTCTCGGGCAGCACCACCTCGACGGCAGCAGGCACCGACCTCATGACCAGAGCCTCGTCAGGGCAATCGATGGCGACAACTCAGGTGGCGAAGCCGAGCGGACGGAAGCGCCGGACCGGCCCCGGCTGTACACCTGGTCCAGCACCTCGCCGAGCGTCGCCGGGTCGTAGCGGGAACCCAGGAGAGCTCTGGCCGAGGCCGCCCAGCGGCTGGCCTCGCCAGGGTGATCGAGCGCGTAGTCGATGGCGCTGGCGAGCAGATCGGGTCGCTCGGGGGGAACCAGCAACCCGGTCTCCCCTGGGATCACGACGTCTGGGACCGCATTGACCGCGGTGGCGACGACCGGGATGCCACACTGCTGAGCCTCGACGATGACGCAGGGCAGGCCCTCATACCGGCTCGCCATGGCGAAGACGTCGAAGGCAGGCAGGATCCGCGGCACGTCCTGCCGGTTGCCGAGGAGCCGCACCCGGTCATCGAGCCCCAGCCTCTCGATGGTCTGTGCCGCGAATTCCGCAAGCTCGCCGTGTCCGGCCCACACCAGGACGGCCCGATCGTTGTGCAGCCGTGCGATCGCGTCAAGGAGCACCTCAGGTGCCTTCTGGAAGTCGAGCCTTCCGACCGTTCCGACCACCTTGGCCAAAGGCGGCAGGCCAAGCAGCGACCTCGCTCGAGCGCGAGTCTCGGGTGTGAGCGGCACGGTCGGTGGGTCCACTGCGGGACCGATCGTGTGGATCTGTTCTGGCCTGGCCAGGCCCCGCCGGATCGCCTCGACGGCGACTCCCGTGCCGACAGCGAGGTAGGCGTCGGTGATCTTCGAGAGCCGGCGCTCGATCTCGACGTAGGCCAGGTGTGACAGCCGGCCCTGGAAGTCATGGAAGGGGAAGCCGTGCAGCGTGTGCACCACGAGCCCAGCGCCTGCTCGGCGTGCGGCAACACGCCCAAGTGCGCCCGCCTTGGCGCTGTGGGTGTGGACGATCTCGACGTGTCGTTCCCGCAGCACGCGGACGAGCCGCAGCAGCGCACGAGCATCCGCCCGTAGGCTGATGGGCGAGATGAGCTCTGGCACATGGACCACGTCGATCCCGTGGCGTCGTGCCTCGTCGAGTAGTGGCCCTTCGGCCGTGCCGGTCACGATGACGCTGTGGTAGCGCGCCGGATCGAGCGAGACCGCGCCACGGACCACCACCCCGCCCGCGCCGGCGATGCACCGTGTCACGACATGTGCCACCTGACGAGCCATCAGACACCACTTCCGAGAGCTGACCGTGATGGAGAGGCGCCGTTGTCCACTCCGCGGTGCGGTAGTTGCCTCACGATTTCCTCGAACGTGGCTCCCGGGGTCGCGGGGAGGACCACCTCCGAGCACTGGGCCCGATGGGCCAGTTCGCGCGCCGCCTGCTCGACAGGGGGGTGCGCGGGTCCGAGTCCCGTGCCGAGTGCCAAGGTGGCCGCGAAGGCCCAGTAGCGGCGCAGCTCCCCCGCGGCATACGTCCCTCCCGTCAGCTCGCGCGCCGCTGTATCCGGACTGATCCCCTGCACCGTGGCCCGGCGCTCGGTGCCGCGGCGCAGCACCACCAGGTGCTGCGCCTCCAGCGACTCGAGCCGCGATGACCACCGTGATTCGCGTCGGCCGTGCGGCATGCGACGGCCGCGACCGGAAGCCCCTCTCGCGGGCTCGAGCAGGCCGTGCACGACTCCGTCGCCCACCGCGCAGAGATTGTCGCTGACGGGGAGGTCGCCCGTACCGTCGAGCGTCGACAGCAGGGTGGACTTCCCGACCCCACCTGGCCCAGCGACCACGATGCCCTGGCCTGCCACCCGGGCTGCCGAGACGTGCATGGGAACGAGTCCTCGCACACCGGCCCACCAGAGGGCCGGGTACTGCAACAGGGCAGCCCGATGCAGCAGGACCCGTCGATCGGGGGCCACCACACCCAAACCGCGGTGGCGCCATGAGGGGCTGGGCCAGGCGGTCACGTCGAGGACGTCACCGTTCGCATCCACCGCGAGATCCAGCCCGCTGCCACATGCGTCAGCCAGGATTACGGTTGGGCCCGAGAGCCACGCACCGCGCGTCAGGGGCTGGAGTGGCTGGAGGTCCGGACGGCCTCTCTCGCAAACCGTGACGTGGACGTCCGTCGTGCCGGTGTCGGCCTCCTGCCCGGCGCAGGACTCCCGCACCAGCGCGGACCACCTCGATGACGAGCTGTCGAAGCGGACCACGAGACCGACCGATCGAAACGCGATGCCCATCTCCGGCTCAGCCCCCTGGCCTCGGTGCGGGCCCCTGCGTCGGCATCGTCGTGCTCTGCGCCATGTCCTCGCCCTCGGCGGAGTCCTCCGAGGGGAGATCCTGCTGCGGAGCGTCTGTCAACGGGCCCCGGTCCGGGTTGCTGGGTGGACTCTCATCCGCCCGGGAGCGATGGCCCGAGGCGAGTCGAGGCCCTTTGCTGGGCGCGTAGGTGACGAGTCCGATCAAGGGCCACCCGAGCGACGTGATCAGGCGCATGATCGGCCTCAGCTCCTTGACCCGGATCCGATGCGGCGTGAGCACGACCGCGGCGGGATGCTCGGTCGGTTCGACCCACCCGTCGTCGAGCACGGCACACCTGAGGCGATGCTCGGTCCCAGGGCGACCCGGGCCCAGGCTTTCAGCGATGAGTCGGCAGAAGATGTCGTCCGTCTCGCGGACCGGCCCGAGGAAGGCGCGCTCGGCTTTGTGCCGGTGACCGAGCAGGGCGATCCGATCGGCGATCTCGGAGATCGCCTCGACGGACGGAAGAGACGCGAGGTCGCGGTCCGGGATGTCGCCGACGTGTGTCGTTCCCAGCGCCTCGGCGATCGCGCCGGGGCTGCCGAGAGTCGGCCTGAACGTTTCGAGGGTCGCAGCAGCACCTAGTCCCAGAAGGGTGCCGATGAGCATCGCGAGGACCGTCCGCTGCGCCACGTCGCTCGGCACCGGGACCGTTGGGGTCCGCACTGGATCGAGCAGGACTGCCGTGGCGTCCGTGATGGCCGCGAGGTCGAGTTCCGACAGCTGCCGCTGGTACTCCGTCTGGGACGCGATCATGCCGCTCAGCTGCGCCTGCAGGACCAGCACGTCCCCCGGCGATGCGCTCTTCAGCTGGCCGATGAGCTTCACGCGCTGCTCGTTGACGGCGCTGATCTGCTTCTGCAGCTCGGCCTTGCGGCCCTGGGCCTGCTGCCGGTCACCGAGGTTCGAGAACTGGATTACGTCGTGGGTGATCGACTTGGCCATGATGGCAGCTCGCTGCGCTGAGGTGTCAGTCACAGAGATCTCCACGACGGGCGACACGCCCACCCGCTCGACCTGGATGTGCCCGCGCGCAAAGACCGCGGGATTCTGCCGCAAGCCGGCTTTGTCCAAGGCGACCTGGACCACGCCCTGGCTGGTCGCGATGCCCAGTGCGCGCTGGCTCATCGCGTCCGCCTCCACCGCGGAGTTGGCCAGTTGACGGCCCAGCTGGACACGGCCGACCGCTTGGTACAGGTCGGCTGATCGGCTGCTGAGGACCAAGGTCAGCACGGTCGGCAGGGCGATGAAGACCGCGATCAGGACCCAGTGCTGACGCACGACGCGGTGAACCGCCTCGTCGATCGTCATGTGTGCACACCTCCTCGTGTCGTCATGGTGACGTCGCTTCAACCACGCTAGGAACGGACTCGTTCTCCGACATCCCGCTGCCGGGGGACGGCCACGTACGTCGAATGCACGACCCCCCATGTGGCTCACATTGGGGGCCGACGCTGGGGCTCGC
>NZ_DATCWX010000256.1:0-12409 GCF_036566125.1 Intrasporangium sp.
GCAGCCTCTCCCCGGGTGCCCCCGCGGACCTCTATGCCGCCCTCGTGAACCGGGTCCGAGCTCGCGGCGGGCGCGTGGCGATCGACTCGTCCGGCGCTCCCATGGCGGCTGCGGTCGCGGCGCGGCCGCACCTGATCAAGCCGAACCACGAGGAGCTCGCCGAGCTCGTCGGGCACTCACTGCCGACCCTCGACGACGTCTACCGCGCGGCCAAGGACCTCATCTCGGCCGGCATCGAGGTCGTCGCGGTCAGCCTCGGCGCTGACGGAGCGCTCCTCGTCACCGACGCCGAGGTCCTCCATGCTCGGGCCACGATCCCGGCCCCCCTGTCCACCGTGGGCGCCGGCGACTGCATGCTCGCCGGCCTGCTCCACGGGCTGTCAAGTGGCCGCACCACCGGAGAGGCCCTCTCGATGGGAGTCCTCTGGGGCGCTGCGGCCGTCACCCTCCCCGGGAGCCGCGTGCCGTCCCCCGCGGACCTCCTGGGCATCCCCGTGGAGCTCAGCCACACCCCCGACCTGACCCGATCCCTGGCTCACTGAAGTGCCGAAAGGAACCACCATGTCCCTCATCACCGCAGAGCAGGTCGTCCTCGACCTCACCGGTGCCGACCGCCACGCGGCGACCAGGACTCTCGCAGAGCGTCTCGTCGCCACGGGGCGCTGCACCGACCTCGACACCTTCCTGGCCGACGTGCGAAAGCGCGAGGAGACGATGGCGACCGGCCTGCCCGGCGGCATCGGCATCCCCCACGCCCGCAGCGCCGCGATCACAGAGCCGTCGCTCGTGTTCGGCCGCGCCACTGACGGGATCGACTGGGGCGCAAAGGACGGCCCGGCCACCCTCGTCTTCCTCATCGCCGCGCCGGAGCATGGCGGCGAGGCCCACATGCAGATGCTGCCGAAGCTCGCCCGAGCCCTGATGAAGAAGGACTTCAAGGCGGCGCTCGCCGCAGCAACGTCCGAGGAAGAGGTCGTGCGCATCGTGAGCGACGAGGTCCAGCTCGACGCGCCGCCCGCGACCCAGCCACAGGCAAAGGAGGCGTATGCCGCTGAGCCGGCTGAGCGGCATACGGCACCTTCTGCTGCTCCCGTGGTCTCAACCGCCACCGCCACCGACACGGCCACGGCCACCCGGCGCGGCCTGCGTCTCATCGGTGTCACGTCGTGCCCGACGGGAATCGCCCACACCTACATGGCCGCCGAGGGCCTCGAGAACGCCGCCAAGGCCGCCGGGCACACCATCATCGTGGAGACCCAGGGCTCCGCGGGCTCGAAGCCGATCCCCGCCGCGGACATCGCTGCGGCCGACGCCGTGATCTTCGCCCATGACCTGCCCGTCAAGGACGTCGGCCGCTTCGCCGGCAAGCCCACGGTCGACGTCGGCGTGAAGAAGGGCATCTCCGACGGCCCCGAGCTGGTCGCGCGGGCCGAGCAGCTCGTGGCCGAGTGGGAGGCCGACCCGAGCAAGGCACAGGCGGCTGCTGCAGCCGCCGCCGGCCCGTCAGGCGGACACGTCTCGAAGGTCGAGGAGGGCGCGAGCACCGCGACCAAGGTCCGCCAGTGGCTGATGACGGGCGTGTCCTACATGATCCCGTTCGTCGCCGCGGGTGGCATTCTCATCGCCCTGTCGTTCATGCTCGCCCAGGTCGCGCTCGGGGAGCAGGGCGCGATCGAGATCGTCAAGTACGGCCTCACGGCCGAGGGCCAGTACAACATCGCGCAGAACTTCAACCCGCTCAGCCTCACGTCCTGGGCCGCGCTCCTCTTCGTCATCGGGGGCGCCTCGTTCGGCTTCCTCGTGCCGATCCTGTCCGGGTTCATCGCCTTCGCGATCGCCGATCGTCCGGGTCTCGTCCCGGGCATCGTCGGCGGCTCGGTGGCGGCCACCATGGGCGCCGGCTTCCTCGGTGGTCTCGTGACGGGCCTGGTCGGCGGCCTCGTCGCCCGGTGGGTGTCCGGCTGGAACGTCGCAAAGGGGGTGCGCGGCGTCATGCCCGTCGTCGTCATCCCGCTCGTCTCCGCATTCATCACGGTCGGACTGTTCATCACCGTCCTCGGCCGTCCCATCAAGGCGCTCACGGACGGGCTCAACAGCTGGCTCACCGGAATGTCTGGGGCGAGCGCGATCATCCTCGGCATCATCCTCGGAGCGATGATGGGCTTCGACCTCGGCGGCCCGGTGAACAAGGTCGCCTACGCCTTCGCCACGGGTGGTCTGGCCGCTGCCGGGACGGTGACCGACGCGCCGCAGCTGAAGATCATGGCCGCTGTGATGGCCGCCGGAATGGTGGCCCCGCTCGCGATGGCCCTCGCGACCACCGTCCGCCCGCACCTCTTCTCCGAGCCGGAGCGTGAGAACGGGAAGGCCGCCTGGCTGCTTGGCTTCTCGTTCATCTCCGAAGGGGCGATCCCGTTCGCCGCTGCTGACCCGGTGCGCATCATCGCCAGCTCGGTCGTGGGCTCCGCCGTGACCGGCGCCCTCGTCATGGCGTTCGGCGCGACGCTGCGTGCGCCGCACGGCGGCATCTGGGTAGTGCCCCTCATCGGCAACTTCCTGCTCTTCCTCGTCGCCCTGGCCGTAGGTGTCCTCGTCATGACCGCGATCGTCGTGACGCTCAAGTCCCGCGACCGCAACCTCGAGGCCGTCGATGCCAGCGCGACCGTCTGACCCACTTCCGACCCTGCCCGCCCCGAACACAAGGAGCACTCCCATGGCAATGCGCACCGTCACCATCGCCTCGTCCGTCGGGCTGCACGCCCGTCCCGCCGCCCTCTTCGTCGAGGCGGCGAGCAACACGGGCCTCGATGTCGAGATCGCCCGCCCGGGAGAGGACCCGGTCGACGCGACGAGCATCCTCGGCGTCATGGCGCTCGGTGCCACGTTCGGCGAGGAGGTCGTTCTCACCGCCGACGGCGACGGCGCCGATGCAGCCCTCGACTCCTTGGTCGCGCTGCTGTCGCGCGACCTCGACGCGGAGTAGCCGACATGTCTGCGTCCGAGACCAGGCACGGTATCGGTGTCAGCCCGGGAACGGCGCACGGACCGGTGGTGCAGGTTGCGCCACCAGTCCGTCCGCCCGCCGACGAGCCTGCACCCGTCGACGCGGAGGCCGCCCTGGCCGACGTCAAGGCCGCGTTCGAGACGGTCGCCCAGTCGCTCGAGGCCAGGGCCGCCACGGCTGAGGACACGGGCCAGCAGATCCTCAAGGCGACGGCGCTCATCGCCCGCGACAAGGGGCTGGCCAAGGCTGCGGGCAAGCTGATCCACGCCGGTCGTGGTCCGGCTCACGCCATCGCCGGAGCCGTCGAGGAGTACGCCGCGCAGTTCGAGGCGCTCGGCGGGCTCTTCGCCGAGCGCGTGACGGACCTGCGCGACGTCGGGTCCCGGGCCGTTGCGGCGGTGCTCGGGGTTCCGGCGCCGGGCGTCCCGCAGATCACGGTGCCGAGCGTGGTCGTCGCCGAAGACCTCGCTCCAGCCGAGACGGCAACGCTCGACCGGGCGCTCGTCGTCGGCCTCATCACCGAGGCGGGGGGGCGGACGAGCCACACGGCGATCCTTGCCGCGCAGATGGGGATCCCGGCCGTGGTGCAGCTGCCGGGCGCGACGGAGATCCCGGCCGGCGTCCACGTTGCGCTCGATGGTGACGCGGGCGAAGTGACGATCAACCCGGACTCCGCACTCGTCGAGGCCCAGCGGGTCAGGGGCGAGCGACGCAAGGAGGCGCTTGCGACGCACTCCGGTCCGGGACTGACGCGCGACGGCAAGCAGGTCTCCCTGCTCGCCAACATCGGCGGGGTGGAGGACGCCGTTGCGGCCGGAGCCCTCGACCTTGAAGGGGTCGGTCTGTTCCGGACCGAGTTCGTCTTCCTCTCTGCCTCGAAGGCGCCCACGGTCAGCGAGCAGGCGGACATCTACCGACGGGTCTTCGGGCCTTTCGGAGACCGCCGGGTCGTCGTGCGGACGCTCGATGCCGGCGCGGACAAGCCCCTCGCCTTCGCCGACCTCGGGCCGGAGGAGAATCCCGCGCTCGGCCGCCGCGGGTTGCGCCTGACGGCCGAGCGTCCCGAGCTGCTCGACGCGCAGCTCGAGGCACTGGCCATCGCGGCACGCGAGACCGGCGCCGACGTGCGGGTCATGGCACCCATGGTGGCCACCGCCGAGGAGGCTGCCTGGTTCGCCCGACGCGTCCGCGAGAACGGGCTGCCCAAGGCGGGCGTCATGATCGAGGTGCCCGGCGCCGCGCTACGTGCGCGAGACGTGCTCGCAGAGGTGGACTTCGGCAGCCTCGGCACGAACGACCTCGCGCAGTACACCATGGCGGCGGACCGGATGCAGGGCGCGCTGTCCGAGCTGCTCGACCCATGGCAGCCGGCCGTGCTCGACGTCATCGCCGCCGCCTGCGAGGGTGCCGACCGCGCCGGTCGCCCGATCGGGGTGTGCGGTGAGTCGGCGGGCGACCCGCTGCTCGCCCTGGTCCTCGTGGGGCTGGGCACCTCCAGCCTCTCGATGGCCCCGAGCAAGGTCCCCGTCGTGCGGTTCGCCCTGTCCGTGCACTCGCTGGCCGACTGCCGGAAGCTGGCCTCGGGAGCCCGGGAGGCCCGAACCGCCCAAGATGCTCTCGAGCACGTCCGTCAGCACGCGAGCAGCGAGCTGACGGACCTGCTCTGACTCAGTCGGGCACGCCGTTGGCCATTGCTCGGCGTCTGGACGGGACTAGCCTCGTTGCATGACGCCCAAGGACGCGGCCGCACCCCACGAGGTGTCCGAGGCCACTGGGTTCCGGACGACCAAGCTCCCCAACCGGGTCTACGAGGCCGAGCTCTACCGGCTCCACGGTGAGCTGGGCAAGCTGCAGACGTGGATCAAGGAGACGGGGTCGCGGGTCGTCGTCGTCTTCGAGGGCCGCGACGCCGCTGGGAAGGGCGGCACGATCAAGCGGATCACCGAGTACCTGTCGCCCCGCGCCGCCCGAATCGCCGCCCTGCCCGCGCCCACCGAGCGGGAGAAGACCCAGTGGTACTTCCAGCGGTACATCGAGCACCTACCGGCTGCGGGCGAGATGGTCCTGTTCGACCGCTCCTGGTACAACCGCGCCGGAGTCGAGAAGGTCATGGGCTTCTGCACTCCCGAGCAGCACCAGCGCTTCCTGCGGCAGTGCCCGATCTTCGAGCACATGCTCATCGACGACGGGATCCACCTGCGCAAGTACTGGTTCTCGGTGTCGGACGAGGTGCAGCTCGAGCGGTTCCGGAAGCGCCTGCACGACCCGCTCCGGCAGTGGAAGCTCTCACCCATCGACCTCGAGTCGATCACCCGTTGGGAGGACTTCTCCCGCGCCAAGGACGAGATGATGGTGCACACGGACACGCCCCTGGCGCCGTGGCACCACGTGGCCTCCGACTCGAAGAAGCAGGCCAGGCTCAACATGATCCATCACCTGCTCTCGTCCCTCCCGTACGACAGCGATCTGGACGAGCATCCCAAGGTCGAGCTGCCCAAGCGACTGCCGAGCACGGGCTACCAGCGCCCTCCCATCGCGGTCTCGAAGTACGTCCCCGACTGGGCCTCCACACTGGTGGCGGACCCCTCGGACCCCTCCGCTCCAATCGACTGAACAGCTTCCGGGCCAGAAGTTGTTCACTCGATCGCGCGGATCGCACGCTTGATCTGCGTCAAGGCGGGCGCGGCTCTTTCGCGATGAAGTCAGGGTGTCCGGGAATCTCCCGGGCAACCCGCACCACGCGACACGAAGGAGTCCGCCATGCGTACCGCCCGCCTCACCACCGAGCCGTTCACCTGCCCGAGCTGCGTCAAGAAGATCGAGGGCGCCCTCGGACGCACCCCCGGCGTCGAGGACGTGTCGGTCCTGTTCAACTCCAACAAGGTCAAGGTCACGTTCGACGAGGACCAGGTCTCGGCCAACGAGCTCGCCGAGGTCGTGACGGGTCTCGGCTACCCGGTCCTGTCCACCAAGGTGGCCTGACATGGCCCTGACCATCACCCAGCGGACGAGGAGCCGCATCGCGCTCGTCTCGGGCGTGCTCCTCGTCCTGGCGTTGGGGGCGGCGCAGTTCGCCGCCCCGATCGGGACGGTCTGGCGAGACGTGGCCCTCGTGGCGGCCAGCGTCCTGGCGGGCTTCCCCATCGCGGTCCGGGCCTGGGCTGCCCTGCGCGCCAAGGCCTTCAGCATCGACCTGCTCGTCACGATCGCGGTCATCGGGGCGCTCATCATCGGTGAGTACGTCGAGTCGGCAGTCGTCTCGTTCCTCTTCCTGTTCGGTGCCTGGCTCGAGGCGCGCAGCCTCGAACGCACCCGCGCGTCGCTGCGCGAGCTCGTCGACCTCGCTCCGACGCGTGCCACCGTCGTCCGCGACGGCGAGCGTGTCACGGTCGACGCCGACGACGTCGAGGTCGGCGAGACGGTCATTGTCACGAGCGGCGAGCGGATCGCCGTCGACGGCATCGTCGCGTCCGGCACCGCGTCGGTCACCGAAGCGTCCATCACCGGCGAATCCGTGCCGGTGCGCAAGGAGCCGGGGGACCGCGTCTTCGCCGGCACCGTCGCCGAGGCCGGCTACCTCGAGGTAGAGGCCGACCACGTCGGCGACGACACGACCTTCGCCCGGATCATCGAGCTGGTCGAGGAGGCCCAGGAGTCGCGGACCCGGCGTCAGCGCTTCCTCGAGCGCTTCGCCCAGTTCTACACGCCCGCCATCATCGTCGTCGCGGTCATCGTCCTCGCCTGGACCCGGGACCTCGCCTTCGCGCTGACCTTCCTCGTCATCGCCTGCCCCGGTGCCCTCGTCATCTCCGTCCCGGTTGCGGCGGTCGCTGGCCTGGGCAACATCGCCAGGCACGGTGTCCTCGTCAAGGACGGCGAGGCACTCGAGGACCTCGCCACGGTCGACACCCTCGTGCTCGACAAGACCGGCACGTTGACGGTGGGCCGGCCGGTCGTCACCTCCGTCCACACCTTCGGTGACCTCCCAGAGCAGGAGCTGCTCGGCCTCACGGCCTCGCTGGAGTCGACGTCGGAGCACCACCTGGGGCGCGCCATCGTCGCCGAGGCCACATCACGCCGTATGCCGCTGAGCACGGACCTCTCGGACGTCGACGTGGTCCCGGGGCTGGGTCTGCAGGCCCGCGTCGACGGGCACGTCGTCATGGCGGGTCGTGCCGGACTGCTCACCGAGCGCGGAGTCGCCACGAAGGCGCACGCGCTGGAGCAGGCGACTCAGCTCGAGCAGCAGGGCGCCACGGTGGTGCACGTCGCCGTGGACGGACGGCACGCCGGCCTCATCGGCATTGCCGACGAGGTGCGCGAGGAGGCAGCGAGCGCGATCGCACAGCTGCGGGAGGGCGGCATACGGCACATCGCGATGCTCACCGGGGACAACGAGCACACGGCCCGTCTGGTGGCCGGGCGGCTCGGCATCGACGAGGTGCACGCTGGACTCCTCCCCGCCGACAAGGCAGGCATCGTCGGTGACCTCAAGGCCCAGGGCCGACGCGTGGTCATGGTCGGTGACGGAGTCAACGACGCACCCGCCCTCGCGACGGCAGACGTCGGGGTGGCCATGGGTGGCGCCGGGACCGACGTGTCCATGGAGACCGCCGACGTGGTCATCATGACCGACCGGCTCGACCAGCTCGCCCACGCCCGGCGGGTGGCCGGTGCCACGGTGCGGGTCATGAAGCAGAACACCGCCCTCGCCCTGGCGACCGTGTCCCTGCTCGTCGCCGCGGTACTGCTCCAGGTCATCCAGCTGGCCGGTGGCATGCTGGTCCACGAGATCAGCGTCCTGCTCGTCATCCTCAACGCCCTCCGGCTGGTCCGGCTCGACGGGCCGCGCTCGAGGGGCGAGGCTGCTGCGAGCACTGAAGAGGTTGACGCGCCAGTCGCGGAAGACGTCGACGCGCCGGCCGCCCGCACCCAGGAGAAGGAGCCCGCACTGTGAGTCATCGGCCTGGAACGTCGTGCGTGGCGATCGTGCCGCTCTTCAAGGGCCTGTCGCCCGAGGAGCAGGACGAGGTCGCCACGCACGCCAGGCCGATCCGCCGCAAGAGGGGCGAGACGATCCACCGCCCCGGCGATGACGTCTCGCACCTGCTCGTCGTCCACAAGGGCAGGGTCAAGATCAGCCACCTCGCCCCGAATGGCCACGAGCAGCTCCTCCGCGTCCTCGAGCCGGGTGACTTCATCGGCGAGACGGCGTTTGTGACCGGGTCCCGGCCGGACGACTGGGCCACGGCGCTGGCCGACGTCGAGCTGTGCAGCTTCGACCACTCCGACCTCGGCTCCCTCGTGGCGCAGTACCCCGACATCGCGGTGCGGATGCTGCACACGGTGACGAGCCGGCTCGACGCTGCCGAGCGGCTCATCGCGGACCTCACCTCGGCTGACGTCGAATCCCGCCTCGCCGGTTATCTCATGGGCCTGCCCGCGAAGCACCAGGACGGGCGGCTCGTGGTCCGCCTTCCGTTGGCCAAAAAGGACATCGCCTCTCTGCTCGGCACGACGCCGGAGACGCTGAGCCGCAAGCTGGCCGCCTTCACGGACGCAGGCCTCATCACGGTCCGGGGCCGCGACGTCGTCATCACCGACTCTGCAGGACTGGAGTCGGCCGCGGAGGAGACGGTGTCCTGACCGCCGGGTGAGGAGCAGCCTGGGCCATCCACCAGCCCGATCCCGAGGCGAGGTAGCGCTCGGTCAGGCGGGCGCCGGTCCCTCGACGTTGATCGTCGGGGTGCCGTGGCCGCAGCGGACGATGACGGCGTGCGAGATGTCGTCGCCAGGGTTCGACTCACGATGGACCGCGCCCGCGGGCACGCGGACGAAGTCGCCGGGCCCCGCCTCGATGACCGCCTGCCCACCCGGGCCTGACTCGAGCCGCATCCGGCCCGAGACGACACAGATCGTCGTGTCGTGGTCGCCGTGGTGGTGCCAGCCGCTGGTGGCGCCTGCCTCGGTGTCGACGGTGCCGGACCACATGCCCCCGGTGTGGAGCGCCACCTGACGGGTCATGCCCGGCGTCGGGTCGCCCGGGCGGAGCTCGTCAGCGCCGACGCGGTCGCAAGGGACGGCTGGGTCGTGCTCTGTCATGAGACCACCTCCGATCGTTCCCCCGCGTACGCACGTCGCTGATGCCGGAAGTGCAGGGGAAACCCTGACGAGGACCGGGGGCGACCCCAATGTCGCGCAGCTGCGATCAGGCGAAGGGTGGAGGTGTGGCCACAGGAACCAACCCAGGAGCAGCTGTGTATCAGACGGTGTCGCCAGCACCTCCTGCAGTTCCGAAGCCGATCTCGAAAGCGCGCCCCTCATGACCACGCAGACCCTGATGCCCGACGTGCGGCCCGACCTGCGCCGTGACGTGCAGCAGCCGCAGCGCGCCGTGACGTCACGCTCGGCCTTCCCGGTCCGCCGAGCGCTGCAGGTCGGTGTCTCCCTGACGGTCCTCGTGGCCCTGCTCGTCCTCGTCCTTCCCTCGGTCACCGGCGCCTCCTGGGAGTCGGCGACCAAGGCCCTTGCCTCCGTGTCGCTGTGGCAGCTCGCCGGTCTCACCGCGCTCTGGCTGATCGGGCTCTGGGCCTACTCCTTCGTCCTCGCGGCATCATTGCCCGGTCTGAGCAAGGGCCAGGGCTTCGTGCTCAACCTCGTTGGCAGCGGCGCCTCGAACCTCGTGCCCTTCGGCGGCGCGGTCGGGGTCGGCGTCACCTGGACGATGGCCAGGCAGTACGGCTTCACCCACCGCGCCATCGGTCTCTACACGGCGGTCACCGGCATCTGGAACCTCCTGGCCCGGCTCGCCCTCCCGCTCGCCGGGCTGGTGGCGCTGCTCGTCGTCGGGGCCCGGGTCAGCGGCCCCATGCTCGTCGCCGCGGGCGTCGGCGCAGCAGTCTGCGCCCTCGTCGTCGCCCTCGTCGTCGCCGCTCTCGCGAGCGACCGCTTCGCTGCTCGCCTCATCGCCGTCCTCGTCCGGGCCGCTGGCTCGCTCGCCCGGCTCACCGGCCGGCCCGAGCCCGAGGGCCTGGAGACCTCGCTGGCGAGCCAGCGGGTCAGTGCCGTCGAGCTGCTCAAGCGTGGCCGCGGCGGACTCGTCGTCGGCATGCTCGCCTACCTCGTCCTCCAGGGCGTGCTCATGTGGGCGTGCCTCGCAGCCGTCGGAAGCGATCTGGGCTGGGCCGAGGTGACCGCCGCCTACGCGTGCGGCCGGATGCTGACGACCGTGGTCCTCACCCCCGGCGGCACCGGCTTCGCCGAGACCGGTACCGCCGCCGTGCTCATCGCCCTCGGCGGGGACCCGGTGGTCTCGGTCGCAGGCGTGCTGCTCTTCAGCTTCTTCACCTTCGTGTGCGAGATCCCCGGAGGAGCCCTGGCCTACCTGTGGCACCTCGGCGCCCGCGGCTGGCGGCGGCAGCCCCAGTCCGGCCGGAGGGTCAGCGAGTGCGCGGCTGGTTGAATCGGAGCATGTTGCCGGCCGGGTCCCGGAAGGCGCAGTCACGGACCCCGTAGGGCTGGTCGATCGGCTCCTGGAGGACCTCGCCACCAGCCGCACTGATGCGCTCGAAGGTGCCGTCGACGTCATCGGTGGAGAAGATGACGGCGCGCAGCAACCCCTTCGCCAGCAGCTCGGCCATGACCTCCCGATCCTTCGCGGAGGCGTTGGGGTCGGCGAGGGGCGGCTCGAGGACAATCGCGACGTCGGGCTGGGACGGCGAGCCAACGGTCACCCAGCGCATCCCCTCGAAGGAGACGTCGTTGCGGACCTCGAGCCCGAGCACGTCGCGGTAGAACGCGAGGGCCTTGTCGTGGTCGTCGACGGCGATGAAGCAGGTCGAGAGCGTGATGTTCATGCGCTTCAACCTACGGTCGCGCAGCGGGTTTCGCTTCTCCGTTCCTGACGGGTCTGGTGTGGAGCTTGGCGATGCACGGCGGGATGGCAGCACTCGCCTCGTGGTCGCGCGCGCGGTAGGCGCTGGGGCTCTCGCCGACGAGCTCGGTGAACCGGGAGCTGAACGAGCCCAACGAGGTACACCCGACGGCGAAGCACACGTCAGTCACGGACAGGTCACCGCGGCGCAGCAGCGCCTTGGCCCGCTCGATCCGGCGCGTCATGAGATAGCTGTACGGCGTCTCTCCGTAGGCAGCGCGGAAGCTGCGCGAGAAGTGGCCGGGTGACATCAGGGCGACGCGCGCTAGGGCCGCCACGTCAAGGGGGCTGGCGTAGTCGCGGTCCATCGCGTCTCGCGCGCGCCGCAACCGGACCAGATCGTCCAAGGTCACCCGACCACCATGCCACAGCCGGGTGAGCTAGGCCGTCCTGATTCCCTTGCGCCCCTTGGCGAAGTACGTCAGGGGTCCGACGAAGTTGACCGCGATGATCGCGGCCCACTTCCCCTTGCTGCCGCTGATCTCACTCGCATCCCGGGTCGCAAGGTCGGCCCACGCAGTCGCGGCCAGCGCGAGCTGGACCGATCCGGCCACGAGAATGACCGCCTGCTGCGCAGTCGTCAGGTCCGACCACTTCTTCTTCGCCATCCACACTCCTCCCAGAGTCCGTCCACCCATGCTCTATCACGCAATTGCTGCCGACGGGAGCCCGCCGCCTCAGGAGGCGCGGTCGCGAAGCACCCGCACGACGGCTGGCGTGAGACCGGTGATCAGCAGCACCGAGTAGACCGCCGCTCCGATGAGGTTGTCGGTGCCGAGCATGACGGCCGCGATCGTCGCGGCCCCGATGACCACGACCGACCAGACGCCAAGGAGCCGCGCCCGCCGGAGGGCGACCGCGGCAATCGGAGCCGCGAGCAGGGCGCCGAGCAGGTAGGGCGCGAAGACCAGCATGAAGAACGAGGACGACTCGAAGGCCCCGATGACGGCCAGCGCTGCGGATGTCTCGGCCGACGCCGCCAACGCGTCATTCAGCACGCCCCAGGACACCAGGTGAACCATTTGCCCGATCGCGTACAGAGTGCCGATGACGGCGGCCGTCCAGGCCCACCGCGGAGACCGGTCGACCGTCAGGCGCCAGACCGCGGGCACCCAGGCCAGCGTGAGCAGGGTCATGGCGAACAGCAGCACGCCGGAGGTGTTCCACAGTCCGCCGTTCGCCGCGATCGAGGCGAAGAAGGCTGCGGGGTCCGAGGTCGGGCTGGCGCCGTCGAGCGCAAGGGACTCCAGTGTCCCGGCGGCCCAGCCCGAGACGGGCGCGAGCAGGAGTGCGATGGCCCCGGCGGCCACCGCGAAGGACGGGCGCCTGCGGCCTTCGGCGTCGGTGGAGGTGGTTGTCTCGATCAGCGCTGACATGGGTGATTCCTTTCGGGTCGGTGCCGACGCCTCGCGCCGGTCACACCACGGTCGCGCCGGTCGAAGCGGGAGCGCATCGGCCGTCGGGCGGCGCCC
>NZ_DATCWX010000261.1:0-4747 GCF_036566125.1 Intrasporangium sp.
CCGTCCTCGACCGGATCGCCGACGACGACCCCCTCGTCGCCCCGGCCGAGTGGCGCCCGACAGGTCGCCGACGGTCCGAGCACGGCCGCCCGATGCGCCGCCTGGCCTGGGCGATCGCGGCCATGGTCGTCGCCGTTGTCGCGCTCGTACCCCCAGTCCGGGCGGCTGTCATGGAGCTGCTCCACATCGGAGGGGTCGTCGTTCGCGTGGAGCCGGGGCCACCTCCACTGCCGTCCACCCGCGGTTCTGGGGCGTCCCCGACCCTTGGCCAGGGACCGGCCTCGGTCACCCTCGACGAGGCCAGGCGGATGCTCGGGTTCGACTTCGGTGTCCCGGCGGCGCTCGGGCCGCCGGAGACCGTGTCGGTATCGCACGAAGGTCGAGTGGCCCAGCTCACCTGGGGCGAGGGCACGGCGATGACCCGGCTGGACGTCCTCGTCGGATCTCCCGACTGGGGCTACCTCAAGCGGGTTTGGACCGCGGTCACGCCGACCGGAGTCAAGGGTCGCGAGGCCGTCTGGCTCGACGCCACCCACGAGATCGAGTGGATCGATCGGCGGGGAGTCACCCAGACCGCCCCGCCCAGGCTGGCCGGCCCGACCCTCATCTGGGTCGTGCCCGCCCCCGACGGACGCGAGCTGACCTACCGCCTCGAGGGCCCGTCGACGTTGGCCGCTGCGTTGGACATCGCCACCACGGTCCCCTGAGCACCAGCACCGAGGGAACCACGGAGGGTCGGGCGGTGTAACGACGTCACCGCTCGCGACAACTGGAGGAGCACCCCATGCGTAGGTTCATCGTTCTCGTCATCACCGCACTCGCCGGCCTCGTGCTGTTTCCGGCGAACCCTGCTCACGCGGGCGGACCGACCTCCGTTCTCGTGGTGGACCACGACGGCAGGCATGCTGCAGGCGCGCTGACGGGCAGTTCTGCCTACGACTCGCTGGCCAGGGCGTTGGACATCGAGAACCCACCGAACGGGGAGTCCAGGCCGGCGGACAGCTTCATGGCGGGCTCGATCCGCCTGACGTGGATGATCCATGATGTGCAGCCCTGGCGGGTGGACGCCCTGACGATCACAGGCTCGGACGTCTGGGTGAGCACGCTGCTGATGCGTGGCGGAGAGAGCCTGTTCTCAGGCTCCGAGTCCCAAGCCGAGGCGGTCTGGCATCGACCGGCGAACACCGCCCTGCTCCTCACGGCCCTGACGGACCTCGGCGTGCTGGGCGGCTACGCGCTCACGGCGCCCACCTCCACGGCCGATTCGATCGCCCCTGTGACCGGTGCCGCGGCGGGACCGGAGCGGTCCAGCATGGGCGTGCCGCCCGCGGCACTGGCCGCCGTTGCGGCCCTCTCGCTCTCCCTCGGCGCGCTGGCCGGCCGGTCGTGGCGCCTGCGCGGCCGGGATGCCTCCCCCGCAGGAGAGGAGGCGACCGCGGAAGTGCGGGCGACCGCGGGAGCGAGCCCAGCGGCATACGCCACGGGAAGGGAACACCTCAAAGGGTTCACCCTCCGCTAGAGGGTGAACCTCACAAGGTGGCGACGGTGTCGAGAGCCCGCTGGAGGTCCTCCGGGTACTCGCTCTCGAAGTGGACGTAGGCGCCCGTACCGGGGTGCTCGAACCCGAGTCCAACGGCATGCAGCCACTGACGGTCCAGGGCGAGCTTCCTCGCGAGTGCAGGATCCGCGCCGTAGAGCGGGTCGCCGCAGCAGGGATGCTTGATCGCCGCCATGTGCACCCGGATCTGATGCGTGCGGCCCGTCTCGAGGTGGATGTCGACGAGGCTCGCATGACGGAAGGCCTCGATGACCTCGTAGTGGGTGACCGACGGCTTGCCGCTGCGCATGACCGCGAACTTGTACTCGTGGCCCGGGTGGCGGCCGATCGGTGCATCGATGGTGCCGACGAGCGGATCCGGGAGGCCTTGGACCAAGGCGTGGTAGTTCTTGTCGACAGCCCGCGTCCGGAACGCCTGCTTGAGCCGGGAGTAGGCGTACTCGCTCTTGGCCACGACCATGAGGCCGCTCGTGCCGACGTCGAGTCGGCTGACGATGCCCTGTCGCTCGGGCGCCCCGGACGTGGAGATCCGGTATCCCGCAGCGGCCAGGCCACCGACGACGTCCGGCCCGGTCCAGCCCACGCTCGGATGAGCCGCGACCCCGACCGGCTTGTCGACGACGACGAGATCGTCATCATCGTGGACGATCCGCATCCCGGGCACCGGCTCTGCCACGACCTTGACGCTCGGACTCTCGTCCGGCACGGGAAGCGACACCTCGAGCATCGCCCCGGACGCGAGCCGGTCGGACTTGCCCGCCACCTTGCCGTCAACGACGACCAGCCCCTCACCTGCGAGATCGGCGGCGCGGGTTCGGGACAGCCCGAAGAGGCGCGCAACACCGGCATCGACGCGCTCACCACCCAGTCCCTCGGGGACGAAAACGGTCCGGACGTCAGCCATCCGACCGCTCCCCCGGCTCGTCGCTCACCTCTGGCTTCTCCGGCCACCCTGGGTCCTGGGCCAGGTTCTGCGCGAGCGGTGCGGCCTTCCTCTCGCGACGGCCGTCGACGCCCACTCCGAGCAGGGCGAGCACGACGATCAGCCCAGCGGCGCCGACGATCCAGATGTCAGCGATGTTGCCGATGAACCAGCCGTTGTAGTCGAGGAAGTCGACAACATGACCCTCGCCGCCACCGGGCGGTCGGACGAAGCGGTCCGTGAGGTTGCCCAGGGCACTGCCGAGGAGCAGGCCCAGGGCCAGGGCCCACGCCCGCGAGCCGAGGTCCTTCGACACGTACACGATGGCCACCAGGACGACCACGGCGATGATGGTCATGACCCACGTGTTCCCAGCGCCGAGCGACAGTGCCGCACCGGGATTGCCGATGAGCTTCAACTGGATGACGTCCCCGATGAACGGCCGTGGCTGTCCGTCTGCGAGGACGTCGAGGGCGATGAGCTTGGTGAGCTGGTCGCTCGCGTAGGCGAGGACCGCGACGACGACGAGGAGGACGAAGAGCCGCCTCCGGCGCGCGGTGGGCGGGTGGTCGGGCGGGGCTTCGTTCTCCACGGATCCTGGTGCTGCGGTGAGGGCGGAGGACACGGCATCGACGCCCACATGGGGCGTCGACGGTGTCTCGGTGGGCGTCAGTGGCGGGCTTGCTTCTCCTGGCATGTCAAGCACAGGGTCGCACGAGGACGGGCCTGGAGTCGAAGTTTGCCGATCGGGTTCCCGCAGTTCTCGCAGATGCCGTACGTGCCTGCCTCCAGCTGCTCGAGGGCATGCTCGGCCTGGGCGAGGCCGGCCCGCGAGTTCGCGGCCAGGGCGATCTCATGGACCCGCTCGGCCGTCTTGGCGCCGGCATCCGCCTGGTCGTCCCCCGCTCCGTCGCTCGAGGCGCGAAGCAGGTCATCGAGCTCCTGCTCGGCGAGCTCAAGCTCCTGTCGGTGCACCTGGATCTCCTCGAGGAGGATGGCGCGCACCTCTTTGATCTCTGCCGCACTCCACGGGCTCTCGTCGTCCTTGACCCGCAAGCGTTCGGCGAGCTGGCCCGCGCGAGCTGCTGTAGTGGTCCCTGCTCCGGACGTCGACTTGGCGCTGGTGCTCTTCACTGATGCTGCCCTCTTCATCGATGTGGACCTGGTGCCTGCGGACCGCTTGGAGGGGGCAGCCGCTGCTGCGGAGGTCGAGGCGGTGGCCTTCTTGGCCGCAGTCTTCGTGGCGGTGATCTTCTTGGCCGGGGTCGTCTTCGTGCCGGCGGACTTCTTGGCCGGGGCCGTCTTCGTGCCGGCGGACTTCTTGGTCGCCGCCGCCTTGGCGGCAGCGGATTTCTTCGTCGCCGCCGCCTTGGTGGCAGCGGACTTCTTCGTCGGGGCCGACTTTGCAGCGGTCTTCGTCCCGCTCTTCGTCGTCGCCGCCTTCGTGGCCGCTGCCTTCTTCATCGCCGGGGCAGCGCGCTTGGTGCCGGCCGGCTGCTTGGCCGACGTCGTCGCGGCGGTCCGTTTGGCGGTTGCCCCGGGGGCCGCCATCCCCTTCTTGGCGGTGGCGCTCGTGCGTGCCGTCGCCGACTTCGTCGCAGGAGTCGTCGTGGCGCCCGTTCTCGCCGGTGCCTTCCTCGGTGCTGCCATGTGGTCCTCCGTCACTGGGGCCGTCCACCTTGACAAGTGCCGCTGACAATAGGCGTCAACGAGCCCGCAGACAAACGTGAAACGCACAACTCGCCGATGGGGTTCGATCCTGAGACGACGAACGGCCGCCCGGGTCCACCGGGCGGCCGTTCCACTGCTGAGGTGACGGGCTCGTTCAGGCCTGGGCGCTGCCTGTCTTGGCGGCGTCCTGGACGCTGCCCTCCAGGTCGTGCAGCTGGCCCTCGATGTAGGACTTGAGGTTGGTGCGGTAGTTGCGCTCGAAGCCACGGAGCTCCTCGATCTTGCGATCGAGCGCCGTCTTCTGCCGCTCGAGCTCCTCGATCAGCGCTGCCTTCTTCTGCTGCGCCTCCGCAACCATTCCGGTCGACCGCTCGCGGGCCTCGGTGAGCATCTCGTCGCGCTTCGCCGTGGCTTCAGCGATGATCTTGTCGCGCTGACTCGTCGCCTCAGCGAGCATCTGGTCACGCTGGGCCGTCGCCGAGGCCGTCATCTCGGCCGCCTTGCGGGTCAGCTCGTCATGCTGGGTCTGAGCGGTGGAGATGAGCTCGCGGTGGCGCGCCTCCGCCTCGCCGACCAGCTGGTTGCGACGGGCCTCG
>NZ_DATCWX010000267.1:0-6336 GCF_036566125.1 Intrasporangium sp.
GGTCCCCCGGGGGTGCTCGCGAAGCCCGAGAAGGCGACCAGACCGCCGAGGAGCACCGCGATCAGCGCAAGCGGCACGCCGGCGCGACGACCGGTGGCCTGGGTCTGGCCCGACGTGACGACCCAGCCGGTGAGCGCGACCGCGGTGACGACGAGTGCGGCGATGTCAGCAGGAGCGTTCACGTCCGCGACGATCGAGAGGACGACGAGCGTGAGGACACCGGCGAGCGGAGGCAAGCCCAGCGGCATACGGCCATCTCTGGTGCGGACGAGATCGGCCACGCCGAACGCAAGGAGGGCGAGCGAGACCCACGTCATGGGAGCTCACCCAGCATCCGCATCGTCTCCATGGCCACCCCGATCCCATCACTTCGCACCCGCTGCGACACCGCGGACGGCGTGATGCCCGCGCGAGCCGCGATGTCCTTCTGGGTCAGCCCCTCGAGCCGCCCTTCGAGGATCCTCCACGAGACCGGTGACAATGAGCCGAGGATGTGGTCGAGTGCCGTCAAGGCGGCGTTGACGGCGGCGACCATGGCCGGCTCGTCCACGGGAGAGGAATACACCGTGCGCGTCGTCCGCAGGGCGGCCTTCCCGGCGAGGCGCTCTGCCTCCACGATGGCGTCGCGCGCGGCCCAGTACGCCGGGCCGTCATGGATGCCGCGCTCCGAGTCCAGGGCCTGGATGGCGCCGCGGCCCACGCCGAAGCGCACGTCGTGCGGCCGTAGCCCCGCCCGGATGTGGAACGCGGCGGTGAGGGCGTCACCCAGCGTGGCGTAGACGCCCTGGAACTCGTCGCCGAGCGTGATCACGGCCGGGTCGACGACGGGATGTCCAGCGTTGACGCGAGCGAGGACCGCGGAGACCGTGTCGTGGAGGGCCTGTCGGTCGCTGGCTCGCCGGGACTCGACGATGTCACCGATGAGGGCAACCCGTTCAGGAGAACGCTTCATTCGGTTCATATGAAGAAGATAGCTCAATTTGCGATGAATGAAGCAGATGGCCTATGCCGCTGAGCTGGCTCCCCGCTTGCCAGTGCCGTCACAGACGTGGCCCGACACGTGCGGTCGCCCAGGTGCTCCACAGGCAACTTCGTGCAACACCTTTCCTCGGCGAGAAAGCCGTCGCGATGGTGGCGAGACATCTCAACCGTGCGAATGGGTCAAACCCACGCGCACCTCTCAGGAGGACCAATGATGCGAATCCATAGAGGACCACTGTTCGCGGCGCTGGCGGCCGTGCCCATCACACTGCTGTTCGTCGGAGGTGCCGTGCCGGGAGCACAAGCCGGCCAAGCCATCGTCCAGCGCGACGGCGGCCCCGTTGAGGCGAGGGTCAAGCCCGTGCTCGAGCGGGGCAACGCCTTCTTCAAGGACCTCAACGCCAACGGCCGGATCGACCCCTACGAGGACTGGCAGCGCGACAGCCGCGCCCGCGCGGTCGACCTGGTCAGCCGCATGACGCTCGAGGAGAAGGCCGGGCTCATGCACATCACCTCGGAGCGGCGCGGGGCCCCTTCGGGAACGCCAGTGGCCGATCCATTCGAGCCGACTGTCGGCTACCTGCAGGACCGCAACATCCGGCACTTCGTCATTCGCGACAACCCGACGGCGGCCGAGCTCGCGGACCGCGCCAACGACTACCAGGAGCTCGCCGAGGGCAGCCGCCTCGGGATCCCCGTGGTCTTCGCCTCCAACCCGCGCAATCACGTCAACCCCGACCAGCAGTTCGGGATCAGCGAGGCGACCGGGATGTTCTCGCTGTGGCCGGGCTCGCTCGGCATCGCGGCGACCGCGGACCCTGCGGTGGCGCGCGAGTTCGCGGAGATCGCCCGAGCGGAGTGGCGGTCGGCCGGCATCCACAAGATCTACGGCTACCAGATCGAGACGGCGACCGAGCCGCGGTGGAACCGCATCTCGGGCACGTTCGGGGAGAGCCCGGACCTCAACGCCGCGATCGCCCGGGAGCTCACGCTCGGCTTCCAGGGTGAAAAGCTCGGGCCTGACTCCGTGGCCCAGACGATCAAGCACTTCCCCGGTGACGGCTCGGTGGTCCGCGGTCTGGACCCGCACAACGAGAACGGCCAGTACGCGATCTACCCGACCGCCGGGAGCCTCTACACGTACCAGCTCCCGCCGTTCCAGGCGGCGATCGACGCAGGCGCCAGCGCGGTCATGTCCTACTACAACGTGCCGGACAACGAGCGCAGCGCCGTGCAGCTGCCCGAGCGCCTGTGGTTCTCGAAGACCCAGCAGTTCGAGGAGGTCGCCGGCGCCTACAACAAGGGCATCCTCGATGGGGTGCTGCGGGGTGACCTCGGCTTCAAGGGCTACGTCAACAGCGACAGCGGCGTGCTGACGTCGACGGCGTGGGGTGAGGGGATCGCCGAACTGACGCTCCCCGAGCGCTATGCGAAGGCGGTGAAGGCCGGAACGAACATCTTCTCCGACTACAACGACCCCTCCGGCCTCATCGCTGCGGTCAACGAAGGTCTGCTGGCGGAGTCCGACCTCAACGAGTCGGTCCGGCTGCTGGTGACCGAGATGTTCGAGCTCGGTCTCTTCGAGGACCCCTACGTCGACCCGGCCGAGGCCCAGCGGATCGCTGACTCCCCGGCGTCTCAGGCTCGCGCGGACGAGGCCCACGCCCGATCGATCACCTTGCTGCGCAACGACCAGGGGCAGCTGCCGATCACGGACGACGCGCTCGCGGACACGAAGCTCTTTGTCGAGGTCGTGACCCGCGCGAACGGCGAGGCCCAGACCTCGGCGCTCAAGGAGACCATCCGCGCGGCCGACCCGTCGATCGAGGTCGTCGACGACCTCGCTGACGCCACAGCGGCTCTCGTCGTCGTGCGACCCAACTCCTATGAGCTGCCGGACGGTTCGACCAAGACGATCCAGCTCAACGCCGACACGGGAGTCGACGTCGAACGGGTCAAGCAGATCGAGGCAGCCGTGCCGACCGTGCTGGCTCTCAACACGGTGCTGCCCTGGATCGTCGAGGACATCGAGCCGGGCGCCGCCTCGGTCATCGCGACCTTCGACGTCAAGACGGAGGCGCTGTGGGCAGCCGTCCGCGGCGACATCAACCCGAGCGGCAAGCTGCCTCTCACCCTGCCGAAGAACCAGGCGGCGGTCGAGGCCAACGCGTCCGACGTCCCTGGATATGCGGAGGCCTTCGACTACACGTACGTCAACGCTGCCGGCGACAAGTACGTCTTCGGCTTCGGGCTCAGCTACGACAGCTGAAGCACTCGCGAGCGAGACCTGACGCAAGGGCCGGCCACTCCCGCCAATGAGTGGCCGGCCCTCGCCTTGCCCTCAGCGCCGACGCGAAGAAGACGTGCCCGTATGCCGCTGGGCTGGCTTCCGCGTGGGCCCTCAGTGCACCCTCGCTGAGCCCCATGCACCGCACCGGCTCACCGTGTCGGTGCAGCGTGGCAGGATCGCCGCTATGGCTGTAACGGCCCTCGACGTGCGCGACATCGCGCTGCAGCTCCCCAGGGCGTATGAGGCGTGGGTGCGCGACTATCGCAAGTTCCGGGTGGGCCAGATCGTGTTCGCGAGTGTGAGTCCGGACGAGACCCAGCTCGGCTTCGGGTTCCCACGTGAGGAGCGGGCTGACCTCGTCGCCAGTGAGCCGGACAAGTTCTTCCTGCCCCGGCCCTCGGACCTGCGATATCAGTGGGTGTGTGCCTGGCTGGCCGCCTTGGAGCACGACGAGCTCAACGAGCTCATCGTCGACGCGTGGGCGATGTGCGTGCCGAAGTCTGTGGCCGCGGCATACTTCGCCCAGCTGGGGTGACCCGCTGGCCCCCAGCCGCGTGACGGTCCCATCCGCTCATGGCCGCCAGTTAGCCCGGCGCCGGCGTCGAGGCTCACCGGTCAAGGACCGGGCGCCCAGCCTCGTCCAGTTCTGCGTTGTCCACGTCCGAGGTCGACCCGTCGACGTCCATGTGCCGGCGGTCGTCGCCGGTGATCCACGCGTAGGTCGCGCCGGCTATGAGGCCACCGACGATCGGCGCAACCCAGAAGGCCCACAGCTGCGCCGGGGCATCGCCCCCATTGAAGAAGGCCACCGCCGTCGAGCGCGCCGGGTTGATCGACGCGTTGCTCACCGGAATGGCGACGAAGTGCGCCGCCGTCAGCGCGAAGCCGATTGCCAGCGGGGCGAACCCCTTGGGGGCGTCGTCCTTGGTCGAGCCGAGGAAGACGTAGACGAAGAACGCCGTCATCAGCGCCTCCACGATGAGCACCGCCCCGAGGCCGAAGCCGTCGGGTGACGCGTCGCCGTAGCCGTTCGCGGCGAGGTTGTCCGTCACTGGGAGCCCGCGGCTGGAGACGAGGCCGGCCAGCGCCGCGCCGGCGAGCAGGCCACCGACGACTTGCGCCGCGAGATAGGGCAGGACATCGCTCCAGTCGAAGCGCTTCGAGATCGCGAGGCCGATCGTGACGGCCGGGTTGAAGTGACCGCCGGAGACGTGGCCCACCGCGTAGATCATGACCATGACGACGAGGCCGAACGCGAGGGCGATGCCGAGGCGACCGACGCCGATCTGGACGGGCGTGGTGTCAGACAGTGCCTGGGTGATGACCTTGCCGTTGAAGATCGCGGTCCCGCACGCCACGAAGACGAGCCAGAAGGTGCCCATGGCCTCCGCGCCGAGACGTGAGCTCATCTTTGGCTGGTACATCGGGTCTCCTTTGTCGAGGATGGCCGGCCGATTGGCAGCGTAGTGGACGGGACCACCGTGGGACGGGAGCCGAAGACACAGATGCCGTATGCCGCTGAGCTCGCTCCGAGCGCGAGCTCAGTCATCGAGTGGTCCAGTCAAGAACCGGCGAAATGGCCGATGTGGAAAGTTGGGTCCGCGTCGCACAGTGGTTTCATGAGCAGCAGCCTCATCTCGGGGGATTTCGTCATCGCGGCTCACCGGTCGGGTGAGGCCATCCCGTGTGGCGAGTTCGACGCGGACCTCTGGTTCGCCGAAAGGCCGGAGCATGTCGATGTCGCCAAGGCCCTGTGCGGCCTCTGTCCCTTGCGGGAGCAATGCCTCGCCGGCGCCCTCGAGCGTCGCGAGCCCTGGGGTGTCTGGGGAGGGCAGCTGCTCCTCGATGGTGCCGTGATCGCGCACAAGCGAGGCCGCGGACGTCCCCGTAAGCAACCGGCTGCCGCGTGACGCCCAGGCCACCGACAGGGGGCCATATGCCGCTGGGCTCGCTACACGAGCTCAGCCCTCGATGGGTGGCGGTGCCTCCGTGGTCGCCGTTTCGGTGGTCGTCGTCGGAGCCGGCGATCCAGTGCCGTTGGTCCGCGTAGTCGTTGGCGTATCCTGCGGCGGCTGAGTGGGTTCTGGCTGGGGGCCGAGGGGATCGGTCGTGACCACCGTCGGCGCGGGCACCTGATAGGTGTTGGCGACGTCCTGAGGAGGCGGCACCGCATCGGGGGCCGCAGCGCCCATGGTCGTGGCTGACGGCTCGGTCGCCTCGGCCTTGTTGGGGAGGCGACCTCCCAGCGCCCGAAACACCGTCTCGCCCCACAGCTGGCCGCCGCGGGCGTTGACGCTCGGGGGGTCGACGACCGAGACGAAGGAGTTCGGGTCCCCCGCTTTGCGGAAGGCTGCCGCGACGTCGATCGTCGTCAGCCCGTTGGCCTCGGCCCATGTCGCCGCGGCCTCGCGGACAGGCGCGATCTTGTCGTCGGCGTTCTGCGCTTGGAGCACCACCGCCACGGGGACGTCGGCGTGCTGCTCGCGAATAGCCTTGAGCGTGGTGCCGAGCGCCGTCCCGATCTCCTCCGCCTTGTCATCGCGGCCGTAGCTGAGCAGGATCGCATCCGGCTTGTTGGGCACGAGGAACTCCAGGCGCTCCGCCGCGTAGTCAGCCGACACCCCGATGCGGCTGCCGTTCCAGATCGTCGCAGTGTGCTCTCCGGAGCCATAGCTGAGTGCGCGTGCGTAGTGGGTCGGGTCGCTCGGGTCGAGGTTGTTGACCTTGACCTTCCGCCCCTGTCCGAGCAGTTCCCCGAGCACCGTCACCCACTCGCCTTCCTCGTCACCGGTCCCGTCGCCGAGCACGGCGAGCGTGAGGTCCGCGTCTCGGCCCACCAGCCCGGAGATGTCGGTGGTCGGCCCACCGTGCGCGTCGGTCGGCGCCGGGGCGGATGGGGTGGGCGTGCCAGTGGGGCCCTGGGCACCGGTTCCCTCGGGGGACTCCGGTCGACCCCCTATGAAGAAGACCACCGCTACGACGATGGCGACATTGACGAGGAGAATCACGAGTCCCAGCGACACGTCGGTCGCTCGGGATCTTCGCATGCCGACATTCTGCCCCAG
>NZ_DATCWX010000318.1:0-26770 GCF_036566125.1 Intrasporangium sp.
CCAGGACCAGCAGGACCGTCAGGACCGGGACGGTCAACAGGATCGTGAGGACCACCGCGACAGCCGGGACAACCGGGAGGGTCAGCAGGGTGGCCGTTACGACGACGAGGATCGCGGCAACCGACGCAGTCGCAACCGTCAGCGCAGCCGGGACCGCAAGCGTGGTCGCAGTGGCTCCGCCCAGGACTGGAGCGACGCCGAGCCGCAGATCGGCGACGATGACGTCCTCGTCCCCGTGGCCGGCATCCTCGACGTGCTGGAGAACTACGCGTTCGTCCGCACATCGGGCTATCTGGCCGGCCCGAGTGATGTCTACGTCCCGCTCGGCATGGTCAAGAAGCATGGGCTGCGCAAGGGCGACGCTGTCACGGGGGCCGTCAAGGCACTGCGCGAAGGCGAGCAGCCCACCGGCAACGTCGGCCGCCAGAAGTACAACGCCCTCATTCGCCTCGACAGCGTCAACGGGCAGGGGCCGGATGACGCGCCCAAGCGGGTGGAGTTCGGCAAGCTGACGCCGCTCTACCCGCAGCAGCGCCTCCGGCTCGAGACCGAGTCGGGCCAGCTGACGACGCGCGTCATCGACCTCGTGGCTCCGATCGGCAAGGGCCAGCGCGGCCTCATCGTCGCTCCGGCCAAGGCCGGCAAGACCATGGTCATGCAGGCGCTCGCCAACGCCATCACGACGAACAACCCCGAGTGCCACCTCATGGTCGTCCTCGTCGACGAGCGGCCCGAAGAAGTCACCGAGATGCAGCGCGCGGTCAAGGGTGAGGTCATCGCCTCGACCTTCGACCGTCCGGCTGACGACCACACGACGGTCGCCGAGCTCGCCATCGAGCGGGCCAAGCGTTTGGTCGAGCTCGGGCACGACGTCGTCGTCCTCCTCGACTCGATCACCAAGCTCGGCCGCGCCTACAACCTGTCGGCGCCGGCGAGTGGCCGGATCCTCTCCGGTGGTGTCGACTCGGCAGCGCTCTACCCGCCGAAGAAGTTCTTCGGCGCGGCGCGCAACATCGAGAACGGCGGCTCGCTCACCATCCTCGCGACGGCGCTCGTCGAGACCGGCTCGAAGATGGACGAGGTGATCTTCGAGGAGTTCAAGGGCACCGGCAACATGGAGCTCAAGCTCGACCGCCAGCTCGCGAACCGACGCATCTTCCCGTCTGTGGACATCAACGCGTCCGGCACGCGGCGGGAGGAGCTCCTGCTCGCCAGCGAGGAGCTGAAGATCGTCTGGAAGCTTCGTCGCGTCCTTGGTGGGCTCGACACCCAGCAGGCCATCGAGCTGCTCCTCGACCGGCTCCGGAAGACGAAGACGAACTACGAGTTCCTGACGCAGGTGCAGCAGACGAGCAGCGTCCGGCTCGACGACGACTGAAGTCTGAACCTGCGTGCCAGGAGCGCGAGATGTCGCGCGCTTGGCACGCAGGGCCAGCACTGTCCACAGGGTGTCCGCGGGCGACCGCTGAGCTTCGTCAGGATCATGGGGTGGAGTCCCAACCTCTGCCCCGCCGGAGGAAACCGCGTCGGCGTCTGTCGCGGGCGCAGCGCACTCGGGCGGCGCTCGGAATCGCCGAGCTGCACGACGGCGTTGCCCACCGAGCGGACCTCCGTACGGTCGGTGTGACCAGGGCGGACGTGCGCACCGAGATCGGAGCCGGTAGGTGGATGACCGCCGGGAAGCACACGGTGGTGATCGGCTCCGGCACGCTCACCGCAGAGGCGCGTCACTGGCAGGCCGTCTGGGAGAGCGGCTCGGGGGCCGTGCTGGACGGGGCCGCTGCGCTCGTCGCGTCCGGGCTATCAGGCTTCACGCCGACGCGGATCGACGTCTCGCTGCCCCGCAACAACCGCAGGCATACCGTTCCCGGTGTCGTGCGTCATCTGCGATCGACGATGCCGCCTGCGCTTGCGGTGGGGATCCCGCGGGTCAAGCCCGAGTGGGCGACCATCCACGCGGCGCAGTGGGCAGTGTCCGACCGGCAGGCGGCCTTGCTCCTGTGCCTACCGGTGCAGCAGCGTTTGGTGCTACCGGAGAGAGTCCTGGAGGCTTGGCGCGCCTCATCCCACGGCGCCAGGCACGCCCTGCTCGATGTTCTCGTGCGTGACGTATGCGATGGAGCGCACTCCTTGGGTGAGCTCGACTTCGCGGGTATGTGCCGGGAGCGAGGTCTGCCCGAGCCGAGCCGGCAGGAGGTCCGCCGCCTTCCCAGCGGTCGGGTCTATCTCGACACGGGCTGGGATGACATCGCTCTCGTTGTC
The DNA here is from genome assembly GCF_036566125.1 of Intrasporangium sp. Classification (GTDB taxonomy): domain Bacteria; phylum Actinomycetota; class Actinomycetes; order Actinomycetales; family Dermatophilaceae; genus Intrasporangium. Next base: position 2,263 of record NZ_DATCWX010000318.1, read on the forward strand.
GAGATCGACGGCGGTCACCATGCCATGGCGCTAAACCCAGTCGACGACGCACTGAGGCAGAACGACGTCGTTCTCTCCGGCGATCGGGTGCTGCGGATCCCGGTCCTCGGACTGCGTCTGAAGCCGCGGGCCTTCCTTGACCAAGTGGTGCGGGCGCACCAGCAGGCGGAGGCAGCCGCAGCATGAGTGCCAAAGGCGCAACACTTCGCGCGCTTGGCACTCAGGCCCGGGGGTCGGGAATGCGGGGGCGAGGCCCGGCGTTTTGGGAGGGTGCGCCACCTCTGGCACACTCTTCCTTTGGACCGGTTCACGGCATCACTGGCACGACCGTAGGTCTGCAGCCGACCCGGCCACTCATCTCGAGGAGATCACGTTGAAGAAGGACCTTCACCCGACCTACGTGGAGACCCAGGTGACCTGCACCTGTGGCAACACGTTCACGACCCGCAGCACCGCGAAGAGCGGCGTCATCCACGCCGATGTCTGCTCGCAGTGCCACCCGTTCTACACGGGCAAGCAGAAGATCCTCGACACCGGTGGCCGCGTCGCCCGGTTCGAGGCTCGTTACGGCAAGAAGGCCGCCAAGTAGGTCTCCCGCCCGCCGGCTCCCACGACTTCGGTCGTCGGGGGCCGGCGTTTTTCATCGCAACGTCCGGAGACGAAGGTGGGGCACCGTGCATGAGTCAGTCCAGGCGATCCTCGACGAGTACTCCGACCTCGAGGCCCGCCTCGCCAACCCGGACATCCACACCGACCAGGACCTCGTCCGGACGCTGAACAAGCGCTACGCCGCCCTGGGGCCGAGCGTCGCCGCGGCCAGGGCCTGGCAGGCGGCCCGTGACGATCTGGGGGCAGCTCGCGAGCTCGCCGCCGAGGACCCCGCCTTCGCGGAGGAGATCCCCGCCCTCGAGCAGGCCCTCGCCGACACGGAGGAGCACCTGCGCCGCCAGCTCATCCCGCGCGACCCCGACGACGACCGCGATGTCCTCCTCGAGGTCAAGGCGGGCGAGGGCGGCGACGAGTCGGCTCTCTTCGCCGGCGACCTGCTCCGGATGTACCTGCGCTACGCCGAGCGCCGTGGATGGCGCACCCAGATCGAGGATGCGAACGAGTCCGACCTCGGGGGCTACAAGGACGTCCGCGTCTCGATCAAGGCCCGCGGCCGGGTCGGGCAGGACGAAGGGCCGTGGGCGCGCCTGAAGTACGAGGGCGGCGTCCACCGCGTCCAACGTGTCCCGGTCACCGAGAGCCAGGGCCGGATCCACACGAGCGCGGCCGGGGTCCTCGTCATGCCGGACGTCGGGGACACCGCGGAGGTCGACCTCAATCCAAACGACCTGCGGATCGACGTCTACCGCAGCTCCGGCCCCGGCGGCCAGAGCGTCAACACGACCGACTCCGCCGTGCGCATCACGCACGTGCCGACCGGTCTGGTCGTCTCCTGCCAGAACGAAAAGTCGCAGCTGCAGAACAAGGAGGCGGCCCTCCGCGTCCTCCGGGCCCGCCTCCACCAGATCGCCAAGGACGAGGCTGATGCCGAGGCATCCGCCGCCCGGCGCAGCCAGGTGCGCACGGTGGACCGCAGCGAACGGATTCGCACCTACAACTTCCCGGAGAACCGGATCTCGGACCACCGCACCGGCTTCAAGGCCTACAACCTCGACGCGGTGCTCGACGGCGACCTCGACCCGGTCGTCCAGTCCGCCCTCGACGCGGACGAGGCGGCCAAGCTCGCCGCGCTGGCGGGGCCGTGACCGACCTCCGGGCGGCTGTCCGCAACGGGACGGCGCGCCTTCGGGAGGCAGGCATCCCGTCACCCGACATCGACGCGGTGGAGCTCGCCGCGCACGTGCTCGGCACGCAGGCCGCCGACGTCCGGCGGCTCATGATCGTCGGGGGTGCCCTCCCAGCCACGTTCGAGCAGGCGTATGCCGCTGTGCTCGCCGAGCGCGCCCGCCGCGTCCCGCTCCAGCACCTCACCGGACGGGCCTACTTCCGCACGCTGACCCTCGACGTCGGGCCAGGGGTCTTCGTGCCCCGCCCCGAGACGGAGGTGCTCGTGGACCTCGCCCTCGCGGAAGTCGACCGGCTCCCTGGGACTGGGCCCAGCGGCATACGGCTCGTTGATCTCTGTGGTGGGTCGGGAGCGATCGCTTTCGCGATCAAGCAGGAGCGGCCACACGTGTCGGTTCGCTCACTCGAGCTGTCGGAGCACGCCGTCGCGTGGGCGGCGGCCAACCGCGAGCGGCTCGGCCTCGACGTCGAGGTCGTGCAGGGAGACGCGACCGAGCAGGCTTTCCCCGACTGGGAAGGGAGGGTCGACATCGTCACCGTCAACCCGCCCTACATCCCGGTGGGGGCCGTACCGCTGGACCCTGAGGTGCGGGACCATGACCCCGAGCTGGCGCTCTACGGCGGCAGCGAGGACGGGCTGGCGACCCCGGTGGCGGTCGCGAGGACAGCAGCCGGCCTGCTTCGGTCGGGAGGCCTGCTGCTCATGGAGCATGCCGACGCTCAGGGGGAGTCCCTGCCAGCGGCGCTTTCGCGCGCGGGTCGGTGGGAACACGTCGAGGACCACCCCGATCTCACTGGTCGTCCGCGCGTGACATCAGCCCGCCGACGTTGACCCGACAGCCGTGGCTGGCGGGTGACGTCGGGCGCAGTAGTGTCTGCTGAGTGAGTGAGCGCTACGACTGCACCGATCCCACCGGCCGCGCGGAGGGCATGGCTGCGGCCGGCGCCGCGGTGCGTCGGGGCGAGATCGTCGTGTTCCCGACGGACACCGTCTACGGCGTGGGGTGCGACGCCTTCGATGCCGACGCCGTCGCCGCCGTGCTCGCCGCCAAGGGCCGCGGCCGTGACATGCCGCCGCCGGTGCTCCTCCCGACGGCCCGCACCGCTCATGGCCTCGCTGCGCAGGTCCCCGGCTATGCCGAAACCCTGATGGAGCGGTTCTGGCCGGGACCGCTGACGGTGATCCTCACGGCGCAGTCCGCCTTGCACTGGGACCTCGGCGACACGAACGGCACCGTGGCGCTCCGGGTGCCCGACAACCCGATCGCGCTCGAGCTGCTCTCCGACATCGGTCCGATGGCCGTGACGAGCGCGAACACCACGGGCGCCCCCGCGGCACGGAGCCTCGACGAGGCACAACAGATGCTGGGGGAGTCGGTCGCCGTGTACCTCGACGGCGGTCCGAGCGTCGACAGTGCGCCGTCGACCATCCTCGACTGCACCGGTGAGGCGCCGGTGACCCTTCGACTCGGCGCCCTGGCGCAGGCCGACATCGACGCGGCGCTCGCCGCCAGTTCCGAGCCGGAAAGCCCCTGAGCGCCATCCCGGGCCCACGTCCTACAGTTGGGTGGGCCTTCGATGACGACCCGCTCGCCCCGCCACCACGTACGGAGATCTCCCATGGCTGACGACACGACGTTCTACGGCTCCGACTTCGGGGCCCTCCAGGCCTTCGACCCGGAGATCGCCGGAGTGCTGGTGTCAGAGCTCGACCGCATCCGCGGCGGACTCCAGCTCATAGCGAGCGAGAACATCAGCTCACCGGCGGTGCTCACCGCGCTCGGGTCGACCCTGTCGAACAAGTACGCCGAGGGCTACCCCGGCCGGCGCTACTACGGCGGCTGCTCCGAGGTCGACAAGGCCGAGCAGATCGCCATCGACCGCGCCAAGCAACTCTTCGGCGCCGACCACGCGAACGTCCAGGCACACTCCGGCGCCTCGGCCAACCAGGCCGTCTACGGCGCCTTCATGCAGCCCGGTGACACCTTCCTCGCGATGAGCCTGCCCATGGGTGGGCACCTGACGCATGGGTCCAAGGTGTCCTTCTCGGGCAAGTGGTTCAACGCCGTGGGCTACGGCGTCGACAAGGAGACCGAGGACATCGACTACGACCAGGTCGAGGAGCTCGCCCGGGAGCACCAGCCGAAGGTGATCTGTGCAGGTGGCTCCGCCATCCCGAGGCTCATCGACTTCGAGCGGTTCCGCGCGATCGCTGACGAGGTGGGCGCGATCTTCTGGGTCGACGCCGCGCACTTCATCGGCCTCGTGGCCGGCAAGGCGATCCCCTCGCCGGTGCCCTACGCCGACGTCGTCACCTTCACCACCCACAAGGTGCTGCGTGGCCCGCGGTCCGGAGCGTTGGTCTGCAAGGCCGAGCACGCTGCGGCGCTCGACAAGGCGATCTTCCCGATGATGCAGGGCGGCCCGCAGATGCACACCATCGCGGCCAAGGCGGTCAACTTCAAGGAGGCCGCCACACCTGAGTTCGCGCAGTACGCCACGGACGTCATCGCCAACAGCAGGCAGCTCGCGGAGAGCCTCAAGGACCTCGGCATCCGCCCGACGACCGGCGGCACCGACACGCATCTCGCGCTGCTCGACCTCCAGGACATCGGCGTCACGGGCAAGGACGCCGAGGCGCGAGCCGACGCAGCGGGAATCGTCCTGAACAAGAACGCGATTCCCTTCGACCCGCAGAAGCCGAACATCGCCTCGGGCATCCGGGTCGGCACGCCGTCGGTCACGACTCAGGGGATGGGCCTCGACGAGATGAAGACGATCGCCCGCCTCATCCACATGGCGGTCACCAAGGGGGACGGCGATCCGGAGGGCGCCGTGAGCAGGGAGGTACGTGCGGAGGTCACCGAGCTCGTGACGCGCTTCCCCGCGTACCCGCGTTGAGAGACGTGCCACAGACCAGGCCGGCGTATGCCGCTGAGCCAGCTCAGCGGCATACCCCCCCGTCACGGGGCGGCTGAGTGCACGAGTACGTCCTCATCCTTCTCGTCGCGGCCGCGGTCACGTACATCGCGACGCCCTTCGTGCGCAGCCTCGCCGTGGCGACGGGTGCCTTCACGGCGGTCCGCGAGCGCGACGTCCACTCGACGCCCATCCCGCGGCTCGGGGGAGTGGGGATCTACATCGGCTTCGTCGCCGCAGCACTCGTCGCACGCAACCTGCCCTACCTCGGCACCCTCTTCAGGGACCGCCAGATCCTCGGGGTGCTCGCGGCGGGCGGCATCGTGTGCCTCGTCGGGGCCTTCGACGACATCCGCGAGCTCGACTGGCTGACCAAGCTGGCCGGGCAGATCCTCGCCGCGGGCCTGATGGCCTACGCCGGTGTGCAGCTGCTGTCGTTGCCCATCTCCGGGACGACCATCCTGCCCACCCCGGTCCTCGTGCTCTTCACGATCGTGGTCGTCATCGCGTCGACGAATGCCGTGAACTTCATCGACGGGCTCGACGGCCTCGCCGCCGGGGTGGTCGGAATCGCCGCGTTCGCGTTCTTCATCTACAGCTATCTCGTCTCGCGGGCCTTCGTGCCGGCCAACGTCTTCTCCGTCGCCACCTTGATCTGCGCCGCGCTCATCGGCTGCTGCGCCGGCTTCCTCCCGCACAACTTCCATCCCGCTCGGCTCTTCATGGGCGACTCCGGCGCGCTCACCCTGGGGCTGCTCCTCTCGGCGGCCACCATCACGCTGACCGGCAACGTCGACCCGAGCGAGGTGACGGCCAACCAGGTCACGGCCGTCTTCCTGCCCCTCGTCGTGCCGATCGCAGTCCTCCTGCTGCCGTTGCTCGACATGGTGCTCGCGGTGATCCGGCGGACGCGGGCCGGCAGGCGGCCCTGGCATCCGGATGCCATGCACCTGCACCACCGGATGCTCCGGATCGGGCACAGCCATCGGCGAGCCGTGCTCATCATGTACCTCTGGGCCGCCATCGTGGCACTGGGGTCCGTCTCGTTCGTCGTGTGGGAGGGATGGCGTCCGCTCGGGGTCCTCGCGGTCGCCGTCGTGCTCGGTGTGGTGCTCACGGTATGGCTGCCCAAGTGGAGGCCTCACAAGCGCTTGTGATACCTTTCACAAGCAGCCGGAGGCGGTCAGGGACCATGCTCGCCAACCGGCCCAACCCGATCCCCACCCCCCGAGGTAGCTCAGTCGTGCGGACCAGCCAGAGCCGTTCCGGTGCCCAATCGCCGGCCCGCTCGATGCTCCGGACCTCTCTCGTCCTCTCCGCGGCCAGCGTGCCGGTCATCGGTCTGGTGGCGTTCCTGTGGCGTGGCCAGGCCGGCCTCTGGTCAGCCCTCGTCGGGGCCCTCGTCGTCGTCGGCTTCTTCGCCCTGGGCCATCTCGCGGTTCGCGCGGTCGTGGCCGGGGAGCCCGGGCTGTCCATCGCCGGCGCCTTTGTCGTCTACCTCGGCCAGCTCATCGCCCTGGTCGCGGTGTTCCTCGTGCTGCGCCGAGCCGGCTGGGTGGACGGACGTGCCTTCGGCGCGGCTGCCATCATCCAGACCATCGTCTGGCAGGTGGGGCAGATCGTCGGCTTCCGCCGCGCCCGCCACGAGATCTACCCGGACGTCGCACTGCCCTCGGGGCGGTCGTGATGTCGCTCTCATTCGGAGGTCGCCATGACCGATCCATTGCAGCATCCGACGGACCCGCCCGAGGAACCACAGCGGACCAACCCGGTGCTCTCGGCAGGCAAGTTCGCCTCCGACCAGACCTCGGCGACCATCGTCGCCTATCTCATCACCGGGCCGGCCGTGTTCGGCGGGCTCGGACTGCTGCTGGACCGCTGGATCGGCACCGGCTTCCTTGTCGTGCTCGGTCTGCTCGGTGGGATGGCCCTGTCGTTGTACGTGATCTGGCTCCGGTACGGTACGCCATAGCATTCTCGGCTGAGCGCAACCTGTGCGGCGCGTCGGGAGACCGAGCCGCTTCGGCGGCACACCAGCCCTGCGGCTGGGTCGCCACGCGCGGTCGCCCCGCGCCCGGTTCAGCCCCTGTGTGTTCGACATTCATGACCAAGGAGAGCTTGTGAGCTTGAACGTGCTGGCGTCCACGCTGGGCACCGTGGCCCCCACGCAGGATGAGAGCCACTTCCCGCCCTCGCCGGAGATCTTCTGGCAGCCGCTGTTCTCCATCGGCTCGGTCTCCATCACCCGGGTGATGGTCGTCGTCGCGATCTCGGTCGCTCTCCTCGCCTGGTGGCTCCTCGCGACGACGAAGCAGGCGGCTGTCGTCCCGTCGAAGGGCCAGTTCCTCACCGAGGGCGTCTACGGCTTCATCCGCAACGGCGTCGCCAAGGACATGATCGGCAGCAAGGAGTTCCTCCGGTTCGTCCCGCTGCTCTTCGCGCTGTTCGTCTTCATCCTGGTCAACAACCTGTTCGGCATCACCCCGTTCGTCCAGATGCCCTCGATGTCACGCATCGGCTTCCCGATCGCCCTGACGCTCATCGTCTATGTCGTCTACCACACGATCGGCATCCAGAAGCACGGCGTCGCAGGCTACTTCAAGTTCCTCATTCCCGGTGGGCTCCCCGGCTGGATCAAGCCGTTCATCTTCGTGCTGGAGTTCATCACGTTCTTCATCACGCGCCCGCTCACGCTGGCCCTCCGACTCTTCGGCAACATGTTCGCGGGTCACATGCTGCTCGTCGTCTTCATCGTCGGTGGCTGGGAGCTGTTCAACGCAGAGAGCTTCTTCCTCAAGCTGACCGCGCTGCCGTCGTGGGTGCTGGCCTTCGCCTTCACCCTGTTCGAGGCCCTGGTGCAGTTCCTGCAGGCCTACGTCTTCACCCTGCTCGCCGCCTCCTACATCGGTGGCGCGCTCGTCGACGACCACTGACCGTCGGCACTGTCCCGGGACCGGCTCGGGACGATCGAAACCCAAGAACATCTGGACGGCATGGTGCCGGCAGATCACACAAAACACACGAAAGAGGAAACATCGTGGAAGGCAACCTCTCGCTCGTCGGCTACGGCCTCGCGACCATCGGCCCGGCCATTGCCATCGGCCTGATCTTCGCCGCTTACATCAACGGTGTGGCCCGCCAGCCGGAGTCCGGCAGGCTCCTCCAGCCGATCGCCATTCTCGGCTTCGCCCTCGCCGAGGCGCTCGCGATCTTCGGCTTGGTGCTCTTCTTCCTCTGACCGCCGCACGCCGGCTCGTCACGCACCGTCCGCAGCACTAGGCACTAGGAGTTTCCGTGCAACTCAACGCCATCGCCCCGGCCCTCATGCCGGGCCAGACCGAGGAGCCGTCGGCGACCCTGCCGATCCTCCCGTACCTCCCAGAGCTGATCTTTGGCCTCGTCGCCTTCGGCATCATCTACTGGGTGGTCAAGGCGAAGGTCGTCCCCAACCTGGAGAAGGCCTATGCCGAGCGCACCGAGGCCATCCAGGGCGGGATCCACAAGGCCGAGGAGGCACAGGCCCAGGCCCAGGCCGCGCTCGAGCAGTACCAGGCCCAGCTCACCGAGGCCCGTGCCGAGGCATCGCGCATCCGTGAGGACGCGAAGGCTCAGGGTTCGCAGATCCTCGCCGAGATGCGCGAGCAGGCTGCCGCCGAGGCGGCCCGGCTCACCGGCATCGCGCACAAGCAGATCGAGGCGGAGCGCCAGCAGGCGCTCGTCTCCCTGCGCGCCGACGTGGGCCGGATGTCGACCGACCTCGCGAGCCGGATCGTCGGTGAGTCGCTGCACAACGAGACCCGGCAGAAGGGCATCGTCGAGCGTTTCCTCGCTGAGCTCGAGGCGGGCGACGTCGTCCGGGAGAAGGTCGGCAGCACGACCGAGGACGCCTGATGCGTGGATCCTCGCGTGCAGCAGCGGCCGGGAGCCGCGAGGCGTTCACCGGGGCGCTCGCGGCCACTGCCAGTCGTTCGGAGTTGGCCCAGGAGCTCTTCGGGGTCGTCGGCGTCATCGACGGCAACGCCACCCTGCGCCGCGCCCTCGCCGACCCGTCGCGTGAGGGAGCGGAGAAGGCAGCCCTGGCGGAGCGGCTGTTCGCGGGCAAGGTGAGCGCCGAGACGCTCGTCGTCCTCAAAGGTGTCGTCGGGCAGCGTTGGAGCACGGAGCGCGACCTGTCCGACACCCTCGAGGGCTACGGCATCGAGACGATCATCGCCTCGGCCGAGACCGCTGGACGGGAGGACCGCGTCGAGGACGAGCTGTTTCACTTCGAGCGCATCGTCGCGGCCAACGAGCCGCTCAGGGGAGCGCTGGGCGACCAGACGGTCCCGGCGGACAAGCGTGCGGCCCTCGTCGCCTCGCTGCTTTCCGGCAAGGTCGCGGACGAGACCCTCGCGCTGGCACGCCAGGCAGTGACCGCCCCTCGCGGTCGTCGCTTCGACCGCACTGTGAGCAGCTACCTTGAGATCGCGTCGGCCCGACGCGAGCAGCAAACGGCGACAGTCACGTCGGCGGTGCCACTCACGGCGGACGACCGCGACCGTCTGGCTGCGGGACTTTCGTCGATCTACGGTGGCAGGGTGCACATCAACACCCTCGTCGACCCTCGGGTCCTCGGCGGCGTCAAGGTCGAGATCGGCGACGAGGTCATCGACGGAACGATCATGCGCAAGCTCGACGGCGCACGCCGGGCCATGGGCGCCTAGCGGCCCAAAGCGTCCCAAACGAGACACACACCAGCTTTGTTGAACACCACCGACTCGCTGAGCGCGGGTCGAAACCGAGGAGAAGATCTGACATGACGGAGCTTTCGATCCGTCCGGAGGAGATCCGGGACGCGCTGGACTCTTTCGTCCAGTCCTACGAGCCCGGCGCGGCCTCCCGCGAAGAGGTCGGCCGCGTCACCGACGCCGGTGACGGTATCGCTCACGTCGAGGGTCTGCCCTCGGCCATGACCAACGAGCTGCTGCAGTTCGAGGACGGCACGCTGGGCCTCGCACTCAACCTCGACGTCCACCAGATCGGTGTCGTCATCCTCGGTGACTTCGCCGGCATCGAGGAGGGCCAGACGGTCAAGCGCACGGGCGAGGTCCTCTCCGTCCCGGTTGGCGACGACTTCCTGGGCCGCGTCGTCGACCCGCTGGGCAACCCGATCGACGGCCTCGGCGAGATCACGTCGGAGGAGCGCCGAGCCCTCGAGCTGCAGGCCCCGACGGTGGTCCAGCGCAAGTCGGTGCATGAGCCGCTCCAGACCGGCATCAAGGCCATCGACTCGATGACGCCCATCGGTCGCGGCCAGCGCCAGCTCATCATCGGCGACCGTCAGACCGGCAAGACGACCGTGGCCGTCGACACGATCATCAACCAGAAGCGCAACTGGGAGTCGGGCGACCCCGACCAGCAGGTCCGCTGCATCTACGTCGGGATCGGCCAGAAGGGCTCGACCATCGCGTCGGTCCGGGGGACGCTGGAGGAGGCCGGCGCCCTGGAGTACACGACGATCATCGCCGCCCCCGCGTCCGACTCGGCCGGCTTCAAGTACCTCGCTCCGTACACCGGATCGGCCATCGGTCAGCACTGGATGTACCAGGGCAAGCACGTCCTCATCGTCTTCGACGACCTGTCCAAGCAGGCCGAGGCGTACCGCGCCGTGTCGCTTCTGCTGCGCCGCCCTCCGGGCCGCGAGGCCTACCCCGGTGACGTCTTCTACCTGCACTCGCGGCTCCTCGAGCGCTGCGCGAAGCTCTCGGACGACCTGGGCCACGGTTCGATGACCGGCCTGCCGATCATCGAGACGAAGGCCGGCGACGTCTCGGCGTACATCCCGACCAACGTCATCTCGATCACCGACGGCCAGATCTACCTCCAGGCCGACCTGTTCAACGCCAACGTCCGGCCCGCCATCGACGTGGGCGTCTCGGTGTCCCGAGTCGGTGGCGCCGCGCAGATCAAGGCGATGAAGGACGTCGCCGGGCGCCTCAAGCTCGACCTGGCGCAGTTCCGCGCGATGGAGGCGTTCGCCATGTTCGCCTCCGACCTCGACCCGGCCTCCCGAGCTCAGCTGGCTCGTGGCGCGCGGCTCGTCGAGCTGCTCAAGCAGCCGCAGAGCAGCCCCTACCCGGTCGAGGAGCAGGTCGTCTCGATCTGGTCCGGAACGACCGGCAGGCTCGATGACATCGCCGTCGAGGACGTGCGCGCCTTCGAGGCCGAGCTGCACGACACCCTGCGTCGCGAGGGCAAGATCCTGCAGACGATCCGCGAGACGAAGAAGCTCGACGAGGACACCGTGACCGCGCTCGAGAAGGTCTTCGACGACGTGAAGTTCACCTTCCAGGGCACCGGGCGAGAGGGCCTCGAGGCGGGCCACGAGGAGTTCGACGAGCTCGAGTCCGACGAGATCACCCAGGCCCAGATCGTCAAGTCCCGGTAACGCCCGGGGCGCCGCCCCCGTGACCCCCGAAAGCCCGGGCGGCTGGGAGTGCACGGAGGCGAGCCCCCAGCCCAGCGGCATACGGAATGGGCCTGCCGGCCCGCACCCGAACTGAACGTTTTCGTTTTCGAGACCAAGAGAGGCGGAGCACATGGGAGCGCAGATGCGGATCTACCGTCAGCGCATCAAGTCCGTCAACTCCATCAAGAAGATCACCAACGCGATGGAGCTGATCGCGGCCGCTCGTGTCATCAAGGCTCGCCAGCGCGCGGTCGAGGCAATGCCGTACACGAACGCACTGACGCGCGCCGTCTCCGCCGTGGCGAGCCACACCAACGAGGACCACCCGCTGACCACGACGAAGCCCACCGCCCAGCGCGCCGGCGTCGTCATCATCACCTCGGACCGCGGTCTGGCCGGGTCCTACGCGGCGTCCGCGCTCAAGGAGGCCGCCGAGCTCGTCGCGCGTCTGCAGCGAGAGGGCAAGGAGGTCGTGCCCTACCTCGTCGGCCGCAAGGCGGTGGCTTACTACAAGTTCCGCAAGCGCCCGTACGCGGCCGAGTGGAGCGGCTTCACCGACGCGCCGAGGTTCGAGCACGCGAGCGAGATCGCCGACCGGATCACGGCCGACTTCCTCAAGGAGACCGAGGAGGGCGGTAACGACGAGATCCATGTCGTGTTCACGCGCTTCCGCTCGATGGTCCGTCAAGACCCCCACGTCCTGCGGCTGCTGCCCCTCGAGGTCGTCGAGGCGGACGCGGCGGGGAGCGACACCGGGCTGGACTTCTCGGTCCAGTCCTATGAGGAGGGTCAGCTCGTCCCGCAGTACGAGTTCGAGCCGAGCGCCGACCAGGTGCTCGACCTGCTCCTTCCGAAGTACGTCCGCAACCGGATCTTCACCTGCCTGCTGAGCTCGGCGGCGTCGGAGCTCGCTGCGCGGCAGCGCGCGATGAAGTCCGCGACGGACAACGCCTCGGAGCTCATCAAGAAGTACGAGCGCCTCGCGAACCAGGCGCGGCAGGCCGGCATCACGCAAGAGATCAGCGAAATCGTGGGCGGTGCGAACGCCCTCGCCGACGCCAAGAAGAAGTAACGCCCTAGCGAAGGAACATTCACCATGACTGCAACTGTCAGCGACAACGCGGTGCAGGCCGAGGCCGCGGGCGGCGTCGGACGCATCGCCCGCATCATCGGCCCGGTCGTCGACGTCGAGTTCCCGAGCGACGCGATGCCCGAGCAGTACAACCTCCTGACGACACAGGTCGCGCTCGGCGGCGAGACGAAGAACATCAATCTGGAGGTCGCCCAGCACATCGGCGACAACATGGTCCGCGCCATCTCGCTCCAGCCGACTGACGGACTCGTTCGCGGCTCGGCGGTGCAGGACACCGGCGGCCCGATCACCGTACCGGTGGGCGACGTCACCCTCGGGCACGTCTTCAACACGACCGGCGAGTGCATGAACCTCCAGGAGGGGGAGACGCTCGAGATCAAGGAGCGCTGGGGGATCCACCGCAAGGCCCCCGCCTTCGACCAGCTCGAGTCCAAGACCCAGATGTTCGAGACGGGCATCAAGGTCATCGACCTGCTCACCCCCTACGTGCAGGGTGGCAAGATCGGCCTCTTCGGCGGCGCCGGCGTCGGCAAGACGGTGCTCATCCAGGAGATGATCGCTCGTGTCGCCCGCGACCACGGTGGTGTGTCGGTGTTCGCCGGCGTGGGGGAGCGCACCCGTGAGGGCAACGACCTCATGGTCGAGATGGAGGAGGCGGGTGTCCTCGGCCAGACGGCCCTCGTCTTCGGCCAGATGGACGAGCCGCCGGGCACGCGTCTTCGCGTCGCTCTGTCGGCCCTGACGATGGCGGAATACTTCCGCGACGTCCAGAAGCAGGACGTGCTTCTCTTCATCGACAACATCTTCCGCTTCACGCAGGCCGGTTCCGAGGTCTCGACCCTCCTCGGCCGCATGCCGTCCGCCGTGGGTTACCAGCCGACGCTCGCCGACGAGATGGGTGTCCTCCAGGAGCGCATCACCTCGACGCGTGGTCACTCGATCACGTCGATGCAGGCGATCTACGTGCCGGCCGACGACTACACCGACCCGGCCCCGGCGACGACCTTCGCCCACCTCGACGCGACGACCGAGCTCTCGCGCGACATCGCTTCGATGGGTATCTACCCCGCTGTCGACCCGCTGACGTCGACGTCGCGGATCCTCGACCCGCGTTACGTGTCGCAGGAGCACTACAGCACGGCGGTCCGGATCCGCTCGATCCTCCAGCGCAACAAGGAGCTGCAGGACATCATCGCGATCCTCGGTATCGACGAGCTCTCGGAAGAGGACAAGATCCTCGTCAACCGCGCCCGCCGCATCCAGCGCTTCCTGTCGCAGAACACCTACGTCGCGAAGCAGTTCACCGGCATCGAGGGCTCGACCGTTCCGCTGTCGGACACGGTCGAGGCCTTCACCAAGATCGCGGACGGCGAGTACGACCACGTGGCCGAGCAGGCCTTCTTCATGTGTGGCGGACTCGACGACGTCGAGCGCCAGTGGGCCGAGATCCAGAAGAACCTCTGAGCCGCCGGGCGGTAGCCCGGATCGGATTGTCAGATCGCCGGCGCCGGCACCCCTGCGGGGTGTCGGCGCCAGCTCCATGTATAACCGGAGGAACGGGCGGGCCAAAGCCGGGTGTGCTGGACTGACCCCAGCGTGTCTACAGAACGGCCGAGAGGGGGCATCATCGGTAGCGGAACCGGCCCGGTCGGCACCCTCACCGGTCCCGGCTCGACCACGGTCACGCGAGCGCGGCTGCGGTCGTGGGGGAGATCTGGGCGTCTCACGCTCTTCACCGTGCTGGTCGTCGTGTGGGCCCTGGCCAGGGTGCAGCTCGGCTTCGACTACGGCGACGGTGCGCACGTCGTCGGTCTCGCGATGCGGCTGGCGGACGGCGACCGGCCCTTCGTCGACGAGATGAACCTGCAGGTGATGGGGTCCTGGCCTGCGGTCCCGTTCGTCTGGGTGTGGACGCACACCGTCGGGACGGACGGGATCATCCTTGCCTCGAGGGTGTACTTCGTCCTGCTCAGTCTGCTCGTCGCGCATGTGTCGTGGCGCGCGATCGCGCCGGTGGTCGGGCGGGGCATCTCCGCTGCCGTCATCGCGATCGCCGTCATCCCGGCCGCGTACAACCTTCCCGTGGTCAGCTACAACACGACGCCGGCACTCCTCCTGCTCCTCGCCACCTGCGCGATCACCGCGGCGGTCACCCGCCGCATCGCCGCTTGGGCCTGGGTCGGAGGGGCGGCTCTTGCGCTGAGTGCTGCTGCCCATCCCGTCACAGCGCCGACAGGCCTGCTCGCCGGCCTCATTGGCTTAGTGCTGCTCGGCCGCAGCCGTCTGTCCCTCTACCTCTTGGGAGGGGCCGCAGCCGTGGGCGCCGTCCTGCTGTTCGTCGTCGTGACGTTCTGGGGCGGTTTCGAGGCCGTGCGCGCGACCGTTGACTTCACCCTGGAGTACCAGAGCCTGCGCCCCAACTGGGGATTGAGGGTGCGGCAGGCCGCGACGGCCTACTGGACGTGGTTCGGCTGGGTGGTCCCTGCCGCGGCGGTTGTCTCGCTGGCGGCTGCGTCACTGCCGTCGTCGCGGCCCGGGAGGACCTGGCCGGCCTGGGCCCGTGCGGTGCTGTTCGGAACCGCCGTCGCCCTGCTCGGCGTCGCGATGCTGCGCGGCGGCCTGGACAGCGCCAGCGTCGTCTCGTGGTCCTGGACGAGCGGCTTCACGGCCACGGCGCTGGTCCTTGTCCTCGCACTGCCCGCCGCGATCCTTGCCCTCCGGTCCGGTGACCGGATCGCCCGGCAGGTGCTCGTGCTCGGCCTGCCGCCAACGTTGCTCGGTATCCCGGTGATCTGGGCCATGACCTCCGCGTCGCCAGCGTGGGGCTCGACGTCGGCCGTGCTCACGCCCGGGATCGTGGGGATCTTCACCGTGCTGCTCCGCGACCTGTCCCACGGGTTCAAAGCGCCGCTCGGGCGGCCTCGTCGTTGGCCGGCCGCCGTCCTCTCGGGCCTGGTCGTCCTGCTGCTGGCGGCGTCCCACACCCTGACGTCATACCGCACGCCGCCCGTCTCAGACCTGCGGACCAGGGTCAGCTTCGGCATCAACGCCGGACTGTTGAACTCTGAGGAGGAGGTCCGGATCCTCGCGGACGAGACCCGTCTCGCGCAGCGGTGTGGTCGGACGGCGTTGACCTACGACCAACCCCCCGCCTACCTGCTCGGCGACGCTCGGATCCTGTCTCCCATCATCTGGATCGTCCGCTTCGGACACGCCAACCAGGTGGTCGTCGACTGGCTCACGGCACGGGATGCCCGACCGGACTGCGTCCTCATCTCGAACCGGACGTGGCCCCCGTCCGCCAAGCTGCTGGCGGCCGACCCGTTGCTCCAGTGGATCAAGGCTCGGTACGTCCAGGTCGGCCTGGCGAACAACCTCACGCTCCTGCACCCATTGGAGCCGCCGCCAGGGAATGGCGCCCCGTAGGCGGCCCGTAGAGTTGCGACATGCGCGGTCACCGCTCAGGACGCCATCGTGTCGTTGTCATCGGGTCGGGGTTCGGTGGCCTGTTCGCCACCCAACGACTCAAAGGGGCCGACGTCGAAGTCACCCTCATCGCCCGCACCACCCACCATCTCTTCCAGCCGCTCCTCTACCAAGTGGCAACCGGCATCCTGTCCGAGGGCGAGATCGCACCCTCGACGCGGGAGGTGCTCGCCCGCCAGCGCAACGCCGAGGTGCTCCTCGGAGAGGTGACGAAGATCGACGTCACGGGCCGCACGGTCACCCACGAGTCCGTCGGACGGGTCACCGTCACGCCCTACGACACGCTCATCGTCGCTGCCGGTTCCGGCCAGTCCTACTTCGGCAACGACCAGTTCGCCCGGCATGCACCGGGCATGAAGTCGATCGACGACGCCCTCGAGCTGCGGGGAAGGATCTTCGGTTCCTTCGAGCTCGCCGAGCTCGCATCGACCCCCGCTGAGATCAAGCGGCTCATGACCTTCGTCGTCGTCGGCGCGGGGCCGACAGGCGTCGAGATGGCGGGACAGATCGCGGAACTGGCCCACCGCACGCTGAGCCGGGACTTCCGGCGCATCGACCCGCACGACGCGCGGATCATCCTGCTCGACGCCGCGCCGACGATCCTTGCGTCCTTCGGGGAGCAGCTCGGAGGCAAGGCGCGACGGCGGCTGGAGCGGATGGGGGTCGAGGTGCGCCTCGGCGCCAAGGTCGTCGATGTCGACCTGACGGGTATCGACGTGGAGCACACCGACGGCACACGCGAGCGAATCGAGTCGGTCTGCAAGGTCTGGGCCGCTGGCGTCAGTGCATCACCGCTGGCCGCGCACCTCGCGGAGCAGACCGGGGCTGGCGTCGACCGGGCCGGACGGATCGAGGTGCTGCCCGACCTGACGCTGCCGGGGCATCCCGAGGTGCTCGTGGCCGGCGACATGATGGCTCTCGACCACCTGCCCGGGGTGGCCCAGGTGGCGATCCAGAGCGGCCGCTACGCAGCGGACCAGGTCAAGGGGCGCCTGGCGGGTCAGCCCCCGACCGAGCCGTTCCGGTACGTCGACAAGGGGTCGATGGCGACGATCTCGCGGTTCTCTGCCGTGGCGTCGATCGGGAAGGCCCGCTTCAGCGGTTTCTTCGCCTGGCTGCTCTGGCTTGCGGTCCACCTGCTCTACATCATCGGGTTCAAGCACCGGGTGACGACCCTGCTGCACTGGGCGATCGCGTTTCTCGGCAGCGGCCGCGCGGAGCGCGTGGTGACGCAGCAGCAGGTCTTCGCCCGGACGGCGATCGAGGACCTCGGCGACCGCTTCCATCCAGAGCTGCCTCGGGTACCCGGGGACCGTCAGGGGGAAGAACCCTCCTCGGGCGCCGCTGGTGCACGTGATCAAGGCGGCCATGAGGATCGCTCGGGCTGACTACGGTCCCGTGGGGTGAGCAGGCGTTCCTCGGACGTGGTGCCGGCCAGCGACCAACCGGCCGGGGCCGGTGCGCGGGCGAGCGCCGGTCCCGTCGCCGGGCGTTGGCGCACGCAACCAGCCGTGCGATGGCTGGGCCTGCACCCGTTGACCTGGCTCACCGCGGTCGCCGTCGTGTTGGCCCTCGCGCGGGTGCAGCTCGGCGTCGACATGAGCGACGGCATGCACGCCGTCGAGCTGACCCGCAGACTGGCGATGGGGGACCGCCCCTTCGTCGATGAGATGAATCTCCAGGTGCTTGGCGCGTGGCCGGCCGTGCCGTTCGTGTGGGCCTGGCTGCAGCTCGTCGGGACGGATGGCCTTGTTCTCGTCGCTCGCGTCGTCTACGTGGTGATCGCCCTCATCGTGGCGCACGTGTGCTGGCGGGCCACGGCACCACACCTCGGAGGGGGAGTGGCGGCGGCGGCCATCGCCGTTGCCATCGTGCCGAGCGCCTACAACCTCCCGGTGATCAGCTACAACACGACCCCGGCCCTGCTGCTCCTCCTTGCGGCGTCGGCGGCCTTGGCGGCTACGGCCCGCCGGAGCGCGGGGTGGGGCGCAGTGGTCGGTGCCTGCATCGCGCTCACGCCGGTGAGCCATGTGGCGGCTGCCCCAGCGGCGGCCGTGCTCGGACTCCTCGCCCTGATCTGGTGCGGTGAGCGTCGCGTGCGCTTGGCCATGATCGGCGGGGGCGCAGTCGCGGCTCTCATCGCTGGGATCGCTCTGGCCTTCTGGTGGGGCGGACCGTCGGCGCTGGAGGCGACGTTGAGCTACACGAACGAGTACCAGGGCCTGCGGGTACCGTTTCGCCGCAGGTTGATTCGGGCCGTCAGCTACTACGTCGACGTGCTCTCCTCGCCCCTCGTCCTCGGCGCGGCCGCGCTCGCGCTGGTGGCCGGGCTGCTTCGGGGCCGGCGCGCGTGGCTGCTGCTCGCTGGCAGCGTGGTGCTCGTCGGCGTGGCCATGATCGGTGGAGGGGAGGAGCGGACCCGGTTCACGACCTACGCCTGGCTGAGCGGGGTGACAGGCACTGTGCTCCTCGGCGTGCTGACGGTGCCTGCGATCGTCGGGCTCGCACGCCGCGGCTGGTTGGCGGGACCAGTGGGTCGCTACGTCGCCACCGGCATCGCCGCCTCGGTCGTCGGCGTCTCCTTCGTCGCGGCACTGACCACCTCCACGGCCGCATGGGGCGCGACGGCGGCGGTCACCTCGCCGGGCCTCGCTGCCGTCACGGTGGGACTGCTCCGGCCCCTACGGCGGGGCGGACGCGTTCCCGTGGCCGTCGTCGGCGGACTGCTCGTCGCAGTGCTCGCGAGCTCCCACGCGATGACGAGCTTTCGCTCGCCTCCCCTGTCCGAGATGAGCGCACGGGTCTCGATCGGGGCCAACGCAGGGCTGTGGACCAGCAAGGAGTCGGTCGACCAGACGGAGCGGGACACCCGGTTCGCCCAGGTCTGCGCCGGTCAGACCGCCCTCACGATCGGCCTCCCGGGAGCCATGCTGCTCGCCGATGCCCGCCCGGCCACCCCCATTGTCTGGCTCGGATCGTTCGGCCAGGCCAACCGCACGGTGGTCGGGTGGCTCGAGGACCGCAACCTCAGACCGCAGTGTATCTTCACCACTCCCGCCTTCTGGCCCGTGAGTCCGGCCAGGCGCGAGCGAGATCCCCTGCTCAGCTGGCTCGGATCCAACTACCGGCTCGAAGACCGACAGGCGTGGGTGCTGCTGCGACCCCGCTGACCGTCGAGATCCGCGGGGCCGCAGGTCTGTCACCGGCTCAGTCGCACCCGGCCGAGCCTGCGCCTCAGCTGCGGACGAGGCGCTCCACGGCGGTGCCAAGACGTGGCAGCGCGGCGACCACCTGCTCCTTGGCCTTGCCCCGCAGCGCGTTGTAGACCTTCTTCGCGGCAGCGTGGGACGTGCCCTCCGCCTTGGCATCGGTCACGGCAAGGAGGGCCTCGGCTGCCTCCTGGGAGCGAGCCTGCAGGTGGGCGGCGAAACCGACGTCACCCTTGGTGGCCCAGAAAGGGTCGAGGGCCGCGGCGAACTGAGGCAGCAGACGGTCGGTGGCGCTCGGCACGAAGTCGCCGCCGAGTTTCCGGGCGGCAGCGTAGCCGGCCTTGACGGCCGCGCCGCTGATGCCTGACTTGTCGGCGACCTCGGCGTCGATGACCTCGGTCAGGGCTGCCACGGCGGCCGGTCGACGGGTCTGGTCGAGGAGGGCGTCGGACACAGCAGTGCTCACTGGTTGGCTCCTTGGAGTGTGGTGATGGAGGGATTCGTGACCTTCGCGATGTCGACCACAGCAACCATGGTCGGCAGGTCGACGTCGCGTACGGAGCATCCTCTCAGAGGCACTAAACTGCGAAGCACATCCCCACGACTCGGAGGAACACGTGAGTTCGCTCAAGGTAGAGATGGTTGCTGCCGACCGCAAGGTCTGGGAGGGCGAGGCAAAGTTGGTGCGCGCTCGTTCGATCGCCGGTGAGCTCGGCATCCTGCCCGGCCACACGCCCCTGCTCGGCGTTCTCGTCGAGGGGGACGTCACCATCGAGGCCCTCGACGGGGCTCGGTCCACCGTGACGGTCGACGGCGGGTTCCTCTCCGTCGACTCCGATGTCGTCACCATCGTCGCCGAGCACGTCGACGCCTCATCGATGCACACGACCACCAACTAAGGTTCACCCTGTGCCGTCCGTTCTCGTCTCCACCGAGATCGTGATCGGCCTGCTCCTGATCATCGCGCTCGTCGTGCTCGGGGTCACCTACCTGCGACGGCGCTACATCGCGGGGGGTCAGCAGCTCACCCTCTGCGGCTACCGCGCCAGCGGCTCCGACCGCTGGCACCTCGGCCTCATGCGTCTGGCAGACAACGCCCTCGAGTGGTACACGCTCGGGGGCGCTTCGCTGCGCCCGAAGCGACGGTGGCAACGACAGGCCCTGCTGCTCGAGGCGCCTCGGTTGCTCCCGGCCGAGGAGTCGTTGGCCCTGCTGCCCGACGCCTACGCCGTCGTCTGCACCGACCGGCTCGAAACCTTCGAGCTCGCCCTCCAGGGCCCGGACTACACCGCTGTCCGCTCATGGCAGGAGGCGGCGCCACCGGGCTACAACGTCAACGTGGCCTGACGCTCGGGCTGAGTTCGGGTGGGTTCAGCGCTTCTTCTCGGGCTTGGCGACCCGCCCCCCACCCGGCTGCCAGAGGATATCGCCGCCGATCTGCAGGTTGGCGATCCGGGCCAGGATGAAGAGCAGGTCCGAGAGCCGGTTGAGGTACTTGGCGGTGAGGACGTTGACACCACCGGCGCCGCGTTCGACACCGGGCTGGTCCCCGTGGACCTCGATCGCCGCCCAGGCCGCCCGCTCCGCCCGCCGCACGATGGTCGTCGCCAGGTGCAGGTAGGCGGAGCCGGGGGTCCCGCCGGGAAGGATGAAGGAGCGCAGCTTCTCGAGGCGCTCGAGGTAGTGGTCGCAGTCTCGTTCGAGGTCGTCGATCCAGGGCTGGTCCACGCGCAGCGGTGGGTACTCGTACGTCTCCTGGAGGGGGGTCGAGAGGTCTGCCCCGACGTCGAACAGCTCGTTCTGGATCCGCAGCAGCGTCGCCTTGACCCCGTCTTCGAGACCACCCGCCGCGATGGCGATGCCGATGGCGGCATTCGCCTCGTTGGTGTCGGCGTAGGCGTGCAGGCGGTCGTCGTTCTTGCTTGTGCGCGAGAAGTCGCCGAGGCTCGTCGTCCCGTCGTCACCAGTTCGGGTGTAGATCTTTGTCAGGTTGACCATGGGAGCACTCTCTCACTCGTCGGCACTGCCGCCACGACGAGCCGACCCGTGCCGGCACGGGTCGGTCATGGGCCGCATGGGTAGGGTCGCAGCGTGAGAGAGCGGTTCCGGGTCGTCGGCGGTGCCCGACTCGTTGGCGAGGTCCCTGTCGTGGGCGCGAAGAACAGCGCTCTCAAGCTCATGGCCGTGGCCCTCCTCGCGGAGGGCAGGACCACCCTGACGAACATGCCGGAGATCGCCGACGTGCGCATCATGGCCGAGCTGTTGCGGCGACTCGGCGTCTCCGTCGACTACGACCCCGAGGCGGGTGTCGCCGTCATCGACGTCCCCGCGTCCATCGGGCATCGTGCCGACTATGAGCTCGTCCGGGCGTTGCGGGCCTCGATCTCGGTGCTCGGCCCTCTCGTCGCACGGGTCGGCGAGGCGGACGTCGCGGTGCCGGGTGGTGACGCGATCGGGTCCCGCGGTCTCGACCTCCATGCGGCGGGCCTGGAGGCCCTGGGCGCCGACGTGCGCGTCACGCACGGGTACCTGGTGGCCAAGGCGCCGCGCGGCCTCAGGGGAGCGGACATCCGGCTCGACTTCCCCAGCGTCGGCGCGACCGAGAACATCCTCATGGCCGCCGTCCTTGCCCGTGGGCGCACGACGATCGACAACGTCGCGCGGGAACCGGAGATCGCTGACATCGCAGAGATGCTCACGTCGATGGGCGCTCGCATCACCGGCGCCGGCACCTCCTGCCTCGTGGTCGACGGCGTCGACACCCTGCACCCGACCGTGCACCGCGTCCTCCCGGACCGGGTCGCCGCGGGCACCTGGGCCTTCGCGGCCGCAACGACGTGCGGTGACATCGAGGTGGTCGGCGGCGTGGCGGAGCACCTGCGCTCACCCCTGCAGTCGCTGGCAGCGGCGGGGTGTCACGTGGAGGGAACAGCTCGCGGCTTCCGGGTCGCGGTGCCCGAAGGAGCCGGGCGCCCGACGGCCTTTGACGTCGCGACCCTGCCGTATCCGGGCTTTCCGACCGACCTGCAGCCATTCGCGCTGACCTACAACGCGGTGGCCGACGGCAGCGCCATGGTGACCGAGAACCTCTTCGAGGCACGCTTCCGCACGGTGCAAGAGCTCGCCCGCTTGGGGGCGGACATGCAGGTCGACGGCCACCACGTCATGACGCATGGAGTCCCACTCCTGTCCGGCGCCCCGGTCGAGAGCAGCGACATTCGGTCAGGGGCGGCCCTCGTCATCGCCGGTCTGGTCGCGGAGGGCTACACCCTCGTCAGCGGCGTCCACCACATTGACCGCGGCTATCCACACTTCGAAGTGGGGCTCCGCTCGCTCGGCGCCGACGTCACCCGCGAGCCGGACGAGCACTGGTACGAGTAGTCCACATTTCGAGATCTTCCGTACGACTTGACGGGCTCTTTAACATCCCCGGGTGTAGGGCAGGTTTTCTTGACTCTTTCTTGACTCCGGAGGGCAACCTTCTTGAGGCCGGCGGCGTCATCATGAATGACGGCAGCAGCAGTTGAGAGGGGTCACAATGTCGCTGAATGCCCACCGAAGGACGCCGACGCGGAAACCGATCGAGGTGCTCGAAGCGCCAGATGGGCATGACGTGATCATCGAGGGACGCCTCGACGTCCATACCGTCCCCGACATCCGTGACGCCATCCACGCCGTCATCGCCACTGGCGCCGGTGAGCTCCGCCTGCACCTGGCCGATGCCGAGATCGGCGATGCCACCGGGCTCGGCGTCATCCTGCACCTGCACCGCCGAGCCACCCGGGCGGAGCGGCGGCTCTTGCTCGTCGATCCGACCGACCGAACCCGGCGCCTCCTGCGCGGGTGCCGGCTCGACCGCATCCTGGCCTCGCGTCACGCCGGACCGCGCACTGTGGCGCCTCTCACCGCCTGAGCGACTCCCCGTCGCCACGGGCCGGAGGTACCTTCGGGACCATGCCCGACGAGAGCGCTCCGCCTGCCGCTGCCCGACCGTCCCGCGACCGTCCCTGGGTCATGCGGACCTATGCGGGACACTCCAGCGCCGCGGCCAGCAACGCGCTCTACCGACGTAATCTCGCCAAGGGCCAGACCGGCCTCTCGGTGGCCTTCGACCTGCCCACCCAGACCGGCTACGACCCCGACCACGTGCTCGCGCGTGGAGAGGTCGGCAAGGTCGGTGTGCCGATCAGCCACATCGGAGACATGGCCGCGCTCTTCGACGCCATCCCGCTCAACGAGATGAACACGTCGATGACGATCAACGCGACGGCGATGTGGCTGCTCGCGCTCTACCAGGTGACCGCCGAGCGGCAGGCCGAGGCGGCGGGCGAGCCTCCCGAGGAGTGGGTGCACGCGCTCGCGGGGACCACGCAGAACGACATCATCAAGGAGTACCTGTCCCGCGGGACCTACGTCTTCCCGCCCGGGCCGTCACTGCGCCTGATCACCGACCTGATCGCCTACACGGTCCGTGAGATCCCGAAGTGGAACCCGATCAACATCTGCAGCTACCACCTGCAGGAGGCCGGTGCCACGCCGGTCCAGGAGATCGCCTACTCGATGTCGACGGCGGTCGCCGTCCTTGACGCCGTTCGCGACTCCGGCCAGGTGCCCCCGGAGGAGTTCTCCGACGTTGTCGCGCGCATCTCGTTCTTCGTCAACGCGGGGGTTCGGTTCGTCGAAGAGATGTGCAAGATGCGCGCCTTCGTCGAGCTGTGGGACGAGCTGACCCGCGAGCGCTACGGCGTGACCGACGTGAAGGCCCGGCGGTTCCGCTACGGCGTCCAGGTCAACAGCCTCGGCCTCACCGAGGCCCAGCCGGAGAACAACGTCCAGCGCATCGTCCTCGAGATGCTCGCCGTGACCCTGTCCAAGGACGCCCGGGCCCGAGCGATCCAGCTCCCGGCGTGGAACGAGGCGCTCGGCCTGCCACGACCGTGGGACCAGCAGTGGTCCCTGCGCATGCAGCAGGTGCTCGCCTTCGAGTCGGACCTGCTCGAGTACGAGGACCTCTTCACCGGCTCCGTCGTCGTCGAGCGCACGGTGGCCGAGCTCGTCGCCGGCGCCAAGGCCGAGATGGCGCGCGTCGAGGAGCTCGGTGGCGCGGTCGCTGCCGTCGAGTCCGGCTACATGAAGTCGGCCCTTGTCGCCTCGCACGCCGAGCGCCGTCGCCGCATCGAGTCGGGCGCCGAGGTCATCGTGGGCCTCAACAAGTTCGAGACGACCGAGACGAACCCGCTCACGGCCGACCTCGACACGGCGATCCAGACGGTCGACCCGTCCGTGGAACAGGCGGCCGCTGAAGCGGTCCGCACCTGGCGAGACCAGCGCGATGCCGACCCAGCCCGTCGAGACCGCGCTCGAGCCGCCATCGATCGGCTCAAGTCCGACGCCGCATCGGGCGCGAACCTCATGGCGGCCTCCCTCGAATGTGCGCGGGCCGACGTCACGACCGGCGAATGGGCGGCCGCCCTGCGTGAGCAGTTCGGTGAGTACCGCGCGCCGACCGGGGTGACCGGCTCCGTCGGCGTCGGCGGGGCCGAGCCCGGCGAGGCCCTG
>NZ_DATCWX010000321.1:0-5244 GCF_036566125.1 Intrasporangium sp.
GTCTGGAGGTTTCCGGCGAGGTCGGTGAAGTCGAGCTCGAGGCCGTGGGCGTCGTCCTCCCACTGGTCCTTACCGCTGTCGATGATCACGAGCCCGGGGCGCAGGTCGACCAGCAGCGGGAAGCCCGTGTCGTCGGCCAGCGCCGCTGCTGCGGCGGCCAGGTCACGCTGCTGCGTCGGCGAGGTGATGCGGTAGCACGCCATCGCGCTGAACACCGCCTGCCAGTCGGCTGTCCCGATCCTCTCGCCGAGCGCCGCGCCCGGCACCAGGTCGACCTCGTTGCCGTCGGGGTCGGTGTGACAGACCCCGAACGGTCCCGAAGCCTCACCAAGACTCGCCTGCTCGACGGCCGCGGCCGGCCGCACGACGTCGAGGTGGATGCGGTTTCGCAACGGCCGTGGCTCGTTCGACTGCCGGATCCGTATCGCGGGGTCGCGCCGCAACGGATCTGCCAAACCGCCGTCCTCCCCAGGTGCGTAGTCCAGCACTCGCTGCCAGAACCGCCTCACCACAGACGGATTCGCCGATTCGAAAACGACGCTCAGCTGCTGCAGCACGGCAGGATTCGCGGCCAGCCCGAGATCCCGCGCGGCCGCCGACACCGCCTCGGCGTGCTCGTCCGAGTCGAGGCGCACCCGCATGCCGGTCGCGCGCAGGTCGACCACGATCTCGGCCGACAGCTCCACGATGCGCCCGGCCAGCGCAGCCCCCTCGATCAGCGAAGGCGCGTCGAACCATGCCGTCGCAACGCCATCGATGACCCGCCAATCCGTTCCGATCTCTGTCCTGCCCGGCACTGTTGAGCCCATTTCCGACGCTCTCCTTCCGCCTATGAACATGTCCCGGCCGGGGCATTGGTGGACGCCTTCGGTGCTTCTTTCTCGTCGGCCAGGAGCAGGTCGCGGCTCGCCGGCACGAGCCTGCGGAACGCGCTGGCCAACTCTACGCCCGGAAAGCAGCGACGCTCAGGCTTGGCCACGCACGCGGGGGTCAGCGCCGGTGCAGCGAATGAGAAGAGATCACCGCCGCTACCGCAGTTGGTCGCGGCGGCGCGTGAGGTAGGCCGTCTCGGCGGTGTTGCCCGCCAGCTCGATTGCCTTGTCGTACGCCGCACGTGACTCCTGGCTGCGGCCCAGCCGGCGGAGCAGGTCGGCGCGGGTCACGTGGTAGGCGTGATACCCGGACAAGCGGTCCCCAAGGTCGTCGACCATCGCCAGGGCCACCTCGGGGCCGTCGAGCTCGCCGATCGCGACAGCCCGGTTGAGGGCGATGATCGGTGAGGAGTCGATGCGCAGGAGCTGGTCATAGAGAGCGGCGACCTGCGACCAGTCCGTGTCGCGTACGTCGCGCGCGGAGGTGTGCACCGCGTTGATCGCCGCCAAGATCTGGTAGCGGCCCGGAGCCACCCCAGCGGCCAGGCGCTCACGAACCAGCCGGTGACCCTCGGCGACCAGAGCCGCGTCCCAAGCCCCACGATCCTGCTCGGCGAGAGGAACGAGCTCGCCGCTCGCCGAGATCCGGGCGGTCCGGCGGGCCTCGGTGAGGAGCATCAGCGCCAGCAGCCCGGCCACCTCACCATCCTCTGGCAGCAGGACACGGATCAGTCGAGTCAGCCGGATCGCCTCGGCGGTCAGGTCATGACGGACGGGATCGGTGTCCGGCCCGGTCGCCAGGTAACCCTCGTTGAAGACCAGGAAGAGGACGGCGAGCACGCCGGACACACGCACAGGGAGGTCGTCCGCAGACGGCACCCGATACGGGATGCGGGCCGCCTTGATCTTGGCCTTCGCACGGGTGATCCGCTGCCCCACAGTGCTCTCCTGCGCGAGAAAGGCGCGGGCTATCTCGGCGACGCTCAGCCCGCCGACCATGCGCAACGTCAGCGCCACGCGGGCCTCCATCGCCAGCGCGGGGTGACAGCAGGTGAAGATCAGCCGGAGCCGCTCGTCATCGATGGCTCCGAGAGGCTCAGGTGGGCCGTCTTCGGACAGCATCCGAGCCTCCCACTGCTTGTCGTCGCGCTTCTTCTCGCGCCGGATCCGGTCGATGGCCTTGTGGGTCGCGGTGGTGGTCAGCCAGGCGCCGGGGTTGGGGGGTACGCCGCCAGACGGCCACCGCTGGACCGCTACCGCGAACGCCTCTGCGGCCGCCTCCTCGGCGATGTCGAGGTCACCGAAGCGCCGCGTCAGGGTCGCGACCAGGCGAGCCCACTCCTGCTGGTGGGCCCGAGTGACCGCCTCCCCGACGTCGACCACGCTCACAGGAACGGTCGCACCTCGACCTTCCGATTGCAGGCCTTCGACCCCGCCGCAGCGAGCTTGAGCGCCACGTCGAGATCAGGGGCCCGCATGATCCAGAAGCCGGCCAGGTATTCCTTCGACTCGAGAAAGGGCCCGTCGGTGACTATCGCCTCCGCGCCGCGGTTGTCGATGACGGTGGCCGAGCTCGGCGCTGCCAACCCACCGGCGAAGACCCAATGGCCCTCGGCCTCGAGCCGGCGGTTGAACTCGTCGATGGCCGACATCTCGTCGGACGTGGCCGAGTTGGTCCTGTCGTCAATCACGGAAACGAAGTACTGCATCGCGGGTCAACTCCTGTGGTCGTGGGGCGCCCGTCCGGGCTGCCACTCACCCCTCCTACGAACGCCACCGCCCCGATCCGACACCACAGGTCAGGATCCGCCGCCTCCTGCGGCCGACGCAGCGGATGAGCTGGCCGCGATGATGGCGGCGTTCGTGCTGTCGATGGCCTGCCGGACCGCCTTGGCAGCCCAATCCCCTTGGGCAATCCGCTTGGCGCTCGCCTTCATCTCAGGCTCGGACACCCCGACCGAGGAAGGTGCCATGACCTTGTGGACCGCCCTCAGCGCGAGCAGGAGCGAGATGAGTGCACCCGTCCTCGGATCCGACGTCCTGCCATCGCGGAGGGCCGAAGCGATTCCGGC
This sequence comes from Intrasporangium sp., assembly GCF_036566125.1. Classification (GTDB taxonomy): domain Bacteria; phylum Actinomycetota; class Actinomycetes; order Actinomycetales; family Dermatophilaceae; genus Intrasporangium. The sequence goes on from NZ_DATCWX010000321.1 coordinate 2,945, forward strand.
ACGGACCGACGCCTCATGGTTGGCGTTCTCTGCTGGCCACCGGTCGGTCGGGAAGATGCCGAGGACCCGACCCTTCTCCGCACGCAGGACACCATCCTCGACGAGACGCCCATAGAGCGTGGCCCGCACGCCCTTCCCAAGCCTCGCCACGACGCTCTTGGGCTTTTTGCCCTCCTTCTCGCCAATGGTGGCGAGGGCCTCGTCGAGCACGGCGTCGCCCGTGGGCGTGGAATCTCTGACGACAAGTCGCCCTTCGCGCACCGTCTCACCCGGGTCTGCGACATCGACGCGCCCCATGAGGGTGAGGTCGACCAGCACGGCGCCGCCGAGCGCCACGTCCACCTTGGTGCCCGACTTTGCCAACTTGCCGGTGTCGTCGTTCGTCAGCAGCAGCAGCAGGTCTTCGGCGAGGAGCATGCATCCAACCTAGCCCTCGCGTGTGGCAACGGGTGGTGCGAAGCCAGCCCAGCGGCATACGACAATCACTGTGGCCGTATGCCGCTGAGCTCGCTCGCGCTCGGAACGCACCCTCACGCTGGGGCTGAGTTGGTCAGGCGGGTGGCTCGAGCACGGCCAGCACCGTCGAGGTGACGAGCTCCCGCGCCTGGTCGGCCTGGAGCTCTCCGCGGTAGACCGCGTCGACCGCGCCGTGGAGCAGGCTCTGCATCGCCATCACCTGCCAGGAAACGGGCGCGTCCGTCCGGAAGGCGCCCTGCTTGCGGCCCTTCATCAGCAGCTTCTCGACACGGGCCGCAGGCACCTCGTGGAGCGCCCGGAACGTCGCTGACGGGAGGTCTTGCTGGGCCGCGACGACGAGCGCGCCGAAGCGGTGCGTCAGCTCCCACGTCACCGAGACGAGGCGGGCCATCGCGTCTCGTACGTCGCCGGAGAGGTCCACCCCGCGCAGGTCGGCATCCGTCTGGCGAATCGCCCGCTCGACCACCGCCTCGATCAGAGCGGCCCGGGACTCGTAGTGCCCGTACAGGGTCACGCGGCCCACCCCCGCGGCCCGGGCGATGTCCTTGATGCTCACGTCGGGGTCGCGGGCCAGGCACTCCGTGGCCGCGTCGAGGATCGCTGCGCGGTTGCGAACCGCGTCCGCCCGACGTGTCGGCGCCTGTTCGGCCGCTGCGTCAGTCATGGCAGGGAATCTCCTCCGAAAATAAGTTGAACAGAAGTGTACACGTTCCCTATTTTGCAACTTGAACACCCGCGTTCGACTTATGGAGCGAAGCATGTCAACGACGGACGAAACCCGCGACACCCCAGTTACTTCCCCCCACCCAATGCGTTGGCGAGCCCTCGGCCTGCTCGCCGTGGCCAATCTCATGCTCATCCTCGACGTCACCGTCGTGGCCGTCGCGATGCCGCAGCTCGGTGCGGAGCTGGGCATGAGCCGCGATGCCCTGACCTGGGTGATGAGCGGCTACACGCTGGCCTTCGGAGGCCTGATGCTGACCGGCGGTCGGCTCGCCGACCTCGTGGGTCCTCGGCGGATCGTGCTCACCGGGCTGGGTCTGTTCACCCTTGCCTCCCTCGTCGCCGGACTGGCCACGGGGCCAGGCATGATCATCACGGCCCGGGTCGGCCAAGGCGTCGGGGCCGCACTGATGTCACCCGCCGCGCTGTCCCTCGTCGTGCGGCTCTTCGACGGTGAGGAGCGGAACCGGGCCCTGGGCATCTGGTCGGCTCTCGGTGGAGTCGGCGCAGCGCTCGGGGTGCTCCTCGGAGGGCTCATCACTGCCGGCCCGGGCTGGGAGTGGGTGTTCCTCGTCAACCTGCCTGTCGGTGCGGTGGTCCTGGTGGCGCTGCCGCGGGTGCTGCCGTCGATGCCTGCCCCCACGACGGGTGGGCGCCTCGATCTTGTTGGGGCCGCTCTCGTCACAGCGGCGTCCGGGCTGCTGATCTACGCGTTCATCGACGCAGGTGACAGCGGTTGGACGTCGCCGCGGTTTCTCGCGCTGCTGACCCTCAGCCTCGTGTTGTACCTCGGCCTGGCCGTCTGGCTGAGCCGGGCCACGCATCCCTTGGTCGACCCGAGGCTGGTCGCCCGCCCACCGGTGCTCGCGGGAGCGTTCCTCCTCTTCGTGGGGACGGCGATCATGGTTGCCGTCTTCTTCCTCGGGACGTTCTTCCTGCAGGAGGCTGCGGGACACGGGCCCCTGACGACTGGGCTGCTGTTCCTGCCCGTGGCCGTCGCGACGATGATCGGCGCGCAGTTGGCCGGACGGACCATCGGTCGACTGGGTGCGCGTTCGCTGGCCGTGTCCGGTCTGCTCATCGCCGCGGCGGGCCTGCTC
>NZ_DATCWX010000039.1:0-25408 GCF_036566125.1 Intrasporangium sp.
TGGCGATCTGCTCCTGGAGCCGGATGATGCCGTGGAGCAGGGCCTCGGGGCGCGGCGGGCACCCGGGCACGTAGACGTCGACGGGGATGACGGTGTCGACGCCCTTGGTGACGGAGTACGAGTCCCAGTAGGGGCCGCCCGAGTTGGAGCAGGCACCGAAGGAGATGACGTACTTCGGCTCGGGCATCTGGTCGTAAAGACGCCGGATCGCCGGGGCCATCTTGTCCGTCACCGTCCCGGAGACGACCATCAGGTCCGCCTGACGCGGACCGGGGGCGAACGGGATGACGCCGAGGCGGATGAAGTCGTGCCGACCCATGGAGGTCGCGATGAACTCGATGGCGCAACAGGCGAGTCCGAAGTTGAAGACCCAGAGCGAGTAGCGCCGGCCCCAGTTGAGCACGACCTTGATCGGCTTCGGGGCGTGCTCCGCGAGCACCCCCATCCGACCCTCGACGGGGCGGACGGTGGGCATCGGCAGGCCAACCGGATCGCTCATCGCACCCACTCCATCACACCCACCTGAGCAGACCACGGCGGGCCGCGTGCGCCAGCCCGAGGACGATGACGCCGATGAAGATGCCCATCTCGACCAGGCTGGCGGTGCCGATGTCGGACGATCGCAGGACGTGGGCCCAAGGGAAGAGGTAGACAGCGTCGACGGCGAAGACCACGTAGAGGAAGGCGTACACGAAGTAGCGGACCTTCGTCTGCGCCCAGCCCTCACCGACCGGGTCGACGCCGGACTCGTAGGTCGTCAGCTTGGCGACATGCGGGGCGTGGGGGGCGAGCAGACGCCGGACGACCATGGCGACCGTCACGAGGAGCAGGCCGGCCACGAGGACGGCTGCGACGGCGACATACCCGGACATGCCGGCCAGCCTAGCGATGCCGGAACCTCCGTGGTGTCGCGACCACGCCCCTCCTCGTCAGCCCACTCCCAGCACCGCCGCCCGCAGCCTGCGGTTCTTCGCCCCGGCGACGTGGTGGCGGGCTGGGAGCGAGCCCAGCGGCATACGGCAGCCTCTCGGGACGCACCACGAGCGCAGGGCGACATGTCCATACAATGACAACCTGCACAAACCTGAATGTCGCGCGAACTAGCATGGGTAATGGCCCCCTCGGGAAGACTTGGGTCAATGTCTAGGAAACGCTTAGGACGTCGCAGAGCATGAGCACCAAACTGGTCCAGAAGCTCGATCGCGTGGTCATTCGTTTCGCCGGGGACTCCGGCGACGGCATGCAGTTGACCGGCGACCGGTTCACCTCACAGACGGCGTTGCTGGGCAACGACCTGTCGACGCTGCCGAACTTCCCGGCGGAGATCCGTGCTCCGCAGGGGACGTTGCCGGGGGTGTCGAGCTTCCAGCTGCACTTCGCCGACCACAACGTGTTGACGCCGGGGGACCGGCCGGACGTGCTGGTGGCGATGAACCCGGCCGCGCTGAAGGCGAACCTGCGCGACCTGCCGCGTGGGGGCACGATCATCGTCAACACGGACGAGTTCAGCAAGCGGAACCTCGCCAAGGTGGGGTACGCGAGCAACCCGCTCGAGGACGGTTCGCTGGAGAGTTTTCACGTGCACGCGGTGGGGTTGACGTCGATCACGGTGGAGGCCCTCGCGCCGTTCACGGGGCTGACCCGCAAGGAGAAGGAGCGGGCGAAGAACATGTTCGCCCTGGGCCTGCTGTCCTGGTTGTACACGCGGCCGATGGTTGGCACCGAGGCGTTCCTGAAGAGCAAGTTCGGCAGCAACCCGGACATCCTCGAGGCGAACCTCGCGGCGCTGCACGCGGGGTTCCACTACGGGGAGACGACCGAGGACTTCGCGGTGTCCTACGAGGTGTCGCCGGCGCCGATGCGCTCGGGGTCGTACCGCAACGTGACCGGCAACGTGGCGCTGTCGCTGGGGCTGGTCGCCGCGGCGCACCGGGCGCGGCTGCCGCTGTTCCTCGGGTCGTACCCGATCACGCCGGCCAGCGACATCCTGCACACGCTGGCGGGGCTGAAGCGGTACGGCGTGGCCACGATGCAGGCCGAGGACGAGATCGCAGGCGTCGGGGCGGCGCTCGGCGCGGCCTTCGGTGGCGCGTTGGGGGTGACCACGACCTCGGGGCCGGGGCTGGCACTCAAGGCCGAGACGATCGGGTTGGCGGTGTCGCTGGAGCTGCCGCTGGTGGTCTGCGACATCCAGCGGGGCGGCCCGTCGACCGGGTTGCCGACCAAGACGGAGCAGGCCGACCTGCTGCAGGCGCTGTTCGGGCGCAACGGGGAGTCCCCGGTGGCCGTGGTGGCGCCGGCGACCCCGGCCGACTGCTTCGACATCGCGATGGAGGCGGTGCGGATCGCGACGACCTACCGCACGCCGGTCATTGTCCTGTCCGACGGGTACCTGGCCAACGGGTCGGAGCCGTGGCGGCTGCCCAGGACCGCGGAGCTGCCCGACCTGAGCGTCGAGTTCGCGACTGAGCCGAATGACGTGACGGCCGACGGGGCGCCGGTGTTCCACCCGTACCGGCGGGACCCGGAGACCCTCGCCCGGCCGTGGGCGATCCCGGGCACGCCCGGCCTGGAGCACCGGATCGGCGGGATCGAGAAGGCCGACATCACCGGCAACATCTCCTACGACCCCGACAACCACGACAAGATGGTCCGGCTTCGCCAGGCCAAGATCGACGGCATCGCCGACACGATCCCGCCGCTGGAGGTCGACGACCCGACCGGCGACGCCGAGGTCCTCGTCGTCGGCTGGGGCTCGACGTATGGCCCGGTCGCGGCCGGGGTACGGCTGGCCCGGGCGGCCGGTGCCCGGGTGGCCCAGGCGCATCTGCGCCACCTCAACCCGTTCCCCGCCAACACCGGGCAGGTGCTGCGCCGCTACCGGCGGGTCATCGTGCCGGAGATGAACCTCGGGCAGCTGGCGATGCTGCTGCGCGCGCAGTTCCTCGTCGACGTCCAGTCGCACACCGCGGTGCGGGGGCTGCCGTTCCAGGCCGCCGAGATCGCCGAGGTCATCAGCCACGTCATCGGGGACGCCGTGCCGTCCGCGAGCCCCGTCCCAGAGAGCATGCCGGAGAGTGTGTCCGAGAATGTGCACGAGAGCATGAAGGAGATGGCCAAGTGAGCACCACCGACCTTGGCATGCCGACCCACCCCGTGTCCCCAGTCGAGGCCGGTGGGCGTCGCAGCGGAATCGCGGCCGTCCCCGCGCTCGGCGAGGGCGAGGCGCTGACCAAGAAGGACTTCACCTCCGACCAGGAGGTCCGCTGGTGTCCTGGCTGCGGCGACTACGCGATCCTCTCCGCGGTCCAGGGCTTCCTGCCGGACCTGGGCCTCAAGCGGGAGAACATGGTGTTCGTGTCCGGGATCGGCTGCTCGTCCCGGTTCCCGTACTACCTGGACACCTACGGGATGCACTCGATCCACGGCCGGGCCCCGGCGATCGCGACCGGGCTGGCGGCCACCCGCGAGGACCTGTCCGTGTGGGTGGTGACCGGCGACGGCGACGCGCTCTCGATCGGCGGCAACCACCTGATCCACGCGCTGCGCCGCAACGTCAACCTCAAGATCCTGCTGTTCAACAACGAGATCTACGGCCTGACCAAGGGGCAGTACTCCCCCACCTCGCACCTGGGGCAGGTGACCAAGTCCACCCCGTTCGGCTCCCTCGACACCCCGTTCAACCCGGTATCCCTCGCGCTCGGCGCCGAGGCCAGCTTCGTCGCGCGGACCCTGGACTCGGACCGTCAGCACCTGACATCCGTGCTGCGCCGGGCTGCCGAGCACCGGGGGTCCGCGTTCGTGGAGATCTACCAGAACTGCCCGATCTTCAACGACGGCGTCTTCGACGTCCTCAAGGACCGCACCCAGGCGCAGGCCCGGATCTTCCACCTGACCGACGGGCAGGAGGTCGTGGCCGGTGACGGCGATGAGCAGAAGGTCGTCGTGCGCGATGACCAGGGCGTCATGACGGTCGTGCCTCGCGCCGAGGCCGACCCGTCGCGCATCGTCGTGCACGACGCCTCCGCGACCAATCCCGCCGCGGCGTTCGCCCTCTCCCGCCTCGACTCGCACGAGCTGACCAGCGTGCCGATGGGCGTGTTCCGCGACGTCACCCGGCCCACCTACGACGACCTGCTCCGCGAGCAGATCGACGCCGCCCGCACCGGGGAGATCACCGACGCCGACATCGACGCCCTGCTCGCCGGCAGGGACTCCTGGCAGGTGGCCGAAACGACCGGGGCGTGACGACCGCCCCTTCGAGCAACAAGCAGCTCGCATCACACCCGGAGCCGCACAGCGAGGTCGGGCGCGGCATGCTGTTCGGCTTCGCGGCCTATGGCATCTGGGGCCTCTTCCCGCTCTACTTCGACGCCCTGAAGCCCGCGAGTCCGTTGGAGATCCTCGCGCACCGCATCCTGTGGACCCTGCTGTTCTGCGTGATTCTGCTTGCGGTGCTGCGCGACTTCGCCTGGCTGCGACCGTTGCTGCGACGGCCGCGCCTCATGGCGGGCATCACCGTCGCGGCCGTCGTCATCGCGGTCAACTGGGTCCTCTACGTCACCGCCGTGACGTCCGGAAACACGAGCGAGGCGGCGCTCGGCTACTTCCTCAACCCCCTCGTGACCGTCGCCCTCGGCGTCGTCGTCCTCGGTGAGCGGCTGCGGGCGCTCCAGTGGGTCGCGGTGGCGATCGGGCTCGTGGCCGGGATCTACCTGGCCGTGGCGGGGGGTCGGGTGCCCTTCATGGCCCTGGCGCTGGCGTTCTCCTTCTCGATCTACAGCCTGACGAAGAAGAAGGTCGGCGCCTCCCTCCAGGCGGTCCAGGGCCTGACCGTTGAGACGGTGATCCTCGCCCCCGTCGCGGCCGGGATCCTCGTCGTCGTCTCGAGCCGGGGCGGCCTTGCTTTCGGAGCCCATGGCGCGGCGCACACCTGGCTGCTCGTCGGGAGCGGCGTCGCGACCGCGGTGCCCCTGCTGCTCTTCGCGGCCGCGGCGCGGCGCATCCCGCTCGTCAGCATCGGGCTCATCCAGTTCATCACCCCCGTCATGCAGCTGCTCGTCGCAGTGGTCCTGCTCGACGAGGTGATGTCAGCCGAGCGGTGGGTCGGCTTCGGCATCGTCTGGGTCGCGTTGATCGTCCTCAGCATCGACTCCCTCCTCGCGTTGCGCCGCGGACGCCGAGCGGCCGCCGCCATCCCCGCGGACGACTGCCCTCGCTGACCCGGATCGAAAGAGCAGTTCGCGGGTCGCCAACTGCTGCTTCGCTTGGCAGAGTGGGCGGATGGCCGGCATCGAGCTCGGGACCCGCACCGGACGACTCGTCCTCACCGCTGCCGTGCTCGGGTCCGGCATGGCCCTGCTCGACGGCACGGTCGTCAACGTCGCGCTCGTTCGGATCGGCGAGGATCTCGACGCGAGTCTGGAAGAGCTCCAGTGGATCACGAACGGCTACCTGCTCGCGCTCGCGTCGCTCATCCTGCTGGGTGGCTCGCTCGGTGACCGGTTCGGGCGACGCCGCGTCTTCGTCATCGGTGTCATCTGGTTCGCCCTCGCCTCGCTCGCCTGCGGTCTCGCGCAGAGTCCCGGGCAGCTCATTGCGGCACGGCTGCTCCAGGGTGTCGGCGGCGCGCTGCTCACCCCCGGCAGCCTGTCGATCATCCAGTCCGTGTTCCGGGAGGGCGACCGCGCCAAGGCCATCGGCGCCTGGTCCGGGCTCGGTGGGATTGCGACGGCGATCGGCCCCTTCGTCGGCGGGTGGCTCGTCCAGTACGCCTCGTGGCGCTGGGCCTTCCTGCTGAACCTGCCCTTGGGCGCGGTCACCGCGTGGATCGCGCAGACTTCCGTGCCGGAGACCCTCGACGAGTCCGCGCCGCGGCAGTTCGACATCCTGGGGGCGACGCTCGCCACCCTGGCCCTGGCGCTGTCGACCTTCGCGCTGATCCAGTACGAGTCGCTCGGCGCCGGAGTCACCGTGGCGCTCGTCCTCCTCGCGCTGGTGGTCGGCGTCGCCTTTGCGGTCGTCGAGCAACGCAGCTCTCACCCGATGGTCCAGCCATCGCTCTTCCGCTCGCGCCAGTTCACCGCGGCCAACCTCATGACGCTGCTCGTCTACGCGGCCCTCGGGGCGGTGTTCTTCTTCCTCACCCTCCAGCTGCAGACCGTGCTCGGCTACGGCCCCCTGCTGGCGGGCCTCGCCTCCCTGCCCGTCACCGTGATGATGCTCTTCCTGGCGGCCAAGGGCGGCGAGGTCGGCGCCCGCATCGGGCCGCGCCTGCCGATGACCATCGGGCCGATCGTCTGCGCCATCGGGACCTGGCTGCTCACTGGCGTGGGGGCCGGCGACTCCTACTGGACCTCCGTCTTTCCCGGCGTCACCGTCTTCGGGCTCGGCCTCAGCATCCTCGTCGCGCCGCTCACCGCCACCGTTCTCGCGGCAGCCCCGGACCGGTGGGCCGGAATCGCGAGCGGGGTCAACAACGCCGTGGCCCGGGCCGGCAGCCTGCTCGCGGTCGCCGCCCTCCCGGCCGTCGTCGGCCTGAGCGGTGCCGACTACCAGAAGCCGGAGGCGTTCGATGCGGGATACGGCAGCGCCATGTGGATCTGCGCCGTCATGCTCGCGGGGGGCGGCGTCGTGTCCTGGCTGCTCATCCGCAATCCCCAGCCCACCGCCATCTCCGCGGCCCCGCCCGGCACTGAGGTCACGCCCGCTGGGGAGCCAGCCCAGCGGCATACGGCACCTGCGGGGTGGTCTTGCGCGGGCTCGGAGGGGTGCCCCGGCACGGCGATCGGGCACGCAACGCGCGTCACTGACATTGATGAGGTGCGAGGATCGGGGCGCTGACATCGGAAGCCTTGAGGAGGCAGAGTGATGACCAGTACGACTGCAACCACGGGAATCGCCGACTACTCCGACGACGACCTGGCCCTGGACCTGCGGTGGTGGGCGGCGGCGAACTACCTCACAGTCGGGCAGATCTACCTCAAGGACAACGCGCTGCTGCGCGAGCCGCTCAGCATCGACCACATCAAGCCCAGGCTGCTCGGCCACTGGGGCACCTGCCCGGGGCTCTCGATGCTCTACGCCCTGCTCAACCGGCTCATCAAGCGCACCGGGTCCGACTGGATGTACATCACCGGACCGGGACACGGTGGGCCCGCCCTCGTCGCGGGCGCCTACCTCGAGGGCACCTACACCGAGATCTACCCGGACGTCACCCCCGACGCCGACGGCCTGCTCCGGCTGTTCCGCCAGTTCTCCACGCCCGGCGGCGTGCCGAGCCATGTCAGTGTCCAGACGCCCGGCAGCATCCACGAGGGTGGCGAGCTCGGCTATGCGCTCGCCCACGCCGCCGGTGCGGCATTCGACCACCCGGACCTCTTCGTCGCCTGCGTCGTCGGTGACGGCGAGGCCGAGACCGGCCCGCTGGCCGGATCCTGGCGCCTGCCCTACTTCGCCAACCCCCGCCGCGACGGGGCGGTCCTGCCCATCGTCCACCTCAACGGGTACAAGATCGCCGGCCCGACCGTCTTTGGGCGCAGCAGCGACGAAGACGTCGCGGGGTACCTCGCGAGCCAGGGCTGGGAGCCGATCGTGGTCAGCGGTGACGACCCCGAGGCGGTCTTCCGTGACCTGTGGCGCGCGCTCGTCACGTCCTACGACGCCATCATGCGGCTCCGCCAGACGACGCGCACCGATGGCCCCGGCGAGCCGGTGACCCACAGGTGGCCGGCGATCATCCTGCGGACTCCTAAGGGATGGACCGGCCCCGCGGTCGTCGACGGGGTGCAGGTCGAGGGGACGAACCGCAGCCACCAGGTCCCGCTCTCGGGACTGCGGGATGACCCGAGCCATCTGACCATGCTCGAGAAGTGGATGCGCAGCTACCACCCGGAGGATCACTTCGATGCCGACGGCCGCCTCGTCGACGAACTGGTCGCGCTCGCCCCCGACGGCGACAAGCGGATGGCGGCGACGCCCTACGCCAATGGCGGCCGGCTGCGCGCCGAGCTGCCGCTGCCGGACCTGCGCCGCTTCGCGCTCGATGTGCAGCAGCCCGGCCAGCTGTGGCACGAGAGCACCAAGCCGCTCGGCGAGCTGATGCGCGACATCTATACGGCGGACACCCGCCCGGACGGCGGCGGCAGCTTCCGGCTGTTCTGCCCGGACGAGACCGCGAGCAACCGGCTCCAGGCCGTCTTCGAGGCGACCGACCGCTGCCTGCAGGCGCCTTCCGCGGAGACCGACACGGACATCTCCCCCGACGGCCGGGTCATGGAGGTGCTCTCCGAGCACCTCTGCTCCGGCTGGCTCGAGGGCTACGTGCTGACCGGCCGGCACGGGGTCTTCGCGACCTACGAGGCCTTCGCGATGGTCTCGACCTCGATGACGGTCCAGCACGTCAAGTGGATGCAGCACGCGCAGGAGCTGGCGTGGCGGGCGCCCATCTCCTCGCTCAACCTTCTCCTGACGAGCACCTGCTGGCGCAACGACCACAATGGCTTCTCCCACCAGGGACCGGGGCTCATCGACTCGCTGCTGCCGCTCGCACCGGGCGTGGTGCGCGTCTGGCTGCCACCGGACGCCAACAGCGGGCTCTCGATCATGGACCACTGCCTGCGCAGCACCGACCATGTCAACCTCATCGTCCTCGACAAGCAGCCCCACCTGCAGTACCTCACCCTCGACGAGGCCAACGCACACTGCGCCGCCGGCGCCGGCATCTGGGAGTGGGCCTCCAACATCCCCGCCACGGAGAAGCCCGACATCGTCATGGCCTGTGCCGGTGACGTCGCCACGCAGGAGACGCTGGCCGCGGCCGAGCTGCTGCGCGAGCACACGCCAGAGCTCAACGTCCGGGTCGTCAACGTCGTCGACCTCATGGCCCTGCTGCCCGAGGCCGACCACCCCCACGGCTTCCCGGACTCCGTCTTCAACGGCATGTTCACGAGCGACGTCGACGTCATCTTCGCCTTCCACGGCTACCCTCGGGCGGTTCACCAGCTCATCCACGGCCGGTCCGATCCCGGGCGCTTCCACGTGCGCGGCTTCAGCGAGCAGGGCACGACGACGACACCGTTCGACATGGTGGTGCTCAACCGCACGTCGCGCTACCACCTCACCCAGGAGGCGCTGCGTCGCACGCTGCGTCGCCCGCCGGGGTGGCAGGCCCTGACGGACTTCTGCACCTCGCAGCTGTCGCGGCACCACCACTACATCCGGGAGCACCTGGAGGACATGCCGGAGGTCCGCGACTGGGTCTGGCCCGGCTGATCCCGCACCGTCAGCCGGCCGATAGCCTGCCGTCGTGGCAACCAGTGTCTATCTCGCATCCTCTGAGGGCCTGTCGGGCAAATCCGCCGTCGCCCTCGGAATCCTCGACCAGCTGAGCCGACGGGTCGAGCGAGTCGGCGTCTTCCGCCCGATCGTGCGCTCCCAGAGCGCCGAGAGCGCGGAGAGTGACCACGTGCTCGACCTGCTGCTCTCGCGTCTCGACACTGGGCTCACGGCGGCGGAGGCGTCCGCCGTCGGCTACGAGGACGTCCACCTCGACCCCGAGGGCGCGATGGCCACCATCGTCGACCGCTTCCACGCCGTGGCCGAACGGTACGACGCGATGCTCGTCATCGGCTCGGACTACACGGACGTGACCTCCCCGACCGAGTTCTCCTACAACGCACGCATCGCCGCCAACCTCGATGCGCCGATGGTCCTCGTCATCTCGAGCAAGGGGCGCACGCCCGAGCAGGTGCGCGTCGCGGCGGAGATCGCCTCGGACGAGGCGCGGACCCACCACGCACGCGTGCTCGCCGTCGTGTCGAACCGGGCCGTGCCCGAGGCCGTCCCGGCCACACGGGCGGCGTTGGCGGAGGCACTCGGGGACACAGCGGCATACGTCATCCCGAGCGCTCCGGTGCTGGAGTCGCCGACGGTGCGCGACCTCATGACTGCCGTCGACGGCACCCACCTCTACGGCGACGACGACCTGCTCGACCGCGAGGCCCTCGGCCTCGTCGTCGCTGCCATGACCCTGCCCAACGTCCTCGACCGCCTCTTCGAGGGCTGCGTCGTCATCGCCCCTCCTGACCGTGGTGACGTGTTGCTCGGCCTGCTGCTCGCCCACCGGTCCCAGACCTTGCCGACCCCATCGGGCATCGTCCTCAACGGCGGCTTCGACCTGCCGGCACCGATCGCGACGCTCGTCGAGGGCCTCGAGGTGCACGTTCCGATCATCAGCTGTGCCACGGGCACGATGCAGACCGCCGCAACCCTCTCGGGCGTCGTGCCGCGGCTCACCCGCTCGGCGTCGCGCAAGATCGAGACCGCCCTCAGCCTGTTCGACGAGCACGTTGACGGCGCAGAGCTGCTCGACCGCCTCAAGGTCTCCCCCAGCCACGTCGTCACGCCGCTCATGTTCGAGCACCAGCTGCTCGACCGGGCGCGGGCCGCGGACAAGCACATCGTCCTGCCGGAGGGCGAGGAGGACCGGATCCTGCGAGCCGCAGACCAGCTCCTGCGCCGACGCGTGGTGCGGCTCACGCTGCTGGGTGACCCCGACGCCATCCGACGGCGGGCCGGCCAGCTCGGCCTCGACGTCGAGGGCGCCACCCTCATCGACCCACGCGCCGAGCCGCTGAGGACCCGTTTTGCCGAGGAGTACGCGACCCGTCGGGCGCACAAGGGGATCACGCTCGAGCAGGCCCGCGACGTCGTCGTCGACCCGAGCTACTTCGGCACGATGATGGTGATCGACGGGCTGGCCGACGGCATGGTCTCCGGTGCCATCCACACAACGGCGCACACGATCCGGCCAGCCCTCGAGGTCGTCAAGACAACCCCTGACGTCAACACCGTCTCGTCGGTGTTCCTCATGTCGCTCGCCGACCGCGTCCTCGTCTACGGCGACTGCGCCGTCATCCCCGACCCGACAGCGGAGCAGCTCGCCGACATCGCCATCTCGTCGGCCGCGACCGCGCAGCAGTTCGGGATCGAGCCGCGCGTCGCCATGCTGTCCTACTCCACCGGCGGGTCGGGCACCGGTGCCGACGTCGACAAGGTGCGCACCGCCACCGAGCTCGTGAGGACGCGAGCGCCGCAGCTGTCGGTCGAGGGGCCGATCCAGTACGACGCGGCGGTCGATGCCGCCGTGGCCGCCGCCAAGCTCAAGGACAGCCCGGTGGCCGGTCGAGCCACGGTCTTCATCTTCCCCGACCTCAACACGGGCAACAACACGTACAAGGCCGTGCAACGGACCTCGGGGGCGGTCGCCATCGGGCCCGTGCTCCAGGGGCTCAACAAGCCGGTCAACGACCTCTCCCGGGGAGCTCTCGTGCGGGACATCGTCAACACCATCGCCATCACCGCGATCCAGGCGGAGGCCAGCGCGTGAGCGGCCTCGTCCTCGTCATCAACGCCGGGTCGTCGTCACTCAAGTACGACCTCATCGACGTCGGCTCGGCCGAGTCCCTCGCCAGCGGGCTGGTCGAGCGGATCGGCGAGACCACCTCTCTCGCACGGCATTCCGTGGGCGGCCAGGATCACCGTCAGGAGTCCGGCCTGGCCGATCATGGCGCGGCCTTCGAGCTCGTGCTCGGCGCCTTCGGCGAGCACGGCCCCGACCTCGCCGAGGTCGAGCTCCTCGCTGTCGGGCACCGAGTCGTCCACGGGGGCGCCGACTTCAGCGAGCCCACCCGAATCGACGACGCGGTGGAGGCGACGATCGAGCGGCTCATCCCCCTGGCTCCCCTGCACAACCCTGCGAACCTCGAGGGCATCAGGGTCGCCCGCGCCCACTTCCCCGACGTGCCGCAGGTCGCCGTCTTCGATACTGCCTTCCACCAGACCCTGCCGCCGCAGGCCTACACCTATGCCGTCAAGCGGGAGTGGCGCGAGAGCCATCGGGTACGCCGCTACGGCTTCCACGGGACCTCGCACTCCTACGTGTCACGGCGCGCCGCGGAGCTGCTGGGTCTGGCCGTCGAGGACGCCAACGTCATCGTCCTGCACCTGGGCAACGGCGCGAGCGCGACCGCGGTCGCGGGTGGGCGCAGCGTCGACACGTCGATGGGCCTCTCCCCGCTCGAGGGCCTCGTCATGGGGACCCGGCCCGGTGATCTCGACCCGTCCCTCCCGGCGCATCTGTCCCGGGCCGGCATCTCTCTCGAGGAGTACGACCGTGCCCTCAACAAGGAGAGCGGCGTCAAGGGCCTCGCCGGGACCAACGACTTCCGTGAGCTCCAGGAGCGAGCAGACGGCGGGGATCGCGACGCCTGCCTCGCGCTCGACATCGTGGCCCACCGCTTGCGCAAGTACATCGGGGCGTATGCCGCTGTGCTCGGTCGCGTCGATGCCGTGGCCTTCACCGCGGGGATCGGGGAACACAGCCCCCAGGTCCGCGCTGCGGCCCTCGAGGGCCTGACGGAGCTGTTCGGCATCGAGCTCGACGAGGCGGCCAACGCGGCGGCCACCTCCGGCGAGCACCGGATCTCGACGGCGTCGAGCCGGGTCGCCGTGCTCGTCGTGCCGACGGAGGAGGAGCTCGAGATCGCCCGCGAGGCCGCAGCGGTCGCCACGAGCTAGGCGGCAGCACCGGGACAGATCAGTCCGGGCTGGATTGTCCGGGGAGCGCGGCCGGCAACACCGGAACAGATCAGCGCGGGCGGGATTGTCCGGGCCCGCCGGCCGGCGGAGCATGATGGGGGTCATGAGCGACCAGCAGACCACGGGGTTCCGGACCGAACACGACTCGATGGGAGAGGTGCAGGTCCCTGCGGACGCCCTCTACGGCGCGCAGACGGCCCGGGCGGTCGAGAACTTCCCGATCAGCGGTCGGCCCGTTCCCCCGGGGGTCGTCCACGCGCTCGCCCGGCTCAAGGCCGCCGCAGCCGCCGTCAATGCCGAGCTCGGGGTGCTCGACGGGGAGCGTGCCCGAGCCATCGTGGACGCCGCGCGGGAGGTCGCCGAGGGCCGTCACGACGGGCACTTCCCCATCGACGTCTTCCAGACCGGGTCCGGGACGTCGACGAACATGAACGTCAACGAGGTCGTCGCTCGCCTCGCTAGCACCTCGAGCGGTCTGGACGTCCACCCGAACGACCACGTCAACTATGGCCAGTCGAGCAACGACACGTTCCCGAGCGCTCTGCGCATTGCGGCGACGATCGCCGCCCGCGAGGACCTCGTCCCGGCACTGCGCCGGCTCTCGACTGCCCTGGGCCGCAAGGAGGCGGAGTTCGCCGAGGTCGTCAAGGCCGGAAGAACCCACCTCATGGACGCGGTGCCGGTGACCCTCGGCCAGGAGTTCGGCGGCTACCGCCGCCAGGTCGAGCTCGGCGCGGACCGGGTCCGGCATGCGGCCGACGCCACCGCCGAGCTTCCGCTCGGCGGAACTGCGGCCGGTACCGGACTCAACGCTGCACCGGGCTTCGCACAGGCCGTCATCGAGCGGGTCTCGGAGTCCACCGGCCAGCCCTTCCGCGAGGCGGAGAACCACTTCGAGGCGCAGTCCGCGCAGGACGCCGTCGTCGAGCTGTCCGGAGCCCTCAAGGTGGTCGCCGTCAGCCTGACGAAGATCTGCAACGACCTGCGGTGGATGTCCTCCGGGCCGCGTACCGGTCTCGGCGAGATCCACCTGCCCGACCTGCAGCCCGGCTCGAGCATCATGCCGGGCAAGGTCAACCCGGTCATCCCCGAGGCCACCCTGATGGCGTGCGCCCAGGTCATCGGCAACGACGTGGCGATCACGACGGCTGGAGCGGCCGGGAACTTCGAGCTCAACGTCATGCTGCCCGTCCTCGCCAAGAACATTCTCGAGTCGATCCAGCTGCTCGCTGCCACGAGCCGCCTCCTCGCCGACCGGTGCGTCGACGGCATCACAGCTGATGCAGAGCACTCGCGCACCCTCGCCGAGAGCTCGCCCTCGATCGTGACCCCGCTCAACCGGTACATCGGCTACGAGGCCGCGGCGGCGGTCGTCAAGCGAGCGGTGAAGGAGCGCAAGACGATTCGTGAGGTCGTCATCGAGGATGGTCATGTCTCCGACGGCCGGCTCACCGAGGCACAGCTCGACGAGGCGCTCGACGTCCTCGCCATGACCCGGCCACCGACGGAGTGAGCGTTCCAGCGTGAGCGAGCTCAGCGGCATACGGCACATTCCGTATGCCGCTGAGCCAGGCCCCCGCCCACGGCGGGGCTACGCTCGACGACGTGAGGCTTGACGAGGTCGATGCGTTCGCAACGTCCCTTCCGGGAGTGCGCCGCAAGGGCCACCCGGGCCGCGTCGCGTGGTACGTCGACGACCGGCTCGTCGTGCGCGAGGACCTGCCGGGCACTCTCCTCGTGCGCGTCCCCATGGCGGAGCGGGAAGACCTGCTCGCGTGCCACCCCGACACGGTCGGCGTGCCGCCGCGCTGGGAGGCGCACCACAAGCTCCAGGCGGACCTGGCGGGCGACGCCGACGCGATCCGGGACGCCATCCGGCGGGCGTGGGCCATGCAACGCCGCGGCGATCGGTAGGCCGGCGGGTCAGCTGCCGAGGACTCGCTCGAGGTAGGGATTGCCGAAGAGCCGGTCCGGGTCGACTCGGTCGCGGACGGCGCGGAAGTCGTCGAAGCGCGGGTAGACCGAGTGGAGGTAGTCGGCGTCCCGCGAGTGCAGCTTGCCCCAGTGAGGGCGCCCTCCGTGGCTGACCGCAATCCGCTCGACCGCGTCGAAGTAGGCCCCCTCCGCCCGGCGGTGGTAGTGGTGCACGGCGACATAGGCGGTCTCGCGCTCGTAGGCCGTCGACAGCCACACGTCGTCCGGCGCCGCGACGCGGCACTCGACCGGGTAGGAGATCGTCTCGTCGTGGCTGTCGACCCACGCCTTGACCTCGAGGAGCATGTCCCTGAGGGCCGCTCGCGGGACCGCCCACTCCGACTCGCGGAACCGGACTTCGCGCGGGGTGGCGAAGACCTTGTACGAGGCGTCCGTGTAGGTACGCGCGGTCTGGGCCCGGGCAGCGACGTGCATGAGCGGCTTCGTCGCTCGAGGTACCCGCGTAGCGAACCGGCAGGCCGCCTCCCAGACCCGGTTGGTCAGGATCTCGTCGTCGAGAGACTGCCGCCACCGGGGCAGCGGGTCCGCCTCGGTGCCCGGCCCGACACGCTTGTTGCGCTTGACCTGGGCCCGCTCCGTGTGGGGGTACCAGTAGAACTCGAAGTGGTCGTGCGACTCGATCTCGTCATCGAGCGAGTCGAGGACGGCGGCGAGCGGCTCGGGGCGCTCGTCCGCGTGCAGCAGGAAGGCGGGCACGACCTCCACCGTCACCTCGGTGATCACGCCGAGCGCGCCGAGGCCGAGCCGTGCGGCCTGGAATAGCTCAGGTGCCTGCGTCGGCGAGCAGTCCACGACCGACCCGTCGGCGAGGATGATCCGCAGCGAGCGGACGCCGCCGGCGAGGCCGGTGAACCGCAACCCCGTGCCGTGGGTGCCGGTGGCGATCGCGCCGGCGAGGCTCTGCCGGTCGATGTCGCCGAGATTGGGCAGCGCGAGGCCGAGCTGGGCCAGCTCCTCGTTGAGGACGTGGAGGGGCGTCCCGGCACGGACCGTCGCCTCGCCACGAGTCGCATCGATGGTCGTGACACCGGTGAGGCCGCCGAGTCTCAGCTGCAGGCCATCGGTGACCGCCACTCCCGTGAAGGAGTGCCCGGCACCGATCGCCTTGACGCGCAAGCCGCGACGCCTGGCCTTGCGGATCTCCTCGATGAGCTCTTCCTCGGAGCGTGGGGTCGCGACTCGTGCGAGCGTCGTCGACTCGGTGCCGGCCCAGTTCGACCACTCGATGCTCCGGACGACCTTGCGCTGTGTCTCAGCCAAAGCACTGCCCTTCCCCGCGATACGTCGGCGCCTTCCCGACGACCTCGATGCCCTCGACGAGAGCCAGATCGGTGAAACGCTCGGCGAGCTCGCCCGCTTTCGCGTGCCGGAACCATATCCGATCGCCGAGGCTGACGTTGGCGGCTGCCGCGCCCTTGAGTGGAGTCTGCACTTCGCCGGTCCCCTCCGTGCGCACGAGGCGGAGCCCCTGCTCCTCGAGCGGCTGCGGGACGCGAGACCAACCCGGCGGACCGGACGCGATGTAGCCGCCGGAGTACACCGTGACGAACTCGTCTGAGGGGCGGCGCACCACCGGGCACCCGAAGAAGGCCGCGGGCTCGAGCGCCAGCCCGTTGTAGCCGTCGAACAACGTGGGGGCGTACAGCCCGGATCCTGCGGCGAGCTCGGTGAGGGACGAGTCGAGCGCGGTGACGTGGAGGCTGCCGGTCCCGCCCCCGTTGACGAGCTCGAGATCGGTCAAGCTGCGGATGGCGGCGACCACCTCCGCGCGGCGGGTCCGGAGCTCGGCGTCGGAGCGGGCCTTCACCTGCCGGACGGCCGGCGACGTGTCGGGCAGGCCGGCGATCTGGGCGTCGTAGAACATCAGGCCCACCACCGCGAGACCGTGCTCGAGGGCCCGTCGCACGACGGCTTCGACGTCCTCCGGCTCGCGCAGGGGTGAGCGCCGGACGCCCAGGTGGGCGGGCCCGAGCCGGAGGGAGGCGTCCACGTCCACGGCGACCCGCAGGCCTCGGTGGTCGGGGACGTCACGAGCGATGAGATCGACCAGCTCGACGCTGTCGACCATGACGCACACCGCGGCTCGCAGAGCCGGATCGGTCGCGAGCTCGGTGAGCGCGGCCACGTCGACGCTCGGATAGGCGACGAGGAGGTTGATGTGGCCGGCGCGGGCCCACCAGAGGGCTTCAGGCAGGGAATAGCACATCAGCCCGTCGAAGCCGTCCCGGGCGAGGGCGCGCTCGATGAGGGTCCGGCAGCGGAGCGACTTGGTGGCGATGCGGATCGGCTTGCCGTGCGCGCGCTTGACGAGGACGTTGGCATTGCGGTCGAACGCCGTGAGGTCGACGACGGCGACCGGGGCCGGCAGGTGGGCCGTCGCGCGGGAGAGCCGGTCCGCGACCGGGCTCCGCTGCGCGCGTCGGCTCATGGTCTGGCCGCGTCTAGCCGACGCGCTCGACGACGGAGAGAGCGAGCGTCTGGAGCGCGGCCTTCGCGGGAGTGTCCGGCAGCGGCTCGAGCAACGCCTGAGCCTCCCGGGCGACGCCGTAGGTCTCGGACCGGGCCGATTCGAGGGCCGGGTGCTGCCGAAGCAACGTCAGCGCCTCGGCGACGCCGTCGTCGTCGTCGGCGAGGTCGGAGCCGAGCAGCTCGAGCAGCCGCGCGTCCGCAGGGTCGGTGGAGGCCTTGGCACGCAGCACCGCCAACGTGTCGACCCCTTCGCGGAGGTCGGTCCCGGGGGTCTTGCCACTCGCATCCGAGTCCGAGGCGATGTCGATGAGGTCATCGGCGAGCTGGAAGGCCATGCCGACCTTCTCCCCATAGGCCCGCAACGTCTCGACGACCTCTGGCCTGTTCCCGCTGAACATCGCTCCGTAGCGGCACGCGGTCGCGGTGAGGGCTCCGGTCTTGTCGGCGAGGACGCCGAGGTAGTAGTCAACAGGGTCGACGCCCGGGGGGCTGGGCCGGTCGTCCCGGATCTGCCCCGAGCACAGCCGCACGAAGGTCTGCGCCTGGATGAGCACTGCCTCGGCGCCCAGGGCGGCGATGAGCTCCGAGGCCTTGCCGAAGAGCAGGTCTCCGACGAGGATCGCCGTCGAGTTGTCGTAGGCCGCATTGGCGGACGGAACGCCGCGGCGCACCTCCGCCTCGTCCATGACGTCGTCGTGGTACAGCGACGCGAGGTGGGTCAGCTCGACGCCCGCGGCGGCCCGGACCACGTCCTCGTTGATCCCGTCACCGAGCTCTGCCGCCAGGAAGGTCAGGAGCGGTCGGAAACGCTTGCCACCTGCCTGTGCGAGGTGCGCGGAGGCCGCCGCGATGAACGGGTCCTCGTGGTCGACGACCTCCCGCAGGAGGGCGTCGACGCGGGCGAGCCCGTCCTGCAGGTGCGCCGCGAGCTCCGGCGTGGCGCCGGGGATGGCGAGGAGCGGCGGGGTGGCGTGCGTCGTCATGGACTTCCTGGGGCTTGGGCCGCTGACCTGGGTCAGGTCAGCGGACGAACTGCGAGGCTCGGTCGGTGAGGTCGAGCAACGCCGACGGGAGGACCCCGAGCGCGAGCGTGATCATCGTCCCGACCGCGATGGAGAACGTCGTCCCGATCGAGGGGGTGACGACCACGACGGAGTCGCTGGGCGGCTCACTGAAGAACATCAGCACGATGACCCTGGCGTAGACGAAGACCGTGATGGCGGAGCAGATGACCCCGACGATCGCGAGGACGGTGCCCGTCGCCCCTCCGGTCCCGATGGCCGCGGAGAACACGGCGAACTTCGAGACGAAGCCGGAGGTGAGCGGGATGCCGGCGAACGCGAGCATGAGGAAGGCGAACGCTCCAGCGACGACCGGGAACCGCTTGCCCAGACCGGCCCACTGCGACAGGTGCGTCGCCTCAGAGCCGTCCTGGCGCACCAGGTTCACGATGGCGAACGCCGCGATCGTGGCGAACCCGTAGGCCACCAGGTAGAACAGCACGGAGCTGACGCCCTTGCGGTCGAAGGCGAGGACGCCGACGAGGATGAAGCCGGCGTGCGCGATCGACGAGTAGGCCAGCAGTCGCTTCATGTCCGTCTGCGTCACGGAGAGCACGGACCCGACGACCATGGTGAGCAAGGCGACGACGACAAGGGCGTTGGTCCATTCCCACCGGGCCGTGTCGAGGCCGACGTAGGCGAGCCGGAGGATGGCGCCGAAGGCGGCGGCCTTGGTGGCCGCGGCCATGAAGCCGGTGACGGGCGTCGGGGCGCCCTGGTAGACGTCCGGTGTCCATGCATGGAACGGCACGGCGCCCACCTTGAACAGCAGGCCGACGAAGACGAGGAAGGCGCCCGGCACCAGCAGGCCGTTCATCGCCAGGGGACCGGCCGCGATCGCGGCGCTGAGGTCGGCGAAGTACACCGAGCCCGCGTACCCGTAGAGCAGGGCGGTGCCGAAGAGGAAGAACGCCGAGCTGAACGAGCCGAGCAGGAAGTACTTCAGCGACGCCTCCTGTGAGAGCAGGCGACGGCGGCGCGCGAGGCCGGTGAGCACATAGAGGGGCAGGGAGAGCACCTCGAGGGCGACGAACATGCCGATGAGGTCGTTCGTCGTCGGGAAGAGCATCATGCCCGCGATCGCGAACATCGCGAGCGGGAAGACCTCCGAGGTGAGCGCACCCGCACGGGTTGCAGCCGCCTCGACCGCCGACCCGGGGGTCGAGGCGCCACTCGGCGTGAACGCGTCCGGCCCGACCCCACCGAGCCGTTCGGCCATGGTGAGGATGCCGAGCACTCCCATCAGGACGATGGTGCCCTGCATGAAGAGGGCGGGCCCGTCGATGGTCAGCGCGAACAGCTTGCGGCCGGTCGTCTCGTCGGTGAACCCCATCGTGTAGCCCTGGTGGTTCACGGCCACGATGACCGCGACGAAGGCGCCGAGCAGTGCGAGCACAGCCAGGGTGGTCTGGATGAGGAAGCGGCGCTCACGCGGAGCGAACGCCTCGATGACGACACCGACCACCCCTGCGCCCAGGACGATGAGGAACGGCAGGATGGCGACGTAGTCGACCTGCGCCATCTGGAAGGCGGTCGGCACCGCGAGCGGAGCGGCGGCGGTCACTTCGAGCTCCCTTCAGCCGCGGCGTCCGCCGCGGGTGGTGACGTGTCAGCGGTCGAGACGTGGGACAGGGACGTGTCGACGGACGGGTTGATGACGTCCAGGGCCAGGTTCGGATAGAACCCGAGCACGAGGAATGCCGCGATCAGCGGTGCGGCCACGAGCTTCTCCCGAAGCGACAGGTCCGCGATCACCGTGCCCCCGGAGGACTTGCGCCATCGCTCGTCGACCAGACCCGGGTCGAGCGCCAGCGACTCCGGCTTCGGACCGGTCATGACGCGCTTGTACATGAGCAGCATGTAGAGGGCGGCCAGAATGATCCCGCTGGTGGCGAGGACCGCTGCCACGGGTTGCGTCCGGTACGTCCCGACGTAGACGAGGAACTCCGACACGAAGGTCGCCAATCCGGGCAGGGCCAGGCCCGACATGCTGGCGACGAGGAAGATGCCGGCCAGACCGGGCGTGACCCGCTGCCATCCACCGTAGTCCGAGATCCGCTTGCTCCCACGCCGGTGGACGAGCATGGCCGCGAAGAGGAACAGCGCCGCCGTCGAGAACCCGTGGTTGAGCATGTAGAGCGACGAGCCGGCACCACCGACGTTGGTGAACGCGAAGATCCCCAGCACGATGAAGCCGAAGTGGCTCACGGACGTGTAGGCGATCAGGCGCATCATGTCGGTCTGGCCGATGGCGAGCAGTGCGCCGTAGAGCACGGAGATGACCGCGAGCGCGATCACGAACGGCGTGGCCCACTCGCTCGCGCCCGGGAAGAGCTGGAGGCAGAAGCGGATCATGCCGAAGGTGCCGACCTTGTCGAGCACGCCGACGAGGAGCGTCGCCGTCGCAGGCGTCGACTCGGTGGCGGCATCCGGCAGCCACGTGTGCACCGGGACCATCGGCGCCTTGACCGCGAAGGCGAGGAAGAAGCCGGCGAAGAGCAGGCGCTCCGTCGTCGGGTCGAGGTCGAGGCCGGTCAGCCTGGAGACGAGGAAGCCGTCGGCTCCGCCCGGTCCCTGCAGGTAGACCGCGATCACGGCCACGAGCATGATGAGTCCGCCTGCGAGCGAGAAGAGCAGGAACTTCATCGCGGCGTACTGGCGTCGGGGTCCGCCGAAGCGACCGATGAGGAAGTACACCGGGATGAGCATCGCCTCGAAGAAGACGTAGAACAGGAACACGTCGGTCGCGGCGAACACGCCGACCATGAACGTCTCGAGCGAGAGCAGCAGTGCGAAGTAGGCCTTGGCGCGCCGTGCGCTGACGGCGTCTCCCTCGTCGGGAACGTCGTGCCACGCGGCGAGCAGGCAGATGGGCGTGAGGACCAGCGCCATGAGGATGAGCACGAGTGCGATCCCGTCGACACCCATGGAGTAGCTGACGCCCAGCTGCGGGATCCACTCGGCGTACTCACCGAGCTGGAACTGCGCCGATGACCCGGTGTCGTACTGCAGTGCGGCGACGATGCCGATGGCGAGGGTGACGATCGAGGTGCCGAGCGCGATGCGCTTGGCGTTCTCGACGGTTCCCGGCGCGAACGCCACGACGAGCGACCCGAGCAGCGGCACCGCGGCCAGGATCGTGAGCCACGGGACCGTGGACATCGCGGTGGTCGATTCGTTCATCAGGAGATCACCCACAGTGCACCGAGGATGGCGACGACACCGGCGAGCATCGTCAGGGCATAGGAGCGCGCGAAGCCGTTCTGGATCCGGCGCAGTCGTGATGAGGTCCCGCCGATGAGCGCCGCGAGGCCGCCGGCGCCACCGTCGACGCCCCTGCCGTCGAGGAAGACGAGGGAGCGGGTCAGGTGGATGCCAGGGCGCATGAGGAGGGCCTCGTTGACCTGGTCCTGGTAGAGGTCGTTGCGCGCGGCCTGTGTCGCCAGCGACCCCGCAGGGGCCACCAACGGCACGTCGTCGCGCCAGTACCGCATCCAGGCGTAGGCAACGCCGCCGGCCACGAGGAGCAGGGTCAGGGTCATGATGACCGGCACCGAGAGGACGGGGTGCTCCTCTGCGTGGGCGCCGGTCACCGGCTCGAGCCAGGAGGTGAACAGGCCCGTCGGGCCGATGATGAGGCCGAGCAGGGCGGAGCCGACCGCGAGCACGATCATCGGCACCGTCATGAGGCTGCCGGACTCGTGCGGATGGACGTCATCGGTCCAGCGCTTCTTGCCGTGGAAGGTCATGAAGAACAGACGCGACATGTAGAAGGCCGTGATCCCGGCGCCGATGAGGGCGGCCCCGCCGAAGACCCAGGGGCGCCAGCCCTCGCCGATAAAGGCGGCCTCGATGATCTTGTCCTTCGACCAGAAGCCGGAGAACGGTGGGACGCCGATGATGGCGAGCCAGCCGAGGGCGAAGGTGGCCCAGGTGATCTTCATGATCCCGGACAGTCCGCCGAAGCGGCGCATGTCGACCTGGTCGTTCATGCCATGCATGACCGATCCGGCTCCGAGGAACATCCCGGCCTTGAAGAAGCCGTGGGTAAGCAGGTGGAAGATCGCGAAGGCATAGCCGACCGGGCCCAGCCCGGCAGCGAGCATCATGTAGCCGATCTGCGACATCGTCGAGGCCGCGAGCGCCTTTTTGATGTCGTCCTTCGCGCACCCGACGATCGCACCGAACAGCAGGGTGATCGCGCCGACGATGACGACGGCGAGCTGCGCGTTGGGCGAGGCCTCGAAGATCGGACCGGAGCGCACCACGAGGTACACACCCGCGGTGACCATCGTCGCCGCGTGGATCAGCGCGGACACCGGTGTCGGGCCGGCCATGGCGTCACCGAGCCAGCTCTGCAGTGGGAACTGTGCCGACTTGCCGCACGCTCCGAGCAGCAGCATCAGGCCGATTGCCGTCATGAAGCCCTGGTTCGCCTCGTTCCCAGCCGCCCCGAGGACCGTCTGGAAGTCCACCGCCCCGAAGTGGAAGAACATCAGGATGATGGCGACGGAGAGGCCGAAGTCCCCGACCCGGTTGGCGACGAAGGCCTTGTTCGCCGCGGTCGCGTAGGCCGGGTTCCAGTTCCAGAAGCCGATGAGCAGGTACGACGCCAGGCCTACGCCCTCCCAGCCGATGTACAGGAGCAGGTAGTTGTCGGCGAGCACGAGCAGCAACATGGCCGCGACGAAGAGGTTGAGGTAGCCGAAGAAGCGCCGCTTGTCGGGGTCACCCTCCATGTACCCGAGGGAGTACACGTGGATGAGCGACCCGACGAAGGTGATGAGCAGCGCGAAGGCGATCGACAGCTGGTCCACGAGCAGCGACGCATCCGCGGAGAACGACCCGGCCGTGACGAAGTTGAACAGGTGCACCGACGACGAGCGATCCTCGGCGTCGAGGCCGAGCATCTGGATGAAGATCAGCGCGCCGACGACGAACGAACCCCAGGACAGCACCGTGGCGAGCACCGGGCCGAAGCCGTCGGTGCGACGCCCGCCGAAGAGGAGCAGCGCGGCGCCGAGCATGGGCAGCGCGATGAGCAGCCACGCGAACGACGTGACCCCGCTCGCAGCGTGCGCTTCGCCGGCGTGCGTGGCCAGCCCAGCGGCATACGTGCTGGACGTCCCGAAGAGGTTTCCCATGCCTGTTGACATCGAGTGAGGGCTCCCTTACAGCTTGAGCAGGTTGGCGTCGTCGACCGAAGCCGACCGTCGGGCACGGAAGATGGCCATGATGATGGCCAGGCCGACGACGACCTCGGCGGCGGCGACGACCATGACGAAGAGCGCCATGACCTGGCCGTCCAGCGCGCCGTGGATCCTCGCGAACGTCACGAGCGAGAGGTTCGTGGCGTTGAGCATCAGCTCGACGCCCATGAAGACGATGATCGCGTTGCGTCGCAGCAGCACCGTCGCGGTCCCGATGGAGAACAGCACGATCGACAGGTAGATGTAGTGAACCGGGCTCACTGGTCTGCACCTTCCTCTGGGCCAACCGAGCGTCGGGACCGGGTGCCGCCCCGGGCCGCGTCACGCTCTGCCTGTGCGGCCTCGATGATGTGGCGCTCGACGTCGAGGAACTCGTCCGGACGGGCGACCTGCTCGCGCGCGACGAGGACCCGGGACACGGATTCCTTGCTGGGTGTGCCGTCCGGCAGCAGGGCCGGCGTGTCGACTGCGTTGTGGCGGGCGTAGACGCCGGGTGCCGGCAGGCCGGCGACGAACCTGTTGTCCCGGATCCGCTTCGCCGCCCATTCGGCCTGGGTCAGCTTCGGAGCCAGGCGCTCACGGTGTGCGAGGACCATCGCGGCGACGGCTGCGGTGATGAGCACGGCCGAGAGGACCTCGAAGATCCAGACGTACTGGCCGAAGATGAGGTTGGCCATGCCGGTGATGTTGCCGGTCGTGGCGTTGCTCGACTCGAGGCGATCCATCCCGGCCTGCACGGTGGCCTCGTCGAAGGTGGCCGAACCGATCGTGGAGACGAGCAGCCCGATGAGGCCGATCGCCACGAGCATCGAGATCCACCGGTGGCCCTTGATCGTCTCGACCAGCGAGTCGGAGGAGTCCACGCCGACGAGCATGATGACGAAGAGGAAGAGCATCATGACGGCGCCGGTGTAGACGAACACCTGGATGACGCCGAGGAAGTCGGCCTTCTGCATGAGGTAGAAGACGCCGAGGGTCGTCATGGTGATGGCCATCCCGATGGCGGCGTGGACCGCCTTGCGGGCGAAGATCAGGCCGAGCGCGGCGATGACCGAGATGGGTGCGAGCACCCAGAAGAATGCGGCTTCAGCGGAGGAGGTCACGGGTTCGCCCCTTCCCGGGTCTGCGCGGCCGTGGGCGCCGTCGTGTGGACCACGTCGTGCTCGCCGGGCTCGCTCGCTGCGAGATTGCCCGGCTCGTCGTGGGCCCGGGGGCTCTCGTCCACGACGACACGGGACTCGCGCGCCTCGACGTAGTCCCGCTGCGGGGCGGTCGGTCCGGTGACCTTGCCCTGGTAGTAGTCGCGCTCCTCCATGCCGTCGGCCATCGGGAACGGCGGCTCGAGCATGCCCTCGTGGAGCGGCGCGAGCAGCTGGTCCTTGGTGAAGATCAGGTCGCCGCGGTTGTTGTCGGCCAGCTCGTAGAAGTTGGTCATGGTGAGGGCGCGCGTCGGGCAGGCCTCGATGCACAGGCCGCAGAAGATGCAGCGCAGGTAGTTGATCTGGTAGACGCGGCCGTAACGCTCACCGGGGCTGAACCGGCCCTTGCCGCCCTGCTCGAGCGGGGTGTCGTCGTTGTCCGCTCCCTCGACGAGGATCGCGTCGGCTGGGCAGGCCCAGGCGCACAGCTCGCAGCCGATGCACTTCTCCAGACCGTCCGGGTGACGGTTGAGCTGGTGGCGGCCGTGGAACCGTGGCTGCGTCGGGCGCGGCTTCTCGGGGTACTCCTCGGTCGCGACCTTGCGGAACATCGTCGAGAAGGACACGCCGAAGCCGGCGACGGGGGCAAAGAAGTCCGCGAAGGCTCCCTTGCCCTTCCTCTCGTTGTCCTTGCTGACGTTCTCGTCAGCCATGGGTCTCCTCCTTGCCGGGGGTGCCATCGGGGGTGCCGTCCGGGGTTCCATCCGGGGTGTCGTCCGGATCAGCGGCTGCGCCATCCGTCGCGCTGACGGTCGTGCTGACCGTCGTGGACGACGCGGTGCCGCGCACGGTCGTGCCTCGCCCGCCGGCGGGGCCCGCGAGCACGCGGTCCGCCGGAGCGGGCTCACGAAGCCGCTGCCCCGGCATCGGCGGG
>NZ_DATCWX010000058.1:0-9650 GCF_036566125.1 Intrasporangium sp.
GGCCGCCGAACGCCCGCCGGACATAGGTCGACACGCCGCCCGTGTCCGGCAACCGGGCGCCCAAGGCCGCGAACGTCGCCGCGAGGGGCACCGACAGGAGGACGAGGGCGGCCCAGGCGACGAGCGAGGCGGGCCCGGCCACGTCAGCGGCGAGCGCAGGCAGCGTGATGACCCCGGTGCCGAGGACGGCGCCGACGGAGAGGGCGGTGCCCTGGGCGACGGTGAGCGTGCCGTGGCTCGGGTGTGGTTCGGCGGTGCGGGCGCGCGGGGTAGATGTGCCCGCGGACGTCACGCCCGATGACGCGGTGCCTTGTCTGGTGGACGGTGCCATAGATCCATGCTCAGGACTGGTTGGACCGCTGAGCAGGTCCGTTTACCCACAACCGGGCTGGTCCGCTCTACCCTGCTGGGGTGACCATCCACGTGAGTCTGGACTCGCCGGGCGACCGGACGGCGCGGATCTATGTGGCCCTGCGCGAGGCGATCCTCGACGGGCGGCTGGTGAGGGGTGACCGAGTCCCCGCCACGCGGGATCTTGCGGGGCAGCTCGGCGTGGCGCGCGGCACCGTGACATCTGCCTACGACCGGCTCGTGGCCGAGGGCTTTCTCGAGAGCCGCACCGGGTCGGGGACCTTCGTCACCGACGTGGGGCTCACGACGGGCGCCGACGACCATGCCCGGCGAGCCAGGACCGGCGCGGTGCAGCCGCTCGCGATGTGGCTGGATCCGGGCCGCGAGCCGGAGCGCCCGCTCAAGGGCCGGATCCATGACCTCTACCCGGGCGTTCCGGACAATCGGCTCTTTCCGCTCGAGACCTGGCGTCGGCTCGTGTCCACCCAGCTGCGCCGATCACGACTCGACGACCTGACCTACGTCGGTCGAGGACACCGGCGACTGCGCGAGGAGGTCGCTCGTCACCTCGGTCTGGCCCGGTCGGTCGCCTGCTCGGGCGAGGACGTCATCGTGACCGTCGGCGCCCAGCAGGCCATCGACCTCGTCGCCCGCGTGCTTGTCGAGCCTGGGACTGTCGTCGCCGTCGAGGACCCCGGCTACTCCGCAGCCCACCGGCTCTTCGAGACCCACCGTGCCGTAGTGCGCGGAGTGCCCGTCGACCGCGAGGGCCTCGTCGTCGAGGCGCTTCCGGACGACGCCCGGGTCGTCTACGTGACGCCGTCCCATCAGTTCCCGACCGGGGTCGTCATGTCCCTCGCACGCCGCGCCGCTCTGCTGCGATGGGCGGTTGACCACGATGCGGCCATCGTCGAGGACGACTACGACAGCGAGTTCCGCTTCTCCGACCGTCCGCTGGAGCCGATCCAGAGTCTCGACCGCGAGGGCCGGGTCATCTACGTCGGCACGTTCTCCAAGTCCCTCATCCCGGCCCTGAGGGTGGGGTACCTCGTCGCCCCCTTGTCACTGCAGCAGGCCTTGCGCGAGGCGAGGCGCGTGAGCATGTGGGAAGGCGACGTCGTCACGCACGGCGCCCTGGCGGACTTCATTGCAGAGGGGCACCACTCCGCGCACGTGCGCCGAGCGAGCCGGGTGTACGGCGAGCGGAGGAGGCAGCTGCTCGCCGAACTGTCCCGCCATCATGACGTGCTCGAGGTGGTGCCCTCCATCGCGGGTCTGCACGTGTGCGCGCACTTCCGTGACCAGAGCGTCGACGACCGGTCCGTCGTTGCGGAGGCGGCCCGGCACGGCGTGCGCGTCGAGGCGCTCACGCCGCGCTATTTCGAACAGCCGCCCGTGCAAGGGCTCGTCATGGGGATCGGCACCATCGAGGTGGGCGCCATCGAGGACGCGGTGCGCCGGCTCTCTCTCGCGCTCCCCCGCAGCTGACTCGCGCCTCAGCGGGGCTGTCGCGGCACGTCGCTCAGGGCGGAGGGGTCGTGGTGCCGGTCGCCGCGGGTATCGGCAGGACGAGGTTCGTGCGCAGGGCGCCGTTGACCATCGCCAGCAGGACGCCCACCTCGGACCGGATCACGCCGTAGCGTGCGGGGGCCTGGGGCGACCCGGCAAGCGCCTCGGCGGATGCGGCGTCCGCGAAGAGCCGGAGCGAAGCCACCCGGCCGAACCAGCTGGGCGGGTCCAGTCCGGGCGGCGCAGCGGTCCCCTCGAGCGACGTCAGATGGCGGGCCAGCGCCTCGAACTGCAGGGCCGCGCTCGGGCCGGTGCCGCCGCTCCTGTCGAGAGCCGAGATGTCACCGATGATCGCCTGGTAGCTTGCGAGCGCCGTGGCCTGGTCGAAGGGGGCCGTCGACGTCACGACCGGTCGCGGCGGCAGGGTCACCGTCACCGTCGGGGTCGCCAGGACCGTCGTGGGCGTGACGACGGTGGTCGTCGCGGTGACCGTGGTGGTCACCGTTCGCCATTCCGAGACGGTCACGGTGGCCGGCGACGGGGTGGTCCCGGGCGGGGCCTGACTGAGCTCGATCTCCGGGTTGCCCGAGCAGGAGGCCACGCCGGCAACCGCCGCCGACGCGAGCACGGCAGCGCAGACTGTCGCAGCGCTGACCCTGGTAGCGCTGGTCCGTGTCACGCGGAGTCGGACGACTCGCATGGACTCCTCCGGCGGCGCCACTCGGGGAGGGGGTGATCGGGCGTGACCGACACGAGGCGCCGCTCACTGATTGTGCGACGTGGGCGCCGGTTGTGGGGGAAAATCGGCAGATTGCTCCCACGCCAAGGGCTACCTCAACGGCTCTGGGGACGACCCGCAGGGCGGTTACGTCGGCCCGGTGCTGGCGTCCCTGCGCACCGACCACCCGAAGACCAAGCTGGTCAACCTCGCCTGCTCGGGTGAGACGACCTCCACCCTGATCAACGGAGGGCGCTGCGACTACGAGGAAGGCAGCCAACTCGACCAGGCAGTCGAGTTCCTCCACGCGCACCGCCGCTACACCCGGCTCGTGACCATCGACATCGGCGGCAACGACATCGCCACGTGCGGCTTCCAGGGCCTCCCGCCCACGTGTGTGGCCGATGGGCTCGCGACACTCCGCGCCAACCTTCCGGTCATCCTCGACCGGCTGCGTGCGGCCGCTGGGCCGGACGTGCAGATCGTCGTGCTCAACTACTACGACCCGTTCGTGTCGCTCTGGCTCCTCGACACCCCGACGACGAGCGCTGACGACTTCTACCGCGACATCGCCGTCGCGTCAGTCCAGCTCCTGACGGCCAAAGACGGTGTCAACGGCCTCATCGAAGCCGCGGCGGCCGACGTCGACGCGGATGTCGCCGACGTCGAGACGGCGTTCTCCACCCTCGCGTTCGAGCCGACCGTCCCGCTGCCCGGTCACGGCGACGTGCCACTCAATGTCGCCCGCATCTGCCAGTGGACGACGATGTGCACCAAGCTGGACTTCCATGCCAACCCGGCCGGCTACGGCGTCATGGCCACCGCTGTGGAAGCGGTGCTCGACTGACCCGGCCGAGCGGGTGCTGCCTTGAACCCAGCTGTCACAGAAGGGAACTCGGGTCGTCAGGGACGTCAGCGGCATACGACTGGAGGAGCTGGAGCGGCACGATGTCGAGGGCGCGCTCGTGGGTGGCAGCGAGGACGACGGGCGCCGCGAATCCGGCCTGGTGGGACTCGAGCCAGCGCGTCGCGACGACGCACCAACGGTCGCCGGGAGTGAGCCCGGGGAAACGCCACTCGGGGCGGGGCGTGAGGAGGTCGTTGCCGATGCTGCTCTGGTGCTCGAGGAACTCGGCGGTCACGACGGCGCAGATCGTGTGAGTGCCGCGGTCCTCCGGGCCCGCGGTGCAGAACCCGTCGCGGTAGAACCCGGTCAGCGGGTCGGCGCTGCACAGCTCGAGGTCACCACCCAGAACGTTGCGTTCTCCACGCGCCATGGGGCAAACCTAGCCGTATGCCGCTGGGCCCGGTCGCGCTCACCGTGCCCTGGTGATCGGGCTGGCTTCGGCTGGAATTGCCGTGGACGCGGGCGGGTTGGCTCGTGATGCTGTCCGGCATGAGTGGTCTGGTCGTCCGTGACTCCCATGGCATCCCCCATCTTCGGGCAGCGACGGTCCTCGACCTGGCCAGACTCCAGGGGCTGGTGACGGCGGAGGACCGGGCCTGGCAGCTCGAGTGGTTCCGATGGCGGATGGAGGGACGAACGGCTGAGTACGTCGGCGATGACGGCGTGCCGTGGGACCGCTTCGCTCGGCAGGTCCGGCTCGAGCCGACGGCGCGGGCCTGCTACGAGCGGCTCGACGAGGAGACCCGGGCGTGGGTCACCGCGTATGTCGAGGGTGTCAACGAGGGGATGCCGGCAGGTCTGGAGCGAGCCCCGGAGCTGGGGCTGCTCGGCCTGTGCGGGTTGCATGATGACGCGTTCCGGCCGCGTCCCTGGGAGCCGTGGACACCGCTCGGGGTCTTCTGGGCGATCCATCTGCTCTTCGGCACCTTCCCCGCGAAACTCTTCAACGACCACGTCGTGCACCGGCTCGGCGTGGACTGGCTGCCGCTCTTCCATGCCGAGGGCGTCACCCAGTCGGGAAGCAACGCGTGGGTCGTGGTTGGCGAGCGGACCGCCAGTGGCCTTCCCCTCATTGCCGGAGATCCGCACCGGATCATCGAGCTGCCCGGCTGCTACCAGCAGATCGGGCTGGCGTGCGACGAGTTCGACGTCGTCGGTCTCGCCTTCCCCGGCGTGCCCGGAGTGCAGCACTTTGCCCATGCCGGCTCGGTCGCGTGGGGCATCACCAACGCCATGGCCGACTACCAGGACCTGACCCGTGAGGAGCTGCGCCGACACGACGACGGGTTTGTCGAGGCTCGTTGCGTCGCTGGCTGGGCGCCCGTCACCCACTACCTCGAGACGGTGCGCGTCCGTGGTGCCGACGCGGTCGAGGTGCCCGTGGTCGTCACGGAGCGTGGGCCGGTCGTCACCGGACTCGAGGGTGGCCTCGAGGCGGCGCTGTCGCGAGGAGCGTCAGTCGGGTCGCCAGCGGCAGGCGCCGACTGCTTCAGCCTGCGCACGCCGTCGCAGCTGGCCCTCGACCTCGGGTTCGAAGCCTTCCTGCCGCTCCTCAGGTCCCGGACGGTCGACGACGTCGAGTCGGCGCTGGGCCGCTGGGTCGAGCCGGTCAACAGTGCCGTGGTGGCGGACGCCGGAGGGCGCGTCCGACACCTGGTGGTGGGCCGGGTTGCGGAGCGGGACGCCTTGAACCTCGAGGTCCCTGTCGACGCCTGGGATCCGCGGCATGAGTGGCTCGGCTGGCGGCGCGGCCCGGCCACGGAGATCCACGACGTCATGGTGAGCGCCAACGACCGCCGCAGCGGTGGCGGCCTGGGTGTCGAGTACGCCTCCCCGTTCCGTGCCGACCGGATCCGCGACCTGGTCGGCGACCGGCACGGCCTGACCCCGGCCGACTTCCTCGCGATCCACGTCGACACCCTGAACGGCCAGGCCCAGCTGATGCGCGAGCTGGTTGCCGCTGCGGAGGTGTCCGGTGCCGCTGCGGGGGTCCGCGACGAGCTGCTGGCCTGGGACGGGCGCAGCGTGCCGGACAGCCGCGGCGCCGCCGTCTTCGCCGAGTGGCGGCATGCCTTCGTCCGTTGGCTGACCGAGCACCGTGCGCTGGCGCCGCTGCACGAGCCCACCGGACACTCGCGGCTCTTCACGACCTGGCTGACTGTGCCGCTGCAGATCGGCATCGGCTGGCCGTCGATGGTGCGAGGAGCGTCCGGCCACGGGATCGACGTGGCGGCCGGCGTGGCCGAGGCCCTGGCGCGCGTTGCGCTGCAGGGGGACGAGGCAACCGTGTGGGGCGACCGTCACTGGTTCGATCCGGTGCACGCCCTCGACGGGCTCGGCGGCGTACCGACGGCACCGGACGCCGCCGTTCCGGGCGACAAGGGGTGCGTCCTCGCAGCTGCAAGTGCCCCGGGAGTGACGGACCGCTGCTACGTGGGCCCAGTGGCGCGGTACGTGTGGGACCTGGCCGATCGGGACGCGAGCCGGTGGGTGGTTCCCATGGGAAGCTCTGGCGTCGAGGGCGACGACCATTTCGCCGACCAGCTGCCGCTGTGGCTCACGGGAGGCTCCCTGTCGACGGCGGCCACTGCTGTGCGAGAGTGACGCCGTGCCCTCCACGCTGACCCGCGCGACGATCACGTGGTTCGTCGTCGCTGGCGTCTCTGGTGTGGCGGCGGTGTTCCTGCACCTGTTCCGCTCCGCCTTCGGGGGCGGGAGCACGGCGCTCGTGCTGGCCATCGCGGCCTACGCGGCGACCGCCCTTGCTGTGGTCAGCGTCTACCGCGGCGTGATGTCGGCAGCATCCGAGCAGGACCGGGCACGGCGCAATGCTGAGCGGGAGCGTGAGGTCGCCGACCGGCTGGCGCGGTGGGAAGGCATGCGACCCCGGGACCACTGACCGCCCTCACCTGATCGAGTGAACAAGAATCGGGGCTGGCCCAACTGATCGAGTGAACAAGAATCGGGGTCAAGGCTGACTTGCTGACTGAATGAAACCCGAAAGGTGTTCACTCGATCGGGCGGTGACCGCAAAAGCCGTTCACTCGATGGTTAGAGGCGGCCGCGGATCGGCGTCCGGTCAGCCGGGTCTCCCTCATCGGGCATGACCATCTCGGCTCGCACCCCGAGCAGCCGCACCTCGCGGCCGGGCTCGACCGTGTCCGCCAGCGCCACCGCAGCCGCGACGACGTCGTCCTTGTCGTGGGTTGGCGCCTTGAGCTTGCGCGCCTTCGTCTGCGTGAAGAACGGTGCGTAGCGGATCTTCAGCGTGACCCGGTAGACGGGCCGCCCCTCCTTCGCGACGTCCCCGTGGACCTGCTCGGCGAGCGCGCGAACGGCGTCGCGGACCTCCTCTGGAGTGGTGAGGTTCTGCTGGTAGGTCGTCTCCCGGCTGTGCCCGCGGGCGATCCACGGGCTGTCGTCGACGACGGCAGAGCCGAGACCGCGGCCGAGCTCGCGATACCAGGTGCCCATCCGGGGGCCGAACTCCGCGACGAGCGCCGCCTCGTCCGAGTAGGCGAGCTGTCGCACCGTCTCGATGCCGAGCGTGACGAGGCGCTTGGAGATCTTCGAGCCGACCCCCCACAGGTCGATCGTCGGGCGGTCGCCCATGACCTCGAGCCAGTTGTCCTTGGTCAGGCGGAAGACGCCTCGTGGCTTGCCGAAGCCGGTCGCGATCTTCGCGCGGATCTTGTTGTCCCCGATGCCGACCGAGCAGTACAGCTCCGTGGCGTCGAGCACCGCAGCCATGGCCTCCCGGGCGAAGGCCTCCGGGTCGCCCGTCGTCACGCCGACGAACGCCTCGTCCCAACCGAGGACCTCGACGACCACCGGGCCGTGCTCGCTCGCGAGTTCCCGGAGGGTGGCCATCACCTGCTCGGAGGCGGCGTTGTAGGCATCCGCGTCCACCGGCAGGATGATCGCGTCAGGCGCCTTGCGGGCCGCGAGCCGGAGCGGCATCCCCGAGCCGACGCCGAACTCGCGGGCCTCGTAGGACGCGGTCGACACGACTGCGCGCTCCGTCGGGTCGCCACGCCCGCCGACGATGACGGGCTTGCCGGCGAGCTCGGGACGCCGCAACACCTCGACCGCCGCAATGAACTGGTCGAGATCGACGTGCAGCACCCACGGGCGCGCCCCCTCTGCCATGCGCCCCATCATGACCCACACCCAGACACGCAACACACCCGCTTATCGAGTGCTGACCCCTTCTGCAGCACGCCCAAGCGCGCGGTAAGCGGGTGTGTTGCGGGTTGGACGGGGTCGGGCCGGTTGGACGGGTCCGGGCAGGGGCGGGGGAGTGGTGGGCAGGGGGCTACAGCGCTGCGGCGGCGGCGCGACCAGCGGTCCGCCCGCTGAACAGGCATCCGCCGAGGAAGGTCCCCTCGAGCGAGTTGTAGCCGTGCATGCCGCCCCCGCCGAAGCCCGCCACTTCCCCGGCGGCGTAGACACCCGGCAGCGTCTCGCCGCCCTCCGTCAGGACGCGGGCGGACAGGTCGGTCTCGAGGCCTCCGAGCGTCTTGCGCGTCAGGATGTTGAGACGGACGGCGATGAGCGGCCCTGCCTTCGGGTCGAGGATCTTGTGCGGTGACGCGACTCGAATCAGCTTGTCGCCACGATAGTTTCGCGCCCCACGGATGGCGGTGATCTGGGCGTCCTTGGTGAAGGCATTGTCCAGCTCGTTGTCACGGGCCACGATGAGCCGCCGGAGCGCCTCCTCGTCGATGAGGTCCTCGCCGACGAGAGAGTTCATCCTGCGGACCAGCTCCCCGAGACCCGTGGCGACGACGAAGTCCTCGCCGTGTCGCTTGAACGCCTCGACGGGCCCCGGCGCCCCGGGTCGGACCCGTCCCAGCACCTGCCGCACGTCCTTCCCGGTCAGGTCCGGGTTCTGCTCGGACCCGGACAGGGCGAACTCCTTCTCGATGATCTTCTGCGTCAGGACGAACCACGAGTAGTCATAGCCCGTCGACATGATGTGACGCAGCGTCCCCAGGGTGTCGAAGCCCGGGAAGTACGGTGCGGGCAGGCGACGCCCCCGCGCGTCGAGCCACAGCGACGAGGGGCCGGGCAGGATGCGGATGCCGTGGTTCTCCCAGATCGGGTCCCAGTTGCGCAGGCCCTCGGTGTAGTGCCACATCCGGTCCGGGTTGATGAGGCGTCCCCCGGCCGCCTGGGTGATCTGGAGCATGCGGCCGTCGACGTGCGCCGGTACGCCCGCGACCATCCGTGCCGGCGGAGTCCCGAGCCGCTCCGGCCAGACGCGCCGGACCAGGTCGTGGTTGCCGCCGATGCCGCCGCTCGTGACGATGACGGCCTGCGCGGTGATCTCGAAGTCACCGACCTCGTCGCGGTTCGTCGCCCTGCCGCGGGCGGCGTCATCGGGCGCCAGCACCCGGCCACGGACCCCCGTGACTGTGCCCGTCGTGACGATCAGCTCGTCGACCCGGCGCCGGAAGGCGAGCGTCACCCGTCCCCGCGCGACGCCCTCCCGGACACGGCGCAGGAACGGCTCGACGAGGCCGGGACCGGTGCCCCACGTGATGTGGAACCGAGGCACCGAGTTGCCGTGGCCGTCGGCGCGGCCGTCCCCACGCTCGGCCCACCCGACGACGGGGAAGAGGCGGTGTCCCTGCTGGTGCAGCCAGGACCGCTTCTCGCCCGCGGCGAAGTTGAGGTAGGCCTCCGCCCACCGTCGCGGCCACAGGTCCTCCTCACGGTCGAAGGCGGCGCTGCCCATCCAGTCCTGCGTCGCGAGCTCGAGGCTGTCGCGGATGCCCATCCGTCGCTGCTCGGGGCTGTCGACGAGGAAAAGGCCGCCGAAACTCCAGAACGCTTGTCCCCCAAGGGATTGCTCACCTTCCTGGTCGAGGAGCACGACACGCTTCCCAGCGTCGGCGAGCTCCGCGGTGGCGACGAGACCGGCCAGCCCGGCCCCCACGACGACGACGTCCGTTTCCATCCGTGTCCCTTCCTCGCAAGCAATCAGCCCGTACGCCGCTGAGCTCGCTTCCGTGTGCGCGTCACGTTACCGAGGGGTTGCCTTGGGCGGGAGGGCTGGGACGGCACGGACCCCGGGAGCGAGCTCAGCGGCATACGACATGGGTGTTCTTCGCCTGTGGCGAATCCGCTTGGGGCAGAGAGACACCTCGCTGGCGGCGGCGG
>NZ_DATCWX010000098.1:0-3005 GCF_036566125.1 Intrasporangium sp.
CCAGCGCCCCTGTCCTACAGGACATCTGGCGTCGCACCGGCCTGCTTCCCGGTCGTGGTGCCTGCAAATTCCCTGATGGCGTGGCCCGATTCATCGCCTCCGCCACGTGGGTCTACCGAGACCACCTCGAGGGCCACGTCGACGGCTACTGTCTGGACCCAGGACGGAGGGCCGCTGATGTCCTCTCGCGCTGAACCAGCCCCGCGGTCGACCCTCCCCCGCGTCGGCGCTGGTATGACGGAGCTGCGCGTCGACCGGATCGCCTGCACGGGGCATGGTGTCTGTGCCAGCGTCCTGCCACACCACTTCGAGCTGGACGAGTGGGGCTACCCCATCGTGACGGACCCGGTCGTGACTGCGGCAGACGGCACGACGGCGATCCGACTGTGCCCCGCCCGTGCCCTCTACCGCTCGTGATCTCCTGACTGCCACCGTATGCCGCTCAGCCGGCTCCCCCGGTCACGTGCACGTGGGAGCCGGCTCAGCGGCATACCCCTGATTCGTCGCCTCCGGGGCCTGCTCCGCAAAGCGGAGCTGAATGCGAGGAAACTCCTGCCATGGGGAAGTACGCACTGCTTTACCGCTTCGGCCTGACGCCCTGGGAGCGCTACGGCCCTGCGGCGGCAGCCAGTATCAAGGCGTTCTTGGACCGCGAGGAGGTCGACCGCGCTCGACCGCTGGGCCGGGCACTTGACCTCGGCTGCGGCCGAGGGCAGTACACCCCCGAACTGGCCCGGAGAGGCTGGGAGGTGGTCGGAATCGACGTGGTCCCAAGCGCCATCGAGGCGGCCCGGCGCAAGGCGTCCGACGGCGTCAGCTATGTCGTCGGGGACGTCACTGATCTGCCGGCGGCCCATCTGGGGTTGTTCGACTTCTTCCTCGATATCGGCTGCTTCCAAGGGCTCGACGCTGCACAGCGCGACGCCATGGGACAGGGGGTGACCTCGCTCGCCAATCAGGACGCGACGCTGCTCATGCTCGCCTTCGGCCCCACTCGACTGCGCTCCGTGCTGGAGGGCGTGACGCAGGCGCAGGTCGAGGCCGCCTTCCCGGAGTGGGATCTGCTCGCCGTCGATGTGGCAGACACGGCGGGATTGGGCTGGCCGATGAACCGGTCGTCGCCGCAGTGGTACCGGCTCCGTCGACGGGCGACCCCGCGGCACCCCTGAACGCTGGACACGCGGATCAGGCGGGGGACGCCGCACCGTAGGGCAGTTCGCCCCTCCGCTCCAGCGCGAGCCGCCTGATGTGCGCGATGTCGGCGTCGGTGAAGACCCCGTTGACGCCCGAGATCGTCGCAAGCCGCATGCCGTGCCTGAGCCCGAGCCGGTAGATCTCCTTGACCTTCTCCCACTCGATGTCGCGTCCGACCGTGAACGTCTCGTAGCGCCCCTCGAGGGCGAGCACCACGGTCTCGGCGAGACACGCGTAGGCGACGCCCTTCGGCAGGCCGATGTTCTTCATCCGGACCTCGCCGGGCAGGTCGATCTCACCCGACTCGACCACGAGCACGTCGGGCCGCTTGGCCACGTCTTCCGCTGACAGGTCGAGGGGCCTGGCCACGTCGGTGATGACGCACCCCGGCTTGACCTTCATGATGTCGAGGATCCGCTTGCCGGCCGCCGAGGTCGCGGTGACGATGACGTCCATGTCGCCGAGATGGCGTCCCGGCGAGGAGGAGACGTGCACCTCGGCGCGGGGGTTGTCCCGCTGGACCTCCTCCTGCAGGGCAAGGAGCTTGGCGCTCTCGGGCGAGACCATCCAGAGCTCGTCGCAGGCCAGGGCGAGCAGCCGTGCACACACGGATCCGATCGCGCCCGTCGCCCCGACGACCATCGCCTTGCCGCGCATCCTCCCGTCCGCGTCGACCTCGATGAGTCCCAGCCTTTGGAGTGCTTCGTGAGCCGCCCACAGCGCCCCCGAGGCGCTGTAGCTGTTGCCCGTCGTGACCGGCAGCGGTGCCCGCTTCGCGACGGTGACGCCGGCATCCCCGACGACCTTGGTGAACGCGCCGAGGCCCATCACCTGGGCGCCGAGCTTCTTTGCGGTGTCCGCCGCCGCGAGGAGCTGCCCATAGGTGAACTCCGGGCTGTGCGAGAGCAGCTGCTTGGGGGTGCCGCCGACGCTGATCAACCAGCCCTCCGCCTCCGCGCCGGTCGGCGAGGTGATCCCCGTGACCCGGCTGTACGTGAACGGGGGAACGTAGGCGATTGCCTTCTCGACGGCGTCCATGACGAAGCCCGGCAGCACCTTGCTCATCGTCCGCAGCGGCTCGACCTTGTTGAAGTACTCCTGGCTCAACGGGTGGATCACGAAGGCGAAGCGACTCCTGCGCCGGGGACCGTTCGGCTGCAGCACTCGCGGCTCGAGCCCCGCCGTGTGGATCGCCTCGACCAGACCGGTCTCGGCCGGCCCGCCGGGCCCCGCGCCCGCGCCCGCAATGAGCATCGCCTCGAGAACCGCGTCATCGACGGTGACGTCGAAGGGCTGCGGGGTGGGGTCGATGACCATGTCGACGTCGCGGCGGGCGAGTTCGGCCAACTGGTCGGGCGCGACGGCCGAGGTGATCACCGTCTTGCCCCTGAGGTCGTCCAGTCCGAAGGCGACCAGGGCCTCGTAGGTGGCGATGACGACGTCAGAGTCCCGCGCGGCCTTGCGCGCGAACGCCTGGCTGACCGGCCCGGGCGCCCGGAGGAGCGCCTGCACCGGTCCCGGGAGCTGGCGGATCGGCCACAACCCGACGCCGGCATACGAGCCCACGACCGGCACCGACTCCACCCGCTCCACCAGGTCGATGAGCAGCGGGTCGGACGTCGTGATGTTGTCCGTGAACTCGTGGATGACCTGGGCCGCCCTGGTCTGGTCCTCCTCGCCGAGGACGATGACCCGGGCGTTGTTGAAGTACCCGGGCAGGTCGTTCTGGACGTGCCGGATCGCCCACTCCTGCAGGACGTCGCGCAGCAGGTACCCCCTCGTCACCGGCACGTCGGCGGCTGGGGCGGCGA
>NZ_DATCWX010000132.1:0-5274 GCF_036566125.1 Intrasporangium sp.
CGGGGCGTCATCGAGTCCTGCGGCATGGACGCCGAGGGACGCACGCTGTTCGACAAGGGCGCTGTGGCCTACGCGCTACAGCGCAGAGAGAGGATGGACGCATGAAGATCGAGAAGAACGCCATAGCGTTCCCGATCAGCCGAGAGATGGCGCTCGACTTCGGGCTGGTCGAACCCACCGAGGCCGAGCGCGAAGAGCGCGCTGCTGTCATGGCCCAATGGCAAGCCAAGCGTGACGCCGCACAGCCGGGCATCGGGGCCGCATTGGCAGCCCTCGATGCACTCAATGGCGTGGAGCGCGAGATGCTCGACCTGCACTCCTTCGACCGGACCAAGCGCTATGCCCAGGAGTGCGAGGGGTGCGACTTCTCAGGGTTCGAGGGAGAGCCGCCCGCTTGGCCTTGTCGGACGGTCGACCTCATCGCACGTAGTCATGGCATCGACCTCTCGGAGTTCTACCTCTACGAGCCGGAGGCCTGAGCAACCTGTCCGACACGCGCCCTGCTACGGTGGACAGATTGTCCTACCTGCGTGATAGCCTGTGACGCAGCGAGGGAGTAGTGTCTCTCGGACCAAGCCCCAGCGATTCGCACCCCGAGCCGCTGGGGCTTTCACATGCCACCCGCACGCCGCCCGATCCCGAGTGCAGGCCGAGAGCCACGGTCGGAGCAGAGCGAGCGGGCACCACTTAGCCGCCCACCGGGCGCACGCAAGACCGAGCAAGCCCACGCAAGACCCAGCGAGAAGGAGCAAGGCCATGCAGGTAGCCATCGAAGAGATCCGCGGGCGCATCAAGGCGCTCGACTCACAGATGGAGTTTGAGCGCGAGACGCAGGCCAACGTCGAGCAGGCCCTAGCAGCGTCCCGTAAGCGGCTGGCCGACCTCGACGAACTGCGACAGGCATACCTCGCCGTCCTCAACGTGACCGGCGAGACCGCGCCCGAATACCGCTGGAAGCCGGGCGGCGCAGTCAAACCCCCAACCCGTTCACCTCGGTGAGCGGGCACAGGAGAGCCGCGAGCCTTAGACCCAACAGCGGCACACACGCTTAGCGCGGCTGGCGAGAGCACGGAACCGCGCACGCCCCACACGGTTGGGGCTCAACGGCCAGCGTCCGGCCGGCGCTGGCCCGCGAGGCGGGAGGGCGTCATGCTGTGCGACCGCTGCTGTGCGCCCGCCTCCTACAGCTGGTGGCACGCCGAGACCAAGGCAGAGCTGGGAGCGTGCGGTCACCACTCGAAGGAGTGGGAGCCCACACTGCTCGCACATGGCTGGCTGTGCGTCACACCTCGCATCGACCTGGGCCCAGTCACTGCCGACCCTGCGACGCATTGACCGACGCCGAGAGGGACGCACTGTGGCGCTGCTCATGGTGCGGCAGGTGGTGGGTCGTGCCGTCGCTGGCCCGACTGTGTGAGGCCAGGCATGAGTGACTATGACGGGCTGCACCGCAGGCTGCGCAAACGCTGGGTGCCCATCGTGGCGCAGGGCCGCACGACCTGCACACGGTACGGACACCCCCTCTTCCCCGACTGTCCCGGCCTCATCGCACCCGGTGCCGAGTGGCACCTCGGGCATGACGACTTCGACCGCAGCAGATGGACCGGGCCCGAGCACGGGCCATGCAACGTGCGTGCGTCCAACCTCAAGCGTGACGGGCTGCTCA
Organism: Intrasporangium sp.; assembly: GCF_036566125.1. Lineage (GTDB taxonomy): Bacteria > Actinomycetota > Actinomycetes > Actinomycetales > Dermatophilaceae > Intrasporangium. Next base: position 1,667 of record NZ_DATCWX010000132.1, read on the forward strand.
ACGCAGACCCGCGCCCACGATCCAGGGAGTGGTGACACGTGGCAGACGACGAGGTCCGGCAGACTGGGCTGCTGCTCGGTCAACTCCAACGGGCGGTTGCCGAGATCCCACAGGTCCAAGGAGGTCCAGCCGTGGCGACACCAACGCCGACACCTTCCCGCGATGCGATGCTCGAGGTCGCGAACTACCTCGACGCGCTGGACCCGAAGTCCGGGCTGCTGGGTCGCATCGCCCTGCGTGCCGTGTCCAAGATCCTGCGCGAGCGGGCACCGAAGGCATGAGCGACGCACTCGCCCGGTACGAGGCAGCCGTCGCCGCCCACGAGGCGGCAGCCCGGGATGCCGCGGTCAAGTCAGCCGAGGCGAGGGACGCAGAGCAGCGACGCATCGCCGCTCGAGTCGAGCTCGATGCTGCGACTGACGCTCTCGCATCCGAATAACTCACATATGAGTTGTCGTCGGACATTGTCGCAGTTTTTGTAGCAGGCAGACGTCGGAACAACCCACCTCGTTTGATCTCTCTCCGGCATTTTTTCCACGCAGCTGTAACTCATCCATGAGTTGAGGAGGTGGGCCCATGGCTGCACGGACCACCTCGCTGCGCACGGTCAAGCCGGGCGAGAAGCCCCCAGCGAAACCCAAGGCCAGCAAGCAGAAGACGATCACCCAAGCCGCGAAGGTCGGCACCACACGCGAGCTCCTCGTCGCGACGAGGGACCGCATCGCGGTTGCAGTCGAGAACCCGAACACGCCCGCTCGGGACCTGGCTGCGCTCACGAAGCGGCTGATGGAGGTCGTCCGCGACATCGAGGCCATTGATGCCCGAGAGGACGACGACAATGGCGGCTCGGCCGGCCCAGCCGAGGACGGCGACTTCGACGCCTCGGCTGTCTGAGTACGCTCGTCACTTCTCCTATCCGGGCGGCATCAAGAAGACAGTCTTCACGCGCGTCGAGGCGAAGGGCCGCGAGCTCGGCCTCGGGTTCGACTGGTGGCAGTCGCAGCTCGGCACGGTCTGCCTCGGCTACGGCGCCGATGGTAAGTACGTGGCCACTGTCGGCGGGATCGGACTTTCGATCCCACGGCAGGTCGGCAAGACCTACTTCGTATTGGCTCTGCTCGTCATCATGTGCATCCTGTTTCCCGGCCTGCAGGTCGTGTGGACGGCGCACCATCTGCGCACCTCGACGAAGACGTTCACGACGCTGCGTGGCATCTGCCGGCGCAAGAAGGTCGCGCCGCACATCAAGGCGATGCGGGCGGCCAACGGCGAGCAGCAGGTCGAGTTCAACAACGGGTCGATGATCATGTTCGGCGCTCGCTCGCGCGGGTTCGGGCGTGGCTTCGACGAGATCGACGTCGAGGTGTTCGACGAGGCGCAGATCCTTGACACGAAGTCGCTCGAGGACATGATCGCCGCGACGAACCAGGCACGGCACGAGCACGGCGCGCTGATCTTCTTCATGGGCACCCCGCCGCGGCCACCAGACCCGTCTGAGGCATTCACGGCGCGTCGGGCCAAGGCGCTCGCCGGCAAGGCCAAGAATGCGATCTGGTTGGAGATCGGCGCCGAGCCGGGGTCGCACCCTGACGACCGGTCGCAGTGGCCGACCATGAACCCGTCGTTCCCCACGCGCACGCCGGCCGAGTCTATGGAGCGGCTGCGGGAGAACCTGGCCGACGAGGACTCGTGGAACCGTGAGGGCCGCGGGATCTGGGACGACGACGACGGTGGTGGCTACTTCACGCCCGGCAAGTGGGTGGCGGGCTACGACCCGAAGGTGAAGTCCAGGATCGTCGGTGACCTCGCGCTGGGCGTGGCGGTGTCGGTGGACCGGAAGCGTGCCGTCATCGGTGCTGCGGGCCGGAACGAGGCCGGTTCGGTGCACTTCGAGCCCGTGTGGTTCGGTTCGCCGGCTGCGTGCCCTGCTGAGGCGAAGCGGCTGGCGGAGAAGCACTCTGCGGTGGCTGTCGCGATCGCTGGTGCTGGCCCGGGCGCTGACCTTGTGCCGTCGCTGGAGCTGGTGGTGCCGGGGTCGGTGCTGCGGGTGATGAAGACGGATGACGAGAAGACGGCCGCTGGCGAGGTGTACGACCTCGTCGAGGGCGTCGGGCACGCGCATCTGGACGATGCGGACCTGAATGCGGCTGTCCGGGCTGCTGTGCGCAAGGACGTCGGTGACCGGTTCGTGATCGGCCGGCGGAAGTCGTCGGCGGACGTGTCGGCGTTCGAGGCGGTCGCTTACGCGGCGTGGGCGCTTGGGCGCCATAAGACCTACAACGTGCTGGATTCGGTGCTCTGAGAGGGGGCGGCGTGTCGATCGTTCTCGAGCTGCTGGGTCTCCTGCTCGTCGCTGCATTCGCGTGGTTCGTGTGGCAGCCCCTGCCGCTGCTCGTCGTCGGGGCCGCCCTGCTCGCGGCGTCGTATGTGCGGGAGCGTCGCGGGGGTGACCGTCAGTGAGCCTGTTCTTCACACGCCCAGAGCAGCGCGCCATCTCGACCCTCGACTGGGTCCAAGGCAACGACCCCGTCCGGGCTGTCACGGAGTCGCGTGCTCTCGCCTTGGCGCCGGTGTTCGCGTCCATTCGGCACATCGTCGACTACTGCGCGACGCTGCCGATCGACTTCTACCGCAAGGACGGCGGGGCGCGGGTGCCGATGAGCTCGGCGCCGATGCTGTTCCGCAACCTGATCGACGCCGGCGAGCTCGAGCCGTGGCTGTCGCGGCTGTTCTACTCGCTGGTCGTGCGCGGGTCCGCCGTCGGGCTCATCCTGGCCCGCGACGGGCAGGGCGTGCCGACGGTCATCGAGTGGCTGCCGATGGACAACGTCCACGTCGACGACAGGAACTTCCGCAGTCCTGTGTGGCGTGTAGGTGGTCAGGTGATTCCGAGCCGGGACCTGATGCACATTCCGTGGCTCACCGCGCCGGGCCGCACGTTGGGCCTCTCGCCGCTCGAGGCGTATGCCGCTGCGGTGAACGCCGGACTGTCCGCGCAGGAGTACGCCGACGTGAGGCGTGGCGGTGGGCTGCCTCCAGCGGTGCTCAAGAACAACGCACTGACCCTCTCTCCCGAGGAGTCGTCGGCCGTGCAGTCGCGAGCGGTCAAGTCGTTCGCGTCGGGCAAGCCGTTCGTCACCGGCTCCGATTGGGATCTCTCGCTGCCGACGATCCCGCCGAATCACACGCAGTTCATCGAGACGCTGAACCTGTCCGCGAACCAGGTGGCGTCGATCTACGGCATCGACCCGACAGAGGCGGGTGGCGAGCCCCCCGGCTCCCTGACCTACTCGACGGACGAGACGCGCCAGATCAAGCGGGCGCACAACATGCAGCCATACCTGATCCGAGTCGAGCGCGCGTTCTCGGGTCGGCTGCTGCTGCCGCAGTTCATGCGGTTCAACGTGGATGCCAAGATCCGCGCTGACCTGAAGACCCGTTGGGAAGTCAACCGGGTCCGGGTCGAGATGGGCGCGGCGTCCATCAACGAGATCCGCGCACAGGAAGACGAGGCGCCCATCCCGGGCGGCGACTCGTACCGCACCACCGAACCTCCGGCGACCCCGCCGGAACTGCCGAACGATCCGGCACCCGAAGGAGAAAGCGCA
>NZ_DATCWX010000143.1:0-35843 GCF_036566125.1 Intrasporangium sp.
CCAAGCCGGGCCGCGCCGGAACCAGCCCCGCACGACGCCCGGCGCGTCGGGCTCGCCAGGGCGGAGCAGCAGGTAGCCGAGGGCCGCAACCGGGACGAGCGCGGTGCCCGGCACGGCCGCGACGCCGGGCGTCACCGCCCCACCGAGAGTGAGGAGCGAGAAGACGGCCGCCGCGCCGACGTAGCCGATGACGAACCCCGGCACCACGCCGAACTTCGCCACCCGAGCCCACTCCAGCCGGGAGACGAGGGCGCGCTCCGTCCCGATGAGGCGCCGGCCCCACCGGGTCGTGACATAGACGAAGAGGAGGAAGAGGGCGACTGGCGTCAGCGAGATGGTCACCCCGCCGCCGCCGATCGACTGGCCGTGGCCCACGAACCAGATCGCCGTGCCGACCTGCACCGCCGAGAACCACCCGAGGCTCCCCTCCGGCGCCGCGAGCCAGCCGACGAGGGCCGGCAGGATGACGACCGCCCACGTGCCGATCGCGGCGAGCGCCCCAGAACGGATCGCGGCCGACCGGGCGCGCGAGGTGGCGGAGACGTGCGGCGGGTTGGACAGCTGACTCACTCCAGACGGCGGCTCGGGTCGGTGCCCCCATCGTCACAAGCGGGCAGCCCCGGAGCGAGCACCCACGCCGATCGAGGGACAGTTCGCCAAGGTCGGTGTGGCGAAGGGCACCATCGACGGGAAGCGAGCCCAGCGGCATACGGCCTAATAGGCGAAGGCGACCACCCCGCAAAGGGATGGCCGCCACACCAACTGCGGAAGCGCTACTTTTCGAGTCCCTGCATGATCTCGCGCATGAGCTGAGCGGTCTCGGACGGCGTCTTGCCAACCTTGACACCGGCGGCCTCGAGGGCCTCCTTCTTCGCCTGGGCCGTGCCGGAGGAGCCGGACACGATGGCGCCGGCGTGGCCCATCGTCTTGCCCTCGGGAGCGGTGAACCCTGCGACGTAGCCGACGACGGGCTTGGTCACGTGCTCCTTGATGTAGTCCGCCGCGCGCTCCTCCGCGTCGCCGCCGATCTCGCCGATCATGACGATCGCGTCGGTGTCGGGGTCGTTCTGGAACGCCTCGAGGCAGTCGATGTGGGTCGTGCCGATGATGGGGTCACCGCCGATGCCCACGGCCGTCGAGAAGCCGAAGTCACGCAGCTCGTACATCATCTGGTACGTCAGCGTGCCCGACTTCGAGACGAGCCCGATGCGGCCGCCACCCGAGATGGTGGCCGGGATGATGCCCGCGTTGGAGACGCCCGGCGTGATGAGGCCCGGGCAGTTCGGGCCGATGATGCGGGTCGTGCCCTTGGACTCGGCGTAGGTGAAGAATTCCGCCGTGTCCTTGACCGCGACGCCCTCGGTGATGACGACGACGAGCGGCATGGCGGCGTCGATGGCCTCCACGGCGGCGGCCTTGGTGAAGGCGGCCGGGACGAAGATGACGGAGACGTTGGCGCCGGTCGTGTCCATGGCCTCCTGGACGGTGCCGAAGACCGGCACCGTCATGCCGTCCTCGAAGTCGACCTTGGTGCCCGCCTTGCGCGGGTTGACGCCGCCGACGATGTTCGTGCCGGACTTGAGCATGCGCTGCGTGTGCTTCATGCCCTCGGACCCGGTCATGCCCTGGACGATGACCTTCGAGTCAGCGTTCAAAAAGATCGACATGGGAGAAAAGCCTCTTTCTTCGTTGTCTGTGCTGTCTCGGCGGTCAGTTCGCGGCGGCGGCGAGCTCCGCAGCCTTGCGGGCCGCGCCGTCCATGGTCTCCTCGATGATGACGCGCGGGTGGTTGCGCTCAGCGAGGATGCGGCGCCCCTCCTCGACGGCGTTGCCGTCGAGTCGGACCACGAGTGGGCGATCCTCTTCGTTTCCGAGGGCGTCGAGTGCGCCGACGATGCCCTTGGCGACCTCGTCGCAGGCGGTGATGCCGCCGAAGACATTGACGAAGACCGCCTTGACCTGCGGGTCCGACAGGATGATGTGCAGGCCGTTGGCCATGACCTCGGCGCTCGCACCACCGCCGATGTCGAGGAAGTTGGCGGGCTTCTGGCCCCCGAACTCCTCCCCGGCGTAGGCGACGACGTCGAGGGTGCTCATGACGAGGCCGGCGCCGTTGCCGATGATGCCGACCGAGCCGTCGAGCTTGACGTAGTTGAGGTCCTTCTCCTTGGCGGCCGCCTCGAGCGGGTCGGCGGCCTCCTTGTCCTCGAGGGCCGCGTGGTCCGGGTGCCGGAAGGCGGCGTTCGCGTCGAGGGAGACCTTGCCGTCGAGGGCGATGAACCCGCCCTCCTCGGTCTTGACGAGCGGGTTGACCTCCACGAGCGTGGCGTCCTCGTCGCGGTAGACCTCCCACAGCTTCTTCATGACGTCCTTGAGGCCGGGCTTGTCGACCTCGTCGAACCCGGCGGCGTCGACGATCTCCTGGGCCTTGGCGTCGTCGACGCCGACGTTGGGGTCGACCCCGATCTTCGCGAGAGCCTCGGGACGCTCCACGGCGAGCTGCTCGATGTCCATGCCGCCCTCCTTGGAGCACATGGCGAGGTAGCTGCGGTTGGCGCGGTCGAGCAGGATCGAGAAGTAGTACTCCTCGGCGATGCGGGCGCCGCCGGCGATCATGACGCGGTGCACGGTGTGGCCCTTGATGTCCATCCCGAGGATCTGCTCGGCGTGCGACTTCGCCTCATCGGGGGACTTGGCCACCTTGACGCCGCCGGCCTTGCCGCGACCACCCGTCTTGACCTGGGCCTTGACCACCGTGACACCACCGGACCTGGCGCCGATCTGCTCGGCTGCCGCGCGGGCTTCCTCAGGGGTGGTGGCGATGGCGCCTGCCAGAACCGGAACGCCGTGCGCCTCGAACATGTCGCGCGCTTGGTACTCGAAGAGATCCACGGGTGAGTCCGTCCTCGTCGTCGATGCGGAGTGTCCCTCGGACTCTAGACCCCTGCGGGTTGGTGCCAGAACCCGGCAACGACCCGACTGGACGTAGATCACACCGCCGTCTCACGGACCGACGAGTAGCCCCCGGGCGGGCGCCCGGGGGCTCCTGCCGTCACGCTCGCTCAGATGCGGCCGTATGCCGCTGGGCTCGCTTCCGCGGTCGCCTCCCCTCCCGCCGTGGCCGGCCCACGGGACTCCTCGTTCCGCGGCGTCCACCGGCGCCACCAGGAGTGCAGGCCGAGCCCGATCCACACGGTCGCGGCGACCATGAGCACGTTGCCGAGGGTCTGGGTGCGCGGCCCGAGGAGCGTCTCGTCCTCGAGCGCCTTGATCGCGTAGTACATCCCTGCACTGGCGATCGCGACGAGCACGAGGCGCCACCTCAGGTCGCGGACGAAGAGGATCAGGCCGACCGCAACGGCGCCCGGCAGCAGGAGGAGACCCGCGCCGCCGAAGAGGATGAGCCCCGGCAGCGGGGCAAGCCGCCACCACCGGGTCCGGCCAGCCGCTCGGGCCGCCGCGACGACCCCGATCAGGCCCCAGAGGAGGCTGGCGAACGCGAGGATCATCGCGGTCCCCAGCCAGGAGAACGAGGGCTCTGTCGAGATGAGCCGCATGAACAGGCGCGCCACCAGGCCCCAGGCGAGCCCGATCGCTGCGCCCCTGCCGAAGCCGGCGAACAGGGCGCGCATCACCACTCCACCGGAAGGCAGGCGATGCGTGCACCGGCCCCACCCGTCGTCGGGTCGGTCGGGTTGGCGTGGATGACGACCGATCGGGCCCCCGGCGTGGGCGTGAAGCGCACCACCGAGTTCGAGTCGCCCGCACCCGATGCATCGACGGTGAAGTCGAGCCAGACCTCGGTCTGGTCGGAGATGACGACCTTCGGGGCCCCGGAGTGGGCGTCGTGGTTGTAGTGGCCGCCTGACAGCAGCGGCTGGTCCGTCGCACAGGCGGCGTTGTGCAGGTGCGCCCCAAAGGTCCGTCCCGACACGCTGGGGTCGACGCCGCGGACATGGAGGACCGCCGTCGTGCCGGCTCCGTGGTCGACGAGCTGGAGCCGTGCCGTAGCAGAGTCGAACGGGCCTGCCGTGGTGGTGTCATAGTCGCGGAGCGGGTCGGAGAAGCGACTGATGACCGCTCCCGCCGCGATGGCCGTCGATCCGACCGCCATTGCGGCTGAGAATGCCACCAGTCCAGCCATCCCCCCACGAATTCTCTTGTGATTCATGGCTTTCTGCACCTTTCCGTGGTGTGGTTCATACACTTGGGCAGACGAGTGTCCGCGGCCTGCGGGTGACAGGCCGGGGGGTGAGGAATTCCTCGACTTTCGTTGTCACCCGGACCTGTTCGTCAATCGTCTGTCGAGGTGATGGATGCCTATCTCGTTGGTGCCGTGACGGGGCACCTGGCCACTAGGACCGACAACTTCGAGTCGCGAGCCGCCGCGTTGTTCAACGCGGAGGCTCCATCGCTGCTGCACCTGGCCCGGTTCTACGTCGATGACAAGACGGCCGCGGAGGACCTCGTGCAGGAGGCCTTCATCAAGCTGAGCCGGAACATGGCCCGCATCACCGACGAAGCGAGGTCAGCGGCATACCTCCGATCGATCGTCATCAACCTCGCCCGCGACCACAACCGGCGCGGCCTGGTGTCCCTGAGACACCACCCGCCTGCCGTCGAGGACGAGCCCTCGGCGGAGGAGGCGGCGCTGGGGCGGAGCGCGCGGGAGGACGTCATCGATGCCCTCCGTGGTTTGCCGGGGCGCCAGCGCGACTGCCTGACGCTCCGTTACTACTACGACATGTCGCCCGCCGAGATCGCCGATGGCCTCGGGCTGTCGGTCAACTCGGTCAAGACCCATCTCCAGCGAGGCCTGAAAACCCTCGCGACCATCCTCGAGGAGAAGCGATGAGCGATATCGAGCACCTGATCGAGGATGCGCTCAAGCCCGTGGGCGCCGCCCCTCCCCCGCCCTCCCCTGACCTGTTCGCTCGGGTCCTCGACTCGGTCCACGACGACCAGGCCCGGCGTCGCCGGCTGCGCCGGGACGTCGCGGCCTGGGTCGCCGGAGTCGCTGCCGCCACCACGCTCGTCCTCGTCCTCACCCCACGTTCGAACGGAGAACTGCACATGCCCTGGTGGATCCTCGAGCTCGCCACGAACCTCGCGCTCGTCGGCATCGCCGTGTGGCTGGGGCCGTTCATCAAACGGTTCGGCCGGGCCTACGCCGCCGACGTCTTCCACGACAACCCGCTCACCGGCAAGAGCTACATCGTCCTGACCGATGTCGTCTACTACCTGATCTTCGCCGCATACATCATGTTCACCGTGCGGTTCGCGCCACAGGTCGACTGGGGCAACGACATCACGGAGGTCGTGACGGCGGAGCAGCTGACCTACGAGGTCGCCCGGATCGGCGGGATCCTGCTCATCATCGGCGTCCTGCACGGCCTCAACATCGTGCTCATGCCGGTGCTGGGACGGCTCTTCTCGCTCAACCGTCGTGTCGACCGGCACGGCGAGCGGATCGGGGACCGCCCCTGACGGCCCATCGATTCCAGCCCCACGGTTGCGCGGCTCCCCCAACTCCGCGCAGCTCCCCAACGCGGCACCATCGACTCCGCGCGGCTCCGCCAATTCCGCGCGGGATAGCGCTCGGCGCGCGGTGTGCATGGCGCGCGGCTGGCGCTGGGCCGCGCGGTGTCGAGCATCCCGCGTCAACTGTCCCGTCCACACCCACACGCGAGATTTTTCGCCGTCCACAGGAAGTCGGCGCGGTGCCGCCCCCTCCAAGTGTCCGCGACATCGTCTGCGGCATGGACCTGTCACTGATCACCCGGCACGGCATCTTCGCCACCGCCGATGCCCGCGGGATCGGCCTGACGGACAACGACCTCAAGCGGCTGGTCGCCTCGGGCGAGTGCGTGCGACTGACGCGAGGCTGGTACGCACCGACGGCGAGTCCGATTGATTCGCTCGAGCAGCATCGTCTGACCGCATTGGCCTTGGGCCGGCAGTACTGCGGCAAGGCAGCGATCAGCCACTACTCAGCACTCATCGTCGAAGGCATCGCCACCTACGCAGTCGATCTCGACAATGTCCACCTGACCTTGGGCGCGACGCCGCAGCGCCAGACGGCCTCCGGTGGACGGCCTGCGAAGGCCTCGCGAGGCAAGCCACCCGGTGTGGCTTCCCGCCGAAGGGGTCTCGTCCTGCATCGGCCCATCGGCACCACGTGGTACCCAGAGCCGCAGGCTGGCCCCGGAGTGTGGATCACCCCGTCGATCACCCCCATCGCCTGGGCCCTTGTGCAGACCGGTCTGGTGTCGGGAGGCCTCAGTGCCCTCGTCTCCGCGGACTCCGCGCTCCACGCCGGGACCGTCTCGACGCAGGACCTTGTGGCGGCCGTCGAGCGGTTCCGCCGGCATCCCGGGATCGCGGGCGTCCGCGCCGCCCTCGCACACGCGAACGGTCGCCACGAGTCACCGGGTGAGACCCGAACCGCCTACGTCACGCGCCTGCTCGGCTTCGCCGTCGAACCACAGGTCGAGATCACCGCGGAGGGGTACGTCTATCGCGCCGACTTCCGGATCGTTGGCACGCGCGTCCTGATCGAGTTCGACGGCGCCGTCAAGTACGCAGGCGACCAGAAGGCACTCTTCGACGAGAAGCGTCGCGAGGACGCGCTCAGGCGTCAGGGATGGGTGATCGTCCGCATCGTCTGGGAGGAGCTGGATGACCTGGCGCTGATCCGGCGCAGGCTCCTGGACGCCCTTGACCTCGTCAGGACGGGCGCGTGACACCGCGCGGATGGACCCACACCGCGCGGGGTGACTGAGGGCGCGCGGGAAGGATGCCGCGCGTGGTCGGGCAGAGCGCGGCACGTCGGGTCCCACGCGCCGCAAGGCATCGCCGTATGCCGCTGTGCTGGCCTCGGCGCGTCAGGCCGGGGTGACGTTCTGGCGGACCCAGTCGACGATCTCGTGCGTCGTGGCGCCGGGCGTGAAGATCTTCGCCACGCCGATTCCCTCGAGCTGGGGGATGTCGCCGGCGGGGATGATCCCGCCGCCGAACACGAGGATGTCGCTTGCGTCGCGTTCCTTGAGCAGCTCGACGACTCGGGCGAAGAGCGTCAGGTGCGCGCCACTCAGCACGGACAGGCCGATCACGTCGGCGTCCTCCTGGATCGCTGCCTCGACGATCTGCTCCGGCGTCTGGTGCAGCCCGGTGTAGATGACCTCCATGCCGGCGTCGCGCAGCGCGCGGGCCACCACCTTCGCGCCGCGATCGTGACCGTCCAGGCCCGGCTTGGCGACGATGACGCGGACGACGGCTGCGGTGGTCGCGCTGGAGTCAGAGGGCGAAGTCATGCCGCGCACTCTAGTCAGGGCCGCGGTGCTGATCGATGAAACGTGATGGATCGCCCACTCCGGCGGGTAACGTCACCCACGTGGCAGTACCGGTGCGGTCAGCGCAGACCCCCCAGCACGAGCGGAGCCCAGTGGTGGGGTCCAGCGAACCTGCGGGACTGCTCGGCAGCCTGGGACGCGCCGCGAAGGCGCTGCTCACGCCGACCGGCCTGGCTGGAGCCGCTCTGGAGGCCACCTGGCTTGGTCTCCACCTCGGCATCTATCCCCTCGGCCTGATGGGTGCACGCGCCTCCGATCAACGCCGGGGCTATCGGGTGGACCACCTGCCGCCCACCCAGCGGGGCCTGGCCGTCCGGGACGTCGAGGCGGCCCAGACACCGATCCTGCTGGTGCACGGCATGATCGACAACCGGTCCATCTTCACCGTGCTGCGGCGCGGGCTGGTCAACCGCGGCTTCGGCAGGATCGAGACCTTCAACTACTCGGTCTTCACCAAGGACATCCGGGCTGCAGCGGCACGGCTCGGCGACGAGGTGGAGCGAATCGCCACCGAGACCGGCTACGAGCGGATCCACGTCATCGGGCACTCGCTCGGCGGGCTCATCGCCCGCTACTACGTGACGCGGCTCGGTGGGGATGAGCGGGTCCACACCCTCGTGACGCTCGGCACCCCACACCAGGGCAGCTATCTCGCCTACGCCTGGCACAACGGCCTCACCCAACAGCTCCGTCCGGGCAGCGGCCTGCTCGAGGAGCTGGCCGGGCCGGTCCAGGACTGCCAGACCCGGTTCATCGTCTACTGGTCCGACCTCGACCAGGTGATCCTTCCTCAGCGCAACGCGGCGCTGCACCATCCGGACCTCAACGTCCACAACATCGAGCTCCACGGGGTCGGCCACGGCAGTCTCCCGTTCACCCGAACCGTCGTCCACGGCATCTCCACCGCCCTCGCGCATCTCGACTCCTCCGGCGCGACCGTGACCCGTGGTGTGAGCGAGTTCACACGGCGGCGGGTGAGCACTCCCGATGCGGATCCGACACGGGCGGCAGGGCTGCGCCGCTGAATTCGTGGCCGTGGTCGCAAATCGGTAGAAATTCGGTTGCGGTTCGGCTTTCCCTTCCGTCGAAGATCCCCTAGTGTCAGGCCTGGTCGTGATCCCTCCTCCACGACGCAGACCAAAGGAGAACGGTGCCCGATTTCTCGATAACGAATCGGTCAAGTTAGCCTCATGGCTGCAATCGGTCTGAGATAGGTAAGCGCTGCGTGTCAACCAAAATGTATGTGGGTCGTCATCGGCCTACGATCAAGCCCGCCCGGGGTCGTCAGTTCGTTGTCCCCGTGGCTCTGCTCTCATCCACTGTCGCCGCTGGGCTTCTCGTCCGTGACGCCGGAGCGAGTCCGCTGAGCGCCGAGGCCGCTGCGATGAAGAACGTCTCCAACTCCGTGGCGGGTCTCGGGCTGGTGGCCGATGCGGATGCCGTCGCGGCTGCGACCGGCGACCGGGGCAACCTGCGTGCCTCCCGTGACGGAGCGCGCGCCGAGGCCGCCCTCGGCCTCGCGGCCAGCTCTGCGGCTGACGCCGGGGTGGACGCCGCCAAGGTGGCACTGGAGCGCATCGCCGTCGAGAAGGCCGCGGCCAAGAAGGCCGCAGCGGCGAAGGCCGCCGCGGACAAGCAGAAGAAGGAGGCGGAGCGCAAGCGCCGCCTCGCTCTTGCCCAGCGTTGGATCGCGCCCTTCCACGGCTACACGCTCACGTCCGGCTATGGCTGGCGCTGGGGCCGGATGCACCCGGCCCAGGATCTCGCGGCCCCGACCGGGACCCCGGTCCACTCCATGTCGAGCGGCACCGTCATCTTCTCCGGCTGGTCCAACGAGGGCTACGGCTACATGGTGAAGATCCGCTACTGGGACGGCACCGTGTCCTGGTTCGCACATAACAGCCGACTGCTCGTGAGCGTCGGCGAGCAGGTCGCTCCGGGCCAGAAGGTCTCCTACAGCGGCAACACGGGCAACTCCACCGGCCCGCACCTGCACCTTGAGATCCATCCCAATGGGGGTGGCCCGGTCGCCCCACGCAGTTGGCTCGCCGCGCGCGGCATCTACCTCTGACGGCTGCATCGAGTGTGCAGCTCGTGAACTGCACTCTCGGACGGGCGAGTCAGAGCTTGACGACCGGGGCGTAGCGCAACAGCAATCGCTTGACGCCGAGGTCTGCACCGAAGTCGACGTGTGCCAAGGACTTCTCGCCCTCACCCTCGACCCGCACCACCGTGCCCAGCCCGAAGGCGTCGTGCGTCACGCGGTCTCCGGGCTTGAGTGAGACGATCGCCCTGGTGCCGGGACTGCGCACACCAGGTCGAGCCGCCAGGGTCGCGACCGCGGGCTGACCCGAGCCCCGGGCTCCGGAGAAGGATGGCCCGAGCCGGTGCCAGTCCAGCAGGTCGCCGGGGATCTCGTCGAGGAACCGCGACGGCGGACCGTACTGCGGTGAGCCCCAGGCCGAACGCACGGCCGCCCGCGTCAGGTAGAGCCGCTCGCGGGCCCTGGTGATGCCGACATACGCCAGCCGGCGCTCCTCCTCGAGCTCCTTCGGATCGGCGAGCGATCGGAGATGGGGGAACGTGCCGTCCTCCATGCCGGTGAGGAAGACGACGGGGAACTCCAGGCCCTTCGCCGTGTGGAGCGTCATCAGCGTCACGACGCCCTGTGCCTCCGCGTCCGGCTCGTCCGGGACCTCGTCGGCGTCGGCGACGAGGGAGACCTGCTCGAGGAACTCCTCCAGCGCTCCCGCCGGACCGACGTCCTCGGGCTCCGCGCCGGACGCCGGACCCTCGAGGGCGCGCCGCTCGTCGAACTCCTGGGCGACAGCGACGAGCTCGGCGAGGTTCTCGACCCGGGTCTCATCCTGCGGGTCATGACTCGCCCGGAGCTCGGCCAGGTAACCGCTCTGCTCGAGAACCGCCTCGAGCAGCAGAGCGATCCCGCCACCGCTCTCGTAGACGGTCCCCAGCGCCTCGAGAAGGGCGGTGAAACCCTTGATCGCTGCGACCGACCTGGTCGCTATGCCGGGGGCATCCTCGGCTCGCCCCAGTGCGGCGACAAAGGGAATCCGCTCCCGCTCGGCGAGCGCCGCGACGCAGGCCTCGGCGCGGTCACCGATGCCGCGCTTCGGCACGTTGAGGATCCGGCGCAGGTTGACCGTGTCGGTCGGGTTGGAGACGACGCGCAGATAGGCCAGGGCGTCCTTGACCTCGCGACGCTCGTAGAACCTCGTGCCGCCGACCACCTTGTAGGGTAGGCCGACCCGGACGAGGACCTCCTCGATCGCGCGGGACTGGGCGTTGGTGCGGTAGAACACGGCCACGTCCCCCGGCCGCACCCCATGCTCGGCCAGGTCGTCGATCTGCTTCGCGACGAACGCCGCCTCGTCATGCTCGTTGTCGGCCACATACCCCACGATGAGCGGTCCGTCGCCGGAGTCGGTCCAGAGGTTCTTGGCCCGCCGGCTCTCGTTGCGGGCGATGACGGAGTTCGCGGCGCGCAGGATGCGCTGGGTCGAGCGGTAGTTCTGCTCGAGCAGGATCGTCCGCGCGTCCGGGTAGTCCTGCTCGAATTCGAGGATGTTGCGGATCGAGGCCCCCCGGAAGGCGTAGATCGACTGGTCGGAGTCGCCCACGACGCACAGCTCACCTGGTGTCATGGCCGGGACGTCCGAGTCGTCCCCGGGCACCCCCTCGCCCACGAGCTCCTTGATCAGCTGGTACTGCGCCTGGTTCGTGTCCTGGTACTCGTCAACGAGGATGTGCCGGAAGCGCCTCCGGTAGTACTCCGCGACGTCCGGGAAGGCCTGCAGCATGTTGACCGTCATCATGATGATGTCGTCGAAGTCCAGGGCGTTGGCCTGGCGGAGCCGGCGTTGGTACTGGGTGTAGGCCGCCGACAGCGTCCGCTCATGATGATTGCCCTCGGACACCTGACTGGCGTAGGTCTCGTCGTCGATGAGCTCGTTCTTGAGGTTGCTCACCTGGGCGGAGAAGCTGCGCGGCGCATAGCGCTTCGGGTCGAGGTCGAGGTCGCGGATGACGAGGCTCATGAGCCGTTGGCTGTCAGCCGCGTCGTAGATCGAGAACGTCGACTTCATCCCGACCTTGGCGGCCTCACGGCGCAGGATGCGCACGCACGCCGAGTGGAACGTCATGACCCACATCGAGCGCGCCCGCGGCCCGACGAGGGCCTCGACACGCTCACGCATCTCGGCAGCGGCCTTGTTGGTGAACGTGATCGCCAGGATCTGCCCCGGCTGGGCGCCGCGCTTCCCGAGCAGCCACGCGATCCGGTGGGTCAGCACGCGCGTCTTGCCGGACCCAGCCCCGGCGACGATCAGCAGCGGGCTGCCCTCGTGCACCACGGCCTCCCGTTGCTGCGGGTTGAGTCCTTCCAGCAGCGTCTCCGGGTCGGCTGAGCCCCACGCAGGTGCCGTATGCCGCTGAGCCGGCTCCGCGCCCACCTGACCTCCGCGCGCCGCCGCGTCCGCCCACGTCGGGACCCCACGCTCGGTGACCTGTGGGACGGTGGATGCGGACTGCGGCCCATCGGGCCCGAAGAGGTCGTCGAACAGCGTGCTCATGGTCCGTCCAGCCTACGTTGGCAGACCGACACCCGTTGCCATCCATCCCCACTGCGTCGTGGGTGATGGGCCTGGGACGGGCCGCGCGGTGCGCAAGGATGGGGACGTGTCCAACCCCTCAGCCCCCGACTCACCACTGACCGACTCGACGGCGTTCACCATCCGGGAGGCAACCGTCGACGACGTCGAGGACATCGCCCGCCTCGTTCGGGAGCTCGCTCTCTACGAGCGGGCTCCGGAGGCGGCCACTGCGACACCCGACCACTTCCGCGAGGCGCTCTTTCCCCGGGAAGCGAGCCCAGCGGCATACGCCCATGTGGCCGAGCGGGACGGAGCTGTGGTCGGGATGGCGGTGTGGTTCGTCAGCTTCTCCACGTGGACGGGGCGGCACGGGCTGTGGCTCGAGGACCTGTTCGTCGAACCGGCCCAACGTGGCCTCGGCATCGGGAAGGCGCTGCTGACGCGGCTGGCTGCGATCTGCACCGAGCGCGACTGGACCAGGCTCGAGTGGGTCGTGCTCGACTGGAACTCCCCAGCGATCGAGTTCTACCGATCCCTGGGCGCGACGCCCCTCGACGAGTGGACGACGTACCGGGTGAGCGGTGACGCACTGCACGACCTCACGACACGTGACGTGGGCCATTAGGCCCTGCCACCGGACGTACTCAGAGAGGATGCTCACGAGTAGCACCCCTGGAGACCGGAGCCGCCATGCCAGCACTTCGCAAGCGCCGCGTCGGAGCCGTGGACACCATGTGGCTCAACATGGACCGGCCCAACAACCTCATGGTCATCGAGGCGCTCATCTTCCTCGACGGCGTGCCCGACTGGGACGAGGTCATCGAGCTGTTCCGTCACCAGGTCCTCGAGCAGTTCCCGGTGTTCAGGCAGCGCCCGGAGCAGCCCGGTCTGATGGGCCAGCCGTGGTGGGTCGAGGACGAGGACTTCTCGCTGGACCGGCACATCATCCGCGTGGACCTGCCGACGCCCGGCGACGACGCCACGCTCCAGGCCCACATGGAGCAGGAGCTCGACATCCCGCTGGATCGGGACCACCCGCTGTGGCGGGTGCATCTCATCAGCGGCTACGGGTCCGGCTCCGCGATCTTCCTGCGCATCCACCACTCCCTCGGGGACGGGATCGCGCTGACGCGGGTGCTGCTCTCGCTGACGAAGGGCGAGCCGGACGCGACGACCGAGATCGCGGTGACCACTGAGGTCAGGCCGGACGAGAGCCTGACCGGTGCCGCCGACGAGAACGGCACCGGTGTGATCGAGGACCTGGCCGGGCTCGTGGGCTCGGGGCTCCAGCTAGCACGGGATGGCGTCGCCCAGCTGCTGCGCCTGGCCACCCCGGACGGCGCCTTGGCTGCGACCCGCGAGGTGGGCCGCACGACGCGAGTCCTCGGTGACCTGCTCTTCTCGCACAATCCCGACACCTTCTTGTCCGGGGCGCCCGGCGGGACGAAACGCATCCGCTGGAGCGGTCCGCTGCCTCTCGCCGACGCCAAGCAGCTCGGACGCCTGGCGGGAGCGACCCTCAACGACGTGCTGATGAGTGCCGTGGCCGCAGCGCTGCACCGCTACCAGCTCGACAACGACCAGGAGCCGGTTGACCTCATCACGATGGTGCCGGTCAACATCCGACCCCTCGACGAGCCGCTGCCGCCCGAGCTCGGGAACGCGTTCGCGCTCGTCCTGTTCCGGTTCCCCAGTGGCCTCAGTGCGCCGCTCGCCCGGCTGGCCGAGACGAAGCGTCGAATGGACCGGATCAAGAGCTCGCCCGAGGCGGTCATCACCTTTGCCATCATCAACGCCATCGGCCACCTGAGCGCAAACGTCGCGCGCATCTTCGTCGACTTCTTCGCGAACAAGACCATCGGCGTGACGACCAACGTCGCCGGGCCGCGCTCCAGTCGGACCTTGGCCGGCGTGCCGGTGGGCGGCATCCTCGGGTGGGTGCCCGGCTCAGGCCGCCAGACGCTCGGGGTGTGCATCTTCACGTATGCCGGCACGGTACGCGTCGGGTTCATCAGCGATGCCGCCGTCATCCCGGATCCCGAGCGACTCCTCGAAGCCTTCGAGGACGAGGTGGAGCACATCATCCACATGGGGCGCCCCCTTCCACGCGGCGGACGGAAGCGCCGTGCCGACCGATAACGCTCGTCAGCACATCGACGTGGCGGCGGACCTCGACACCGTCCTCGCCACCATCCGCGACGTGGGAAGCCAGCCGGACTGGATCCCCACGATCAAGGAGGCCGAGGTGGACGAGACAGACTCGTCGGGCCTGCCCAGGACGGCGCGCTTCGCTGCCTCAACCGCCGTGGGGACCGACCGGTACACGCTTGCCTACGAGCACTCGCCAGGGGGCATGGGCTGGTCCATGGTCGAGGGTCGGCTGCAGACCGGCCAGGAGGGGCGCTACACCCTCGAGCGTCTGGACGACGGAGCGACCCGGGTCACCTATGACCTGACGATCCACCACAACCTGCCGCTGCCGGGCTTCCTCCGATCCCGTGTCATCAAGGGCCTCGTCGACGAGACGCTCAAGGGCCTGCGGTCACGGCTCGAGGGCGCTGGCTGAGCAACGCGATCGGCCGACGTGGCGTGGTCGTAGGGTGTCGTCATGACGACTGCAAGGGGTGTCTTCGTCCGAGAGCACGGTGAGCGTGACGTCCTCGAGGTGCGCGAGCACGACGTGCCGGATCCCGGTCCGGGTGAGGTCCAGGTCGAGGTCGCAGCCACCGGGGTGAACTTCATCGACGTCTACCGGCGTCAGGGCGTCTACCCCGGGACGACGCCGTTCGTCCTCGCCGAGGAGGGCGCCGGCAGGGTGGTCGCCGTGGGCCAAGGCGTCGAGTCGTTCTCCGTGGGCGACCGCGTGGCCTGGCCCCAGGGCCAACCCAGCGCAACCACCGTCGCCAACCAGACAGCCGACATGGTTGTCTCCGTGCCCGAGGGAGTCGAGCTCGAGACGGCCGCAGCGGCCATGCTCCAGGGCCTCACGGCCCATTACCTCGTCACCAGCACGTATGCCGCTGGGCCGGGTGACGTGGCCCTCGTGCACGCCGCGGCCGGCGGGGTTGGGCAGCTCCTCGTCCAGCTGCTCGTCGCGAAGGGCTGCACTGTCATCGCGACCGCCGGATCCGACGAGAAGTGCGAGATCGCAAGGGAACTCGGGGCGACGCACAAGATCAACTACTCGAACTACTCGCGGACGGAGGACCTCGCGGCTGCGGTGCGTGACGCAGCCGGACGGGGCGTGGACGTCGTCTACGACGGAGTGGGCAAGGCGACCTTCGACGCCTCACTCGCCTCACTGCGACGGCGCGGGCTCATGGTGCTGTTCGGCGGGGCGAGCGGTCAGGTGCCGCCCTTCGACCTGCAGCGGCTCAACTCGCTCGGATCCCTCTTCGTGACCCGCCCGAAGCTCCTGGACCACATCGCCGAGCGTGAGGAGCTCGAGTGGCGGGCGAGCGAGGTCTTCGCCGCGATCGAGGACGGAAGCCTCAAGATCGAGGTCGGCGGCCGCTACTCCTTCGACAGGGCGGCCGAGGCCTATGAGGCGTTGGAATCCCGACGAAGCACGGGCAAGCTGATCCTCGTCCCCTCTGACGGGGACTCGAAGTGAGCCGGATCCTATTCCGGCACAACCGAATCTGGACCGGCGACCCTTCCTCTCCGTGGACTGACGCCCTGCTCGTCGAGGACGGCCGGGTCGTGGCGGCCGGGGCAGACGCGGTGGACGGTGACATCGGTGAGGTGGTCGACCTGCCGGGCGCCCTCGTCATGCCGGGCCTGCACGACGCCCACATCCACACCGAATGGGTCGCCCGCGACCTCGCGGAAGTCGACCTGAGGCAGGCACGCTCGCTCGAGGAGGCACTCGAGCTGATCCGCGGTCACGTCGCCTCCTCCCCCTCCGGCCGCCCGCTCAGCTCCGGTCGGTGGAACAGCAACCGGTGGGCCGTCCCGGTCCAGCCCGACCGGCACGCGTTGGATTCGGTGACCGGCGACCGGGTCGCCGTCCTCGACTCCGTCGACGGCCATACCGTCTGGGCGAACTCCCGTGCCCTGCAACGCGCGGGCATCACTCGCGACACGCCGGACCCGGTCGGTGGCGAGATCGTCCGGGATGCGGGGGGCGAGCCGACGGGCATCCTGCGTGAGTCGGCACAGCGTCTCGTCGACCCGCTCATCGAGGGACCGGATGCTGAGCCGCTGCGTCCGCTCCTCGAGCGGTGCCAGTCGTGGCTGCTGTCCGTCGGGCTGACGAGCATCACGGACATCGACGGCGAGGACGCACGCGCTGCCTACCTGGCGATGCACCAGGACGACGCCCTGCGGGTGCGCGTGACGAAGTGCGTCCGAGATGGCGATCTCGAGCTCGCCCTGTCGGAGGGGCGTCGCTCTGGCCACGGCGACGATCGCTTCCGCGTGGGACCGGTGAAGTTCTTCAGCGACGGCGCCCTCGGCTCGCACACAGCCCACATGACCGAGCCCTATGTGGGCAGCATGGCCGGCCACGAGACGTGCGGCATCGCCGTCACGCCGTATCCCATTCTGCTCGAACGGGTCCGGATGTGCCTGGACGCCGGGCTCGACGTCATCACCCATGCGATCGGAGACGAGGCGAACCGGCTCGTCCTCGACGCGTTCCAGGTCATGCGGGAAGAGGGGCACAGCGGGCTGCTCCGCATCGAGCACGCCCAGCACGTGCGACCGGTGGACATCCCGCGCTTCCGCTCCCTCGACGTCGCCGCCTCGATGCAGCCGAGCCACTGCACCGCAGACCTCGAGCTCGCCGATGACATCCTCGGCCCGCGCCGCCTCGCCTCCTATGCCTGGCGGTCCTTCCTCAACGCCGGCGTCCGGGTCGCCTTCGGGTCCGATGCGCCGGTCGAGGACCCGAATCCCTTCTACGGGCTGCACGCTGCCGTGACCCGTCGACGGGCGGACGGCCACCCGATCGGCGGGTGGCGTCCGGAGGAGCGGATCTCGCTCGACGAGGCCGTCCACGCCCACACCGTCGTGGCGCATGAGTCCGTCGGGCGCCACGATGTGGGTCGGCTCAGTCCGGGTCAGCTCGCCGATTTCGTCTCCGTCGACCGCGACATCTGGGAGCTCGAGAACGCCGACCCGATGGCGATCCGGGACACGCAGGTTCTCCAGACCTGGGTGGGCGGGAAGCTCGCCTTCGAGCGGGACTGAGCCCAGCGGCATACGGCATCGTCTGTGACGGATCAGCCACGAACGACCGTTGGTCACCACGTGCCGCTGACGTCGCCCTGATTCGTGCGGGACTCCGGCGGACGGTAGCCCCTCGCGAGGGCGATGGTCGTCCGAAGCTTTGCCTGCTGACGGTCGGCTGCGCGCAAGAGGACTGACCGAACCCAGTCCTGCCGGTGCATGGCCTGCACCCACGACACGCGAAGCACGAGCCAGCCGTCAAGGGCGAGCTCGTCGTAGCGCCAGCAGTCGCGCGTGATCTGGTCGCGCTGGGTGTGGAACTCGTGGCTGTCAGCCTCGACCACGATGCGCAGGTCGCAGTCGACGAGGTCCGGGTGGATCGTCCGACCGGCAACGCTGACCGCGGCCTGTGGCTCCAGCCTCAGACCTGGCACGCCAAGTGAGATTCCACGAATGACGGACTCGAACGGATTCGCGGCCTCGCGCCTCGCGTACCAGACGACGTCAACGGCAGCGTCGCGGCCGCGGCCAGGGAGCGCCTCGGCGGCAGCAAGCAGATCTGCCCTGCTCACCCCGGCGCGCAAGGCGGAGTCTGCGATGGCCAGGGCCTCGTCGAGCGGAAAGGTGGTGGCACAGTCGATCACGGTCAGGACCGGCGTCGTGCGCCAGCCGTCGACCTCCCTCTCGGGCAACTTGCGCCATCGGACGTCGAGCTCACGCTGGTCGCTCTTCGTGACCTTGCGGCCTCGAGGGACGATGATCTCCGGTTTGGGTGGCTGGATCTTGAGGGCCCAGCCCCATGACGCCGCCGCACTGCGCAGACCAACCACGGCCGTCAACCGATGAGCCGCCATGCGCGCCTTCTCGGCCGCCGGGAGGGCGTACCGGCCGCGGTTGGTCCGCAGCACCTCTCCCTCTGCCACCGCTCGCGCGATCTCGGCGTCCTCGAACCACCGCGTCAGCTCCGAGCGGCTCGCCACTCCACCGAGGCGGTTCATCAGAGCAACGGGATCGGTCGGAGCGTCGAGCAGCGAAGTGTCCGGCATGGACCCACTGTGCCGGTGTACCGGGAGAGACCCCGGCGTCATCCACACTCTCTGGTCAGACGACCGTTTCTGTCCCTGGGCGTGCCTGCCCTCGCGTTCTCAGCACGGCGAACCACCCGAGCCATGAAGCCGGCGAGCAACGGTCGTCCGGCGCGTCGGCAGGAGCGGTACGGTCGCGCCATGGGAGAAGGCCACCGGTACATCTACACCGACAAGCAGATGCCCACGGTCCATGGCGCCATGGCCCAGGTGTCCAACGAGATCCGTGCCCGGGCGGAGGAGCATGGCATCAACCGGGCCGTGCTCGAGCTGGTGAACTTACGGGCGTCCCAGATCAACGGCTGCGCCTTCTGCCTCCACCTGCACACCCACCTCGCCCTCCGTGGCGGTGAGTCGCCCCAGCGGATCGCCGTGCTGTCCGCCTGGCGGGAGTCCGGGATGTTCACGCGCCTCGAGCAGGCTGCGCTGAAGATCGCTGAGGCCGTCACCCTCGTCGCCGACCGCCACCTCAGCGACGACGAGTACGACCTGCTGCGTGAGGACCTCACCGACGACCAGCTCGCGCTGCTCGTCTATGCGGCGTCGATGATCAACGCCTTCAACCGGATCTCCATCCTCAGCCACCACCCCGTCACGTACCGGGAGCAGTTCGGCTCCCCGCCGGGAGACGCGAGCGCCGCTCGGTAGCCCACTGCGTCAGTCGTTGCCCGGCACGATGCTGAGCAGGAGCGTCGCGAAGAGGGTCAGCGCTCCGACGACGAGCAGGAAGATGCCGATGATGCCGACACTGCCGGCGCCGTCCGCAGTGGAGTTCAGCCGTCGCCGCCGTCCGACGACGACGAGGGCTCCCCCCGCGACGACCCAGACCAGTCCGATGAGGAGTCCGGCAAGGACTCCGCCGTTCCAACGCACCTCGGCCGGCTCACCAGAGGGCGGCGACGAGCGCGGCCAGCAGCCCTGCGCCACCGGCGGCGTCGAGCTGTGTCTTCGCGGACTGGCCCTTGCGCGAGCGGGCGTTGCCGATCTCGGCCATCGCGACGACGACGAGGCCGAGCACCAGCTTGACGCCGATCTTCGGGTAGTTGAGCGTCTTGTCCATGGACTCGGCCAGGCCGACGATGAGCAGACCCAGCAGGAACTGCGCCCGAGCCGCCCACAGGACGGCCTGCGGGAAGCGCTCGGCACCGCGTGACACGACCCATCCGCCGACGATGACGGCAAAGCCGAGCAGATGGAGGGCGACGACGAGCTTGTAGAGGAAGTCCATGGCGGGCATCCTACGGACGGCCCAGGTAGCCCTCGGACAGGTGGTGCCACGAGCGACTGAGCGGGTAGTCGCCGAGCTGTTCGACCGCCACCCAGCGGGCGTCCCCCGTCGTTCCGCCGACGTCGTTGATGACGACCTCGCGTGGCTCCGGGCACGTCGCGCGGTAGACGATGCGCACGGCGTGGAAGTCCTCGACCACGCCGTTCGGCGCCCGGCCGATCCAGTGCGAGGACTGCACGTCGACGAGGCCCTCGAGAGCGATGCGCTGACCGGTCTCCTCCCACACCTCCCGATGGACGCCCTCGACCGGCGACTCGCCCGCATCAAGCCCACCCCCGGGCAGTCCCCACTCGCCGGGGATGTGCGTCTGGTCGTTGAACTGGGTCAGCAGCAGCCCACGGTCGCTCGTCACGATGGCGTAGGCGGCAACCCGCTGGAAGGGATCACCCGCCTCACCGGGCGCCACGTCTGGGTCCCGCGGGACGTCCTCTGCAAGAAGGGGTATGCCGCTGAGCTCGCTCACGCTGAACGCCAGCTCGAGCGCCCCTTCCTTCACTACATCTGCCGCCCAAGGTGATTCGATACGCCAGCCTTGCTGGGCCAGGAGGGCAGCGGGGGGCTGCCCATGGGCGAGTCGGCCGGCGTCGACCCGGGTTCCGTCCGGCGCCAGCCCCACGACACGAATTCCACCGGGGACATTCGTCCTCATCGGCGACCCACAGCCGCGGACAGGGCGATCGCCCGCTCGTACTCGGCGACCGTGAGCGCCGCGACGCGGGGCCAGTCCTGATCCGGAGGGTGCTCGAGGTTCCAGCGGCGCATTGCGGCGAGGCGCTCGCGGTCGGCAGCGAGACCCGCCAGGGCACCGGCCATGGCTGCGTCGTCCGGCACGATGAGACCGCCTTCCCCATGGGTGACGAACTCGCCGATCCCGGACCCGGACCGCCCCACGACGGGCAGTCCGGTGGTCCGTGCCTCGAGCGCCGCGATCCCGAAGGACTCGAGGGCCGACGGTGACACGTAGACGTCTGCAGCGGCATACCTGGCTCGCAGCTCGTCGCGCGGGACCCGGCCGGGCAGGGACACCCAGTCGATGCCCTCGTCGGCGAGATAGGACTCGACCTTGCCTCGGTCGGGCCCCTCGCCGAGGATCGTCAGGCTGAAGGAGCCGGCGCCGGCCAGTCGCTCGGCGCGGGCGACCAGCTCGACGAGGGCGCGGGGACGCTTGCGCGCGGCGAGCCGCATCGCGGTGACCAACCGCAGCGGCATTTCTTGTTCACTCGATTGAGGGGTGGGGGTGGTGGGGGGGCGCCAGCGGTCCACGTCGATCCCGTTCGGCAGGACGGAGACCGACGCGGACGGCCCGACGAGGTCTCGCAGGGGCCGCGCCGCCACCGCCGACACGGCCGACATCGCGACGCCCTTGGCGGCCCACCTCTTCACAAAGCCGACGGCACCGAAGCCGGGCGCCACCGGCCCGAGCATGCAGTGCCACGTCATCGCGGTGGGAAGGCCGAGGCCGAGGGTGACTCGAGTGCTGTCCCAGGCGAACGGTGAAACGACCCCGGTCTGGATGTGGGCCACGTCGAAGCCGCCTCCGGTGAGGCGACGGCGCAGCTCACGTGGCGCGAGTGGGTTGACAGGCAGCTCCCACGGCAGGCGGATGGCGAGGCGGTGCACCGGCATGCCGTCGACGACGGTGATCTCCCCGTGCATCTCACCGTCCGGACCAGGGGTCGCGGTGAAGACCTCGACCTGGTGCCCGAGCTCGACGAGGTGGCGGGCCAGGTCGTGCGACTGGATCTCGATCCCACCCAACCTGGGTAGGTAACAGTCCGTCAGCAGTGCCACCTTCACGGGATCACTCTGTCATGCGCGCCAACCCGTCTTGAGTGCCCCGGCTCGGACACTCGCGACGAGCATCCGGCCGTCGCCGAAAAGAGGCAGGAGAAAGACGAGGTGGGCGGCGTACCACCACGCCAAGCCCGACTCAGGGAGCACCATCCACCAGACAGGGGCGGCGAGGAGACAGGCGCCCGGACCGGCCAAGGCGACGAGGCCGACCTCACGGGCCGAGAGCGTGCCGAGCGGTGCCACCGAGAACCGCCAGGCGGTGCGCTCGAGGGTGATGTGGGTCACGCCGGGGGGGCACCGCAGCAGGACCACGTGGGCGACCTCGTGCAGCGCGAAGGAGCCCACCAACCCCACGACGACCACCTGACCGAAGCCCGCTGCCACGTCGATGAGGCTGTGGTCGCCGGACACCACGTGCCACACCGCGGCGCCGCCGACGAACAGGACGACGAGCCCGAGCAGCGGCCAGACCTGCATGGCCACTCCCCCGACCACGTGGCGCAGCCGCAGCTCGGCGACCGGCCACGTCCGCACGCTAGCTATGGGACCGCTCGCGGATCAGCTCGGCCCGGTACGCCTTGAGACTGTGGAAGGCGATCTGGGTGAGCGTGACGAGCCCGAACAGGACGAGGAAGATGACAACCAGGCCCAGCGGGTTGTCGACGCCCATCGACGAGCCGATGACCCCCTCCCGCACCTCGCGGGTCTCGAAGAAGACGGACCCGAAGAGTCCTTCCTTGCGCACGTTGTCCTCATCGGTCGAGAACATGAGATAGAGCAGTGCTCCCGCTGCGACTACGAGGGTCAGCAGCGCCGCGCCAACCGTGCTGTTGACGAGCAGAAGCGCCTTTTTCATTTCTTCTCCTTGAATCGAAGGCTCGAATTCCTTGGACGCTGTACCAGACGATGAGCGCACCGGTTCCGGCTGCAATGATGAGGACCACGGTCTGCGGCAGCTGCAGAATTCCGAGCGCAATTCCCAGGAGGCCAAGGACGGCAGCGGTGACGGAGAGCCCAACAAAAACCGAGAATGGGTTGTCGCTCTCGGCGGGAAAAGCAATTCCGATGCAGATCGCGACCAGGGCGCCACCGAGGCACCCGACGAGGGCGAGCGCCGCGCCAGCGAGGTGGTCGGGCCGCACGGCGGCGAGGACGGCCACGGTCGGCACGGCGACGGCCCCGACCAGGACCATGTGGGCCTTGACGAGCCTGCCGTACGTCCGCCAGGGCTGCGCCCCGTCGGCCACCAGCACGCGCAGCGGCTCGGTCGCAGCAAACTGGTAGAGGCCGCTCATGGACAACACGGCGAGCGCCCACAGCGGGTTGACGACGGGATCGATGATCAAACCGATGAAGACGACCACCGACACGGCGATCGCCAGCCAGGTCTGCGAGCTCCGCAAGAGGCACCGATCGTAGGGGCCCAGCCGCCGAGTGAGCGGCCAGTCGAACGGCAGGTTGAGGTAACGGGAGTGGGCAACATGCTGGTTGGGCGTGGCCCAGAGCGCCACGGCCACGAGCGCCGCGGCCGCCAGGAGGAACACGGCCACCATGGCGACCGGTCCGTACATGCGCGTGATCCAGGCGAGTGAGGCGACCCAGACGTACTCGGAGCGGTCGGACAGGTAGGCCTCCGTCGCCCGTGACGAGAGCGGCCCCAACCTCGACGCGTACAGCATGATCAGCCCGAACACGACGAGGATGAGGACGAGGTGCTGGACGCGCTCCAGCCCGACCAGGGAGAGGATCCGGCCGAGCACGAGGTAGCCGACGCTGAGCACGAGATAGGTCAGGATCATCGGGAAGACGATGGCCTCGAGCAGCCGGAGCAGAGCGGCCGGTCCGAGGAGGACGAGCGCTGCGGCGGTGAGCGAGGTGAACCCGATCATCGAGACGATGCCCGCCATGCTGGCCTCGTAGACGAGCAGGGCGACGGCGCGTTCCCGGTTCGTCAGGGGCAGCTGAAAGCTGAGCTCGAGCATCCCGGCGGCGTTGAGGAAGAGGATCTTGACGAGCAGGAAGGCGATCTGGACCCAGAGCACCACGGAGACGGTCGACATCTCGAACAGCAGGCCCCACACCTTGGCCTCGGACGTCATCGGCTCCAGGAAGAAGTAGGCGGCGATGGCGCCGGTCACGAGGATGGTGGCCACCATCGCCAGCGCCAGCACCTTCACCGGGGCCGACCGGAGCACGCCCATGCGAGAAACCCGTCGGAGGAAGAAGCGCAGAAGCATCCGCGCCAGGACGAGTGAGCTGCGCAGTCTCATGGCCGGCGGGACTGCGAGTCGAGGTGTCCGAAGACCATCGTGGCGAGCGAGCCGTGCTCCTCCACCAGCGAGGACGTGCTCGCATCGGCGACGAGGATGCCGTGATCGAGGAAGAGCACCCGATCGGCGAGCCGCTCGAGGAGGGCGAAGTCGTGGGTGCACAGGACGACCGACCGGCCCTCGTCGCGGAGCCGCGTCAGCTCCTGCTCCGTGAGGTACAGCGCCTCGATGTCGATCCCGTTGAGGGTCTCGTCGATGATCGTGAGGGGCCGGCGCATGAGCAGCGCAGAGATGAGCTGCGTCTTCTTGCGCATGCCGTGGGAGTAGTCCTCGATGAGGTCGTCGTAGCGGCCCGACATCGAGAAGGTCTCGAAGAGCCGATCGGCGACGGCATGGTCCACCTCGACTCCGTAGAGCCGGCCGAGCATCTCGACGTACTCCCGTCCCGTGAGGAACTGCGGCAGGTAGTCGTTGCTGGCGAGGTACATCGCCGCTGACTTCGCCACCGGCGACACGTGCTCGTGGCCTCCGACGGCGATCGATCCGGCTTGCAGCTGAAGCAGGTCGAAGACCGTCTTGATGAGGGTCGACTTGCCCGAACCATTCGGGCCCAGCAGGCCCACGATCTCTCCGGCGTCGACGTCGAAGCCGACCTGCTCGAGGACGGTGACGAACCCGTCGTACGAGTAGGTGACGCCCATGACTTCTAGCACTGGCACTGGCGGTGTCCCTTCCTCGGCACAGCATGCGGGGCGACGTGCGGCCGGCCCAGGGAGCCTGGGCCATGAGCCGGCCACACGTCGTCGAGCAGAGCAGGATGGCGTCAGCCGGTCACCCGCTACACACACTCGAAGTAGACGCTGAGCCCGAAGTTCCGCAGGGACCAGCGCCCCGTGAACTTCTTGCCCTTGTAGACCACGCACCAGATGGCCATGCCGATGATGAGGGTGGCGCCCAGCGCGAGGATGACCGCGACGAAGACGAGGTACCAGGCGTCGTACCTGATGAGGGCGTTGTCGAACTTCGTTCGAGCCACGCCGAAAGCGCGCATCGACATCTCGTAGGCGCGCTCCGAAGCCGTATCGGAAACGCTGGTCGGAGACATGACTGGAACAGACATGTGAACCACTTTCCTTTCCGTGAACTAGTTTTCCCCTGAGCCGTTCGATGTGAACGAAAACGTCGCGTTCTGGATAGAAAGGGCCCCCTGCGACACGTTGAGCCAAGCAGTGCAACGGCTATGGCGTCAACCAATCATGGGTGTACCTGTCAATTATTTACGAGGCGTTTACCCATACCGCCGGTAACCCCCGGGACGGATCCGGATACGCCGCCCAGGCCCCGCCGTGAAGGAGCCGTCGACGACTCCGTCCGCCGGGTGGGACGGGGCGGCGGCCCCAAAATGGACGAGGGAACGGTGCTCGATGGGTAAAGATGGGACCACTCATGTCCCCCACGCTGCTCGCCTTCCATGCCCACCCTGACGACGAGGCATTCCTCACGTCGGGCACGATGGCGCGCGCCGCGGCCGAGGGGCATCGCGTGGTGCTCGTCGTCGCGACCGATGGCGAACTGGGGCTCGCGTCGCAAGCCTACGCCGCCGGCGGTCTCGCCGCGCGGCGACGCGATGAGCTCGAGACGAGCGCACGGGCCCTGGGTGTCGCGCGGGTCGAGCACCTCGGCTACGCGGACAGCGGGCTCGGCCCCGAGCTGCTTCCCGACCCTCCGGGTCGCACCCGCTTCGTCCGGGCCGACACGGACGAGGCTGCCCAGCGCCTCGCCGCGATCCTCGCCGAGGAACAGGTGGATGTCCTCCTCGGTTATGACGAGAACGGCGGCTACGGCCACCCGGACCACAAGAAGGTCCACCACGTCGCACGCCGGGCGGCCGAGCTCGCCCGCACGCCCCGCCTGCTCGAGGCCACTGTGCCCCGGGACACCATCTGCCGCGCCCTCGACCTCGCCGCCAGGGTGTACCGCTTCCCGCCGGACTTCGACCGGCACAGCTTCGACCGCGCCTTCTCGGCACGCCGCGACATCACCCACCGGATCAACGTCCGCCGCCACATCGCCGCCAAGCGGGCCTCGATGCGAGCCCATGCGTCCCAGGCGAGCGCCGACGGAGGCGCCGACCGCACCCTCGCCGCCTTCCTCCGCATCCCTCGGCCGGTGTACGACCTCGTCTTCGGCCGTGAGTGGTACGTGGACGCCACCCCCCACCTGAGGGGACGTGATCCGGGGAGCGAGCCCAGCGGCATACGGCATGACGTGTTTGAAGGACTGGCGTGAACCGCGCGTTCGTGCGCAAGGCACTGCAGTTCGTCGTCGGCATCGGCCTGGCCGTCTTCCTGCTCTGGTGGGGCCTGCCGCGCATCGCGCACACGACGTGGACCGACGTGTGGGCCACCCTCTCCGGCCTGCAGGCCAGCACGGTCGTCGGGCTGACCATCCTGATGATCTCGGGGCTGTGGCTCGTCACCTTCCTCTACACCGGGTCGCTCAAGGGGCTGACCCACGGACAGGCGATGATCGTCAACGCGTGCGGATCCTCGATCGGCAACCTGCTGCCGGGAGGGGGCGCCGCCGGTGTCGTCGTCACGTACCACCAGCTGCGCTCCTGGGGCTTCCTGCGCCGGGACATCTCCACCATGGTCATCGTCACTGGCGTCTGGAACGTCCTCGCCCGGGTCGTCCTGCCCGTCGTGGGAATCCTTGCCATCCTCATCGGGATCGGGCAGCTCAACCCGGTCGTCGCCCAAGCCGCCATCATCGGCGCGCTCATCGGCCTCGCCGTCATCGTCGCCTTCTGGGGAGTCCTCGCATCCGAGGACTTCGCCCACAAGCTGGGACGGCAGTCGACCCGCGTGTGGCGCCGGATCCGCCGCAAGAAGGCCGCCGACACGGACTTCGAGAAGACCCTCGTCGGGATGCGCCACGACATCATCGAGATCGTCCGCTACGGCTGGCTCGAGATGACCTACGGCCTCGTCGGCTTCTTCGGCGTCTACTACATCCTGTTCTGGTTCTGCCTCAACTCGATGGGTGTGCAGATGCCGTTCGCCTACATGTTCGGCGCCTACACGGTCGGGCGGCTGCTCACGGCCGTCGGCATCACGCCGGGCGGCCTGGGCGTCACGGAGGCCGGCACCGCAGCCGTTCTCGTCGGGTGGGGCGCCGATCCCGCCCAGGCGACCGCCGGTGTCGTGCTCTTCTCGCTCTACACGCACTTCTTCGAGGTGCCCCTCGGCGTGCTCGGCTGGGCGCTGTGGTGGGCCAGCCCGAAGCGGATCCCCGCGGATGCGGCCTACGACGAGGCCGGCGAGGACGAGGACTCCGTCGATGTCCGGGTGGGAGGCAGGCAGCTCGAGGAGCACCGCGGCCCGCGGCCCGGACGGATCTAGCGCGCAGGCGTTCCGGCACTACCGTTGATGCAGGTGTCGCAGAGTCGCCTGGGAAGGGAGCGAGTCGTGGCCGAGGCAATGGAACGGATCTGGCTGAGCAGCTATGCCGAGGGGGTGCCGCACGACATCGAACCGGTGACCGGGTCGCTGACGGACCTGCTCGACTCATCAGTGGCGCAGTTCGCCGACCGAACCGCACTCGAGTTCTTCGGTGCTGAGACGACGTACAGCCAGCTCGGTGACCACGTGGCCCGAGCGGCCGAGGGCCTGCGCCGCCTCGGGGTCCGCAAGGGCGATCGGGTCGCCCTTGTGCTGCCGAACTGCCCCCAGCACGTCGTCGCCTTCTATGCCGTGCTGCGACTCGGCGCTGTGGTCGTCGAGCACAACCCGCTCTATACCGCCGAAGAGCTCGAGACGCAGTTCCGGGACCACGAGGCGACGCTTGCCATCGCCTGGGACAAGGTGGGGCCCAGGGTGCGCCAGCTGCCCGGCGTCAAGCAGGTCATCGCCGTCAACCTCATCCATGCCATGCCGCTCGCCAAACGGCTGGCGCTCCAGCTGCCGATCCCCAGGGTTCGTGTCCTGCGGTCCGCCCTGACTGAGCCCGCACCCGGTTGCATCCCCTGGGGGCAGCTGCTGAGGCAGGGTCGGATCGAGCCCACGCATCCCAAGCCGGCGGTCGAGGACCTCGCGGCGATCCAGTACACGAGCGGCACGACTGGAGTGCCGAAGGGGGCGATGCTGACGCACCACAACCTTGTCGCCAATGCCGCCCAGGGACGGGCATGGGTCCCCGGCATCGGCGCCGGGTCGGAGACCATCTACGCGATCCTGCCGATGTTCCACGCCTACGGCCTGACGCTGTGCGTGACCTTCGCGATGAGTGCGGGAGCCCGGCTCGTCCTGTTCCCCCGGTTCGACGTCGACCTCGTCCTCACCGCGGCCAAGAAGCACCCGCCGACCTTCCTCCCCGCGGTGCCGCCGATCTATGCCCAGCTCGCGAAGGCCGCGAAGGAACGCGGTATCGACATGTCGGCAGCGCGATGGGCGTTCTCGGGTGCCATGACCCTGCCGCCGGACACCCTCGAGCTCTGGGAGTCGGTGACGGGCGGTCTGCTCGTCGAGGGCTACGGGCTGACCGAGGCATCTCCCATCGCCCTGGGCAACCCCATCGGCCCCACCCGCAGGCCAGGCGCGGTTGGGGTTCCCTTCCCCAGCACGGAGATCCGGGTGGTCGATCCGGACCACCCCGACGTGGGCCGTCCGCGGGGAGAACGGGGTGAGCTGCTGATCCGCGGCCCCCAGGTCTTCACCGGCTACTGGCGGAAGCCGGATGAGACCGCTGCCACGCTGCTCGATGGCGGCTGGCTGCGCACCGGAGACATCGTCGAGGTCGACGACGACGGATTCGTCTCGGTGGTCGACCGGATCAAGGAGATCATCATCACGGGCGGCTTCAACGTCATGCCGTCGGAGGTGGAGTCGGTGCTGATGCAGTACCCCGGTGTGACGGACGCCGCCGTCGTGGGCCTCCCCAGGCAGGACGGGAGCGAGCAGGTCGTCGCCGCGGTCGCCGTCAAGGACCCGGACGCCTTCGACCCCGAGGCTGCGCGCGAGCACTGCCGCGCCCACCTCGCGGCCTACAAGGTCCCCCGCCGTATCGAGGTCGTCGACGAGCTGCCCAAGACGATCATCGGCAAGGTGCTGCGGCGACAGGTTCGAGACCAGCTGCTCGCCGGCTGACGCACTGGACCGTCCCCCTCCAATCGAGTGAACAACTTTCGGCCCGAAAGCTGTTCACTCGATCAGGGGTGGTGGTGCGGTCAGGACTGCTCGAAGACGACGGCCATCGGCGTCTGCTCCGACCCCTGGCCCAGCGGGTTGTCGGCGAACATCGCCTCATAGCGCTCCTTGGGGCCCGGCGCGTCCATGCCGAGGACGTTGCGGCCGATGTCGTTGGCGTCCATGACGACGGTCCCACCGAAGGAATCGCGCCACGGGGCGGGGACGCGCTCACGGATCAGGGCGGACAGGCGCGCCGCCACGGCGTCCGGATCCTTGGGGGCGAGCTTGGCCGAGACGTTGGCCGGGTAGACGGAGTACTCCGTGGGGCCGTCGATGGCGCGGATGTCACCGCCGACGAGCTCGTAGAAGAGCCCCCGCTTGCCGATGAGCTTGCCGACGGCACCACCGGCCGAGGCGTAGAGGACCCGCGGTAGGCCGGCCTCCTCGATGGCGAGCTGCATCGTGAAGGGCGAGCCGAGCCCGATCCCGGCAGGCGTGCGCGTCACGTAGCGCGACAGGATGCGCGCCGGACGCGAGACCTTGATGTCCCAGATGAAGTAGGAGCGGCCCTGCGTGATGGCGACGATCTTCTCCGAGATGAAGAAGTACCAGCGACCCTTGGTGGCGACGTCGTGGTCCCCGGCGGCCGCTGGCAGTCCGGCGAAGAACCGCTCGAGGTAGCCGAGGGTCTTCCCCTCGAGGTCGTCCTCCCGCGAATAGAGGTCGGTGCGCAACGGGTAGCGCCGTACCGTCCTGCCAGCGTCGGGACCGGCCCCTCCGGCGGCGTCGAGCACGAGATCGAGCTCCTTGCGGGCGTTCGGCTCGTAGTCCGTCTTGACCCGGGGCGCGACGTCGGCGTCCGCCGGCTTCTCGTCGAAGTACTCCTGCAGCCACAGCTCGAGGTTGATGAGGCGCCAGAACGTCATCGAGTCGACGTCGTTGGTCCCCTTGATCCATCCCTCGAAGGCGTGCAGCACCTCGGTCTGGTTGAAGTAGGACCGGTTGGCGAAGGACTCCGACAGGAAGATCCCGTAGAAGTGGTTCTTCAGCCGCATGAACCACTCGCCCTGCGGCGTCGTGAAGCCGACCTTGTTGCGACGCCGGTTGATCGACTCGGGAAGCAGGTCGCGCGTCGCGTCGCGCAGGATGCGCTTGTTCCACCCGTCCTTGATGATCGCCTCGTCGGACAGCGAGAAGATGAACTTCACGACCTCCTTGTCGAGGAATGGCACCCGGCCCTCGAGCGAGAACCGCATCGTGTTCTTGTCCTCGTAGCGCAGCAGCGACGGGAGCGAGCCGACGAAGAGGTCCTCGACGAGGCGCTTCTTGAGGTTCGACCCCTCGACCGCGTACCGCTCCGCCTGGTGCTCGGCCACGAACTGCTGGCCGAGCAGCTGGGTCGTCGGGATGTCCTTGCGCCCGCGCAGCCTCGCCTTGAGCTTGAACCGCCCCAGGCGGTAGAGCACGTCGAGCGACTTGGACAGCTCACGCGCCGCCGCCACCGCGCCCTGCGCCCGAAGCTGGCGCAGGTAGACGAAGTAGTAGGGGATGTAGCCGGCCATCATCTCGTCGGCGCCCTGCCCGTCGAGCAGGACGGTGACGTGCTTCGTCGCCTCGCGCATCACCTGGTACTGCGCGTAGGGGCCGCTCGAGATGAGCGGCTCCTCCTGGGTCCGCACGAAGTCCTCGAGGTCCTCCTTGAACTCGGATGCGGTCGGCTTGATCTTGTGCCCGTCGACGCGTCCCCGGCAGATCTCGAGGACGTCGTCGACGTAGCGCTCCTCGTCGTTGATCGAGTTGGGAAAGACGGCGGAAAACGTGTTCTGCTGTGCGCCAACGGATTCCGCGGTCTTGTCATGCTCGTTGAGCAGGCGGTTGATGATGACGGCCACGGCCGACGAGTCGAGACCACCCGAGAGGGACGTCCCGACGGGCACCTCCGACTGCAGCCTCAGCCGCACCGACTCGACCAGGCGCTCGCGGTACTCCCGAGCCGCCGCCTCGTCGTACGGCCGCTGCTCGCGGGCCCGCTCGAGCAGCTCCTCGCGCAACCGCGTGAACGGCCGCCGCTCCACGGAACCGTCCGCGGCGATCGTCATCAGCTCGCCCGGCTCGAGCCGCTCGACCCCGTCGAAGAAGGTCTCGCGCCCGTCCTCGTGGATCCGGAAGCGGAGATAGCGGTAGATGGTCCGGTCGTTCGGCCGCTTCTCGTAGAGCCCCGAGGCCAGGATCGGCTTGATCTCGGAACTGAACACCCATGCATCCGCGCCATCTGCGCCCGACCCAGCTGAGCGGCATACGTACAGCGGTTTGATCCCGAAGTGGTCGCGAGCGAGCGTCAGCGAGCGCTCCTGCGCGTCCCAGATGGCCAGGCCGAACATCCCGTTGAAGCGGTCGAACGCGTCCGCGCCCCACTCGGCGAAGGCCTGGAGGACGACCTCCGTGTCACTGTCCGTCTCGAACGTGTGGCCGAGGGGTTCGAGCTCGGCGCGCAGGTCGAGGTAGTTGTAGACCTCGCCGTTGTAGATGATCGTGTAGCGGCCGTCGCCGGTCGTCATGGGCTGCTGGCCGTGCGCCCGGTCGATGATCGACAGTCGCCGGTGCGCGAATCCGACCAAGCCGTCGGTGAAGATGCCGTCGCCGTCGGGACCGCGGTGGACCTGGCAGTCGTTCATCCGGCGCAGCAGCGCCTCGTCGGCCGTCAGCCCGTGGTACCCAGCGATTCCGCACATGCCGAACACCCTAATGGCGTATGCCGCTGAGCCCGCATCCGCTCGCAGGTCCCGTCCCAGCCCTCCCGCACTCCCGTCGCGTGCGCGTCAGATGCCATCCCTGAACCGGTCTGGGCGCCTCGGCGTCTTCGGCAGCAACCGATTCCCATCACGGAAGCGAGCTGACCATGCACCGTCCATCCCGCACCACGTCCCTTGCGCTCGGAGCCCTCCTCGCAGCGAGCGCGCTCACCACGTCGGCCGCGGTGGCCGCCGACGCAGACAGCCTGCTCAAGGCGCCCCTGCAGGGCAGCATCCTCAGCGACCCGCCACTCTTCGGCGTCGTGCGTGGCGGCGCGCCCTGGATGATCTCGTCCGGGGAGGCGAAGGTCGGCACCGATGGAACCGTCAAGGTCACGGTCTCGGGCCTGCTCATCCCCGGCGTCGGCGTCGGCTCCGTCAGGACCCTGTCGGCGAGCCTCGCCTGCAACGGGATGATCGTCGCGACGACCGCCGCCGCGCCGTTCAGCTCTACCGGCGACGCCCAGATCAAGGACACGGTCAACCTGCCGGACCGGTGCCTCGCGCCCGCCGTGCTCATCAACCCCAACGGCAACACCGGGGTCTACATTGCCGCGACGGGCAGGTGATGGGGCGCTGAGGGACAGTGATCGATGACCCTGACGCTGATCGGGGCAGCGTCAGGGTCGAGCCAGGGAAAATAACGATGCGTGCGACCCGATGGCTACCTACCGTCGAAACATGGTCGACGCCATCGACGCGATCAACGCGTTCATCACGATCCACGCGGCTACCCCGTGGGCCCTCGGCGTCGTGTTCCTCCTCGCAGCCCTCGATGCGGCCCTGCCACCGCTGCCCAGCGAGTCGATCATCATCGCCTTGGCTGCCTTCGGAGTCGCGAACGCGTCGCCGAATCTCGCCCTGCTGGTGGTCGTCGCGGCCACCGGCGCCTGGCTCGGCGACAACCTCACGTACACGCTGGGCCGGCACTCGCCGATCCACCGGCTCCGCGACACCGGCCGGCCCCGATTGCGGCGGGCGTTCCGGTTCGCCTCCCGTGAGCTGGACCACCGTGGTGGTGTCCTCATCGTCGTCGCGCGCTACATCCCGGTCGGTCGCGTTGCCGTGAACGTCACGGCAGGTGCGAGCGAGTTCCCACGGCCGCGCTTCATGGGCCTCACGGGCATCGCCACGGTGACCTGGGCGAGCTATAGCGTGGCGATCGGCGCCCTGGCCGGCGCGTGGGTCAAGGAGAACCCGCTGCTCGGCGCGGTCGGCGGGATCGTGGTCGCGCTGCTCCTCGGCGTCGCCGCCGACCACATCGTCCGGCGGCTCCTGTCCCGCCGGACCCAGCCAGCAGAGTCAGAGTCACCGGCAGAGTCAGAGGCAGAGGCATCCGCCCCCGCGTGAGGCCCACGCGTGACGACGGCTTCGCCACGCTCGACTCAGGCTTGGGTTGCGGTCACTCCCACTCGATGGTGCCGGGCGGCTTGCTCGTCACGTCGAGGACGACCCGGTTGACCTCTGGAACCTCGTTGGTGATCCGCGTCGAGATGTGCGCCAGCACGTCGTACGGCACCCGAGCCCAGTCGGCGGTCATCGCGTCCTCCGAGGCCACCGGGCGCAGCACGACCGGGTGGCCGTAGGTGCGACCGTCGCCCTGAACCCCAACCGACCGGACGTCGGCGAGCAGCACGACCGGGCACTGCCAGATGTCGCGGTCGAGCCCGGCTCGGGTCAGCTCCTCACGCGCGATGGCGTCCGCGCGGCGCAGGATGGCGAGCCGCTCAGCGTCGACGGCGCCGATGATCCGGATGCCGAGCCCCGGCCCGGGGAACGGCTGGCGCCACACGATCGCCTCCGGCACACCGAGCTCGAGGCCGACCTGACGGACCTCGTCCTTGAACAGACTCCGCAGCGGCTCGACGAGCCGGAACTGCAGGTCGTCGGGCAGGCCGCCGACGTTGTGGTGGCTCTTGATGTTGGCCGCGCCCTCGCCACCACCGGATTCCACGACATCGGGGTAGAGCGTGCCCTGCACGAGCCACTTGACCGGGTGGTCCTCGTCCGCGTGGCTGCCGACGACGTCACGGGCCGCCTGCTCGAAGACGCGGATGAACTGCTCACCGATGATCTTGCGTTTCGTCTCGGGATCGGTGACGCCGGCGAGCGCAGTGAGGAAACGCTCCTGGGCGTCGACCACGACCAGATCGACTCCGGTCGCCTCGACGAAGTCCTTCTCGACCTGCTCGGCCTCGCCCTCGCGCAGCAGGCCGTGGTCGACGAAGACGCAGGTCAGCTGGTCGCCAACGGCCCTCTGGACGAGGGCCGCTGCGACAGAGGAGTCGACCCCACCGGACAGGGCGCAGAGGACCCGGTCCTGGCCGATCTGCTCACGGATGCTGGCGACGAGGTCCTCGACGACGTTGCCAGCGGTCCATTCCGGCTTGATGCCCGCGCCCCTTCGGAGGAAGTTCTCGATGACGCGCTGGCCATGCTCGGAGTGCAGCACCTCGGGGTGCCACTGGACGCCGTAGAGGCGGCGCTCGTCGTCCTCGAAGGCAGCGACGGGGGTGGCCAGCGTCGAAGCGGTGACGAGGAAACCGTCCGGGGCCTCGCCCACCGAGTCGCCGTGCGACATCCACACGACCTGCTCCTCCGGCTGGCCGTCGAAGAGCGTCGAGTCGGTGCGCGAGATCGACGCGTCGGTCTTGCCGTACTCCCGCGCTCCCGTGCGGTCGACGGTGCCGCCGAGCGCCTGGGCCATGGACTGGAACCCGTAGCACATGCCGAGGACCGGCACGCCCGCCTCCAGCAACGCCGGGTCGAGGCGCGGTGCGCCGTCCTCGAACACCGAGCTCGGGCCGCCGGAAAGGATGACCGCGGCGGGCTGCTTGGCGAGCAGGTCGGCAACTGGCATGGAGTGCGGCACGACCTCGCTGTAGACCTGGGCCTCGCGGACGCGCCGCGCGATGAGCTGGGCGTACTGCGCGCCGAAGTCGACGACGAGGACGGGGTGGGCCTGGAGGTCGTGCGCTTCACTCACGCACGAAGCCTAGCCGCCCGCGTCGAGGGCGGTGCGACTGCCGACTCGACGCTGGGTCAGGCGGCGTAGGCGCGCTGGAGGATTGCGTTGACCTCCTGTGTGTTCCGGTGCTCCGCGATCCACGGGACGATGGGGACGAAGCCGGCGAGCAGGTTGAGGACGATCCGCTTGAAATCCCAAGCGAGCTTGACGCCGAGGTTCGCGACCGACGCCGCGAAGACCATGTAGATGAAGCCGTGGATGTAGCTCCAGTTCTCGGTGAGGAAGTTGGTCTGGTCGAGTGCGTACTTCATGACCATCTCGGTGACGAGGACCAGCAGCGCGATACCGGCGATGATCGCCATGACCCGATAGAAGCCCAGGGCCGTCCTGATCTGCTTCGGCTTGGCCAGGTTGGTCGGATACGTGCTCACGCGTGCGCGTCCTCTCTCGGTGCGGCCGGCTCCGGGTCGGCCGGCTGCTGCTCTGCTCGAAACATCTTCCACCACATCCAGATCGCGAAGAGACCGAAGACCCACCACTGGACGGCGTAGGCGAGGTTCTTGACGTTCAGCGGTGCGTCGGCCTCCGGTGGCGGCACCCGGGCGAGCGCCGGATCGATGTGTCCCGACTCGGACGAGGCCAGCAGCACGACGTTGTACAGGGCGCCCGGCCACTCGTTGACGAGCTGCGCCAGGTCGATGCCGCGCCGCTGGCCGTCAGGCAGGGGCGGACCGCTGCGTGGCGACTCCCCCGGTCCCAGCGTGCCGAGCACGGTCACGGGTCCCTCAGGGGGCGCTGGAACGGTCGTCGGCGTGCCGTCGACGAACCCGCGGAGCACGGCCACGGTGCCGTCCGGCGTGTCGAGCGGGGTCACGACCCAGGAGCCAACCCGGCCACCCAGCCGACGGTCGGGGACGACGAAACCCAGCTCAGCGGCATACGTCCCAGTGACGCTCACGGGCCGGTTGGAGAACTCCGCCTGGAACGCGGAGTGGGGAGTCGCCACCTCGGAGAGCGGTGCACGGGGCAGCGCGGCCGCCGCGGAGACCGCCTCCTTGCGGCCCTCGTCCTGCGCGACGCCCAGCTGCCAGAGGCCGAGGAAGACGCAGGCGACGACCGCGATGAGCATGACGATCGTCAAGCCCACCCAGCGCGGGGTGAGCAGGCCACGGAACACGCGTCAAGCCTAGGTCACGGCAGGGAGCCGCCGTGCCGCCGCCCGCCCGGCCGTGGCACACTCGACGCTCATGACCGGCCGCACGCCCCTCCACCGTCGGCGCCCCCGGATCCTGCTCGCCGTCGCCGCGGCTGCCCTCACGCTGGGGC